>NZ_JAMPPR010000006.1:0-321554 GCF_028481645.1 Providencia sp. PROV141 | reverse complement strand
CCTTGGCTCGTTATGTTTCACGCTGTGGGATTCTTATTTGGGGTTGAGTTATTTACTATTGTTATCTATTTTTAGTATTTATTTGGCTAGTCATTATATCGTAAGTCATTGGCTAAGTAATCGGCATTTGAGAAAAGTACACTCATCATTATTTGACATAAGGTAGAAATCGCTCCAATATTAGTCAATGTCCTACCTTTTCGTGATCTTGCGCACGAATTTATTAACGCTGTATTTAACTTTCTTGTCATACTCTAGGGATGATAGTTTCCCCCGTTATTATTTAAGGTTCACATAAATAATGAAAAAAAGAACAATAGCACTGATTTTGCTGATGCTTATCTTAATCGCAGCAGCGGCACTTTTTCATTCCCATAACCAATATTTATTGTTACAGGGAGAGGTGGATGCACCTGAGGTCATCGTCACCTCGAAGGCAAAAGGACGAGTGATTGAACGCCACGTAGAGCGTGGCGATGATGTCAAACAAGGGCAATTACTGATAACCCTAGATAGCCCAGAACTGCAAGCGCAATATGAAGCATCGAAATCCGCGAGAGACCAAGCAAAAGCGCAACTAGAACAATCCATGAATGGGACTCGTGTTGAAACCATCCGCGATTTACAAGCCTCATTATCACAAGCCAATTCTCAATATCAAAATGCATCTCGTGAATATGCTCGTTTGAGTAATTTGAAAGGTAAAGGGTATGTTTCCGCGAATGAACTTGATAATGCACGTAAAGCCAAAGATGTGGCTTTTTCGCAAGTGCAAAGTGCAAAAGCGCGCTTAGATGAGGGCTTACATGGTGACCGCATAGAGCAACGCCAACAATATGAAGCGGCATTACAACAAGCAGAGCATAAACTTGCTGAAATCCAAGTTCAAATTGATGACTTGCAAGTAAAAGCCCCTGTAGATGGTGAGGTTGGTCCTATTCCCGCTGAAATAGGTGAGCTCTTCAATGCCGGTAGTCCTTTAATTTCATTAATTCGACTTCCTCAAGCTTATTTTGTCTATAACTTGCGAGAAGATATTTTAGTTGATGTGAAAAAAGGTGACAAAGTACAGCTGGATGTCCCTGCCTTGGGGAACAAGTTGATTGAAGCTGAGGTTCGCTATATTGCACCGAAAGGTGACTATGCGACAAAACGAGCGACACGTGCAACCGGTGACTTCGATTTAAAAACATTTGAAATTCGTTTATACCCTGTAGAGCCGATTGAAGGGCTAAGGCCTGGTATGAGTGTGTTATGGCACTGGGATAAGTAAAAGGTGTTGCCATGAAATTTAAGTTCGCTTGGCACGGTTTTGAGCACGCCTTTAGCCGTGAAACCCAAATGGCTATTCGTAGCCCTGTTTTTCATTGGTTAAGCTGGCTGTTTCCATTAATGCTGTTTACGTTAGTTAGTGCTAACTTTTCAGAGGGGACATTGATGGATTTACCCGTTTCTGTGGTGGACAATAACCATAGCCCAGTGTCTCGGCAAATTATTCGTGACCTCGATGCCGGTCCACATGCGGATGTGAAAACCATTGATGACAATCTCAGTACATCATTAAAAAGACTCGGTAGTTCAAAAGATTACGCGTTATTGTATATTCCTCATAACTTTGAAGAAGATGTCTTACGGGGGCGTCAACCTGAGTTACGTATGTATTATAATGCGCTCTTCTATGCATCAGGCAGTTATGCGATTCAAGATTTTAGTGGGTTAGTGGCAGAGTTGAATGCGAAGTATCGCCAAGAAATGGCCAAGTCAATGGGAAAGGCGTTACCTCCCTTAGCCCAAGTGACACTTTCTTATGACAGTTTATTCAACCCGAGCGGTAGTTATATTTATTATCAACAGTTTGCCGCAACTATTCATATGCTGCAGCTATTTGTTGTTACAGCAACAATCTATACGATGTCACGAGGCTCTACCTTACAAAGCGTTAAGCCGTTTGTGATGGCGCTACTTGGGAAATTAGCCCCTTATACCTTATTTTTCAGTATATTACTTGCGGTAGAGATTGCGGCATTAGTCACTATTTTTGATGCTAAAGTGGTAGGAAATCCGTTGTATATGATTATATTAGGGTTTTTCTATGTCATAGCAGCGCAGAGTATTGGTTTATTGCTGTTTAGTTTTACCTCAAGTGCCATTATGGCGTATAGCTTGATAGGGATGCTGGTGAGTATCGCTTTGGCCTTTTCGGGTATGGCGGTACCGGAACTATCAATGATATTGCCTGCACAGATTATTTCGAATATTGAACCACTTACACATACATTGAATGCTATGTTTGATATTTTCTTGCGGGAAATTTCCTTTGCTCGCATTGTTCAAGTGTGTCTATTTTTATTGATTTACCCATTTGTCATTGGCTTTTTAATTCGTAAGCGTTTAGTCAAACGGTTAGAAAACCAAGGAGGGGTTGTCTGATGGCTATTTATTTTGCAACCTTCCGTAAAGTACTGCTGGGAATGCTGGAAAAACCGATGTGGCTATTATTGTTGGTTTCTCTGTGCGTCATGAGCTTAGTGTATGCAAAGCCGGTTCTTTGGGATTTACCTGTTGCTGTGATTGATATGGACCACAGCACAGCAAGCCGCGAGTTAATCCGTGACCTCGATGCGACACCGAAAGTGGAATTGCAAAGTTATGATAACCTTGCTCAAGCACGTCAGGACATGATTGCGAGAAAGCTATTTGCGATAATTATCATTCCAACGGATTTTCAACAACATTTACTGAGCGGTAAAAATATCACGGTGCCAGTGTATGGAGATGGAACCAACCGGCTAGCGAGTGGGCAAATTCAGCAAGAGTTATCAAAAGCCTACCAAACCTTGCTCAATGCTTATAACACCCAATTACTCACTAAAGCCGGTTATAGCCAAGAGCAGGCTAAAGTGATTATTACCCCTATCCGCAGTGAAACTGAGCCATTGTATAACCCAGGGATCAGCTTTGCAGCGATTGTTTTTCCTGGCTTATTGGTGATGTTATTGCAGCACTCCTTACTGATTGCCTGTGTACGAGTCAGCATCGCGGTGCGTTCTACACCTAAAGGAAAGCCACCATTAGCCGTTTATTTAGGGGCGTTATCAGCTTTAATTCCGATCTGGTTATTTTTATCTACTGTATTTTTCGCGCTTTGGCCATGGGTATTGGGCTACCGACAAGAAGCACCATTGTATGTGATTTGGATGTTCACGTTCCCATTCCTATTGGCTGTTTTAGGGCTTGGCAAGTTAGTAACGGAATGTTTGCGTAGTGTTGAAATGATTTACTTAACTTTGGCATTTATTACCACCCCGGTGTTTTATATGTCAGGCACGATTTGGCCACTACAGGCGATGCCGGATTGGGTGCGTATGATTGCTTCAGCATTGCCATCAACATGGGCGACGAATGCCATGGCAGGCCTTAATCAAATGGGCTTACCGTTTAGTGATGTGCTAATGGATATTGTGATGATGTTGATTCTAGGCGTTATTTACACGGTTATTGGTGTGTTTATTGGTATGCTAAGAGATGGTGAGTTACGTCATATTAGCCATATGTTTAACCGCTGGCGCAGGCATCGGCATTAACCGTCATTTTTGAGTAGGAAATCTATTGCTGAGTTAGGATCAACGGCTTTTGTTGTCATTTTTGCTTCTTGGCTTAAGGTTTCCCAGTCATCAGGAGGGACCCCTGTACTTAGCATTGAGGCAAATACTTGATAGGCATCACGTATAGCCGCAGGGATAGTTGTTTGGCTGCATTCGGTAAGGCGGGATTTTGCACGTCAAGAAACGGTGCATGGGTCTATATCAATCATTTTATTTACCTCATAACTACCTGAGGATAGGTGGTTATGAGGTGGGTAATTGATTTAAGGTACCATCGACAATCCTGCAATTTGTCGCCAATAACCATTGCAATTTTTATCTGAAATATTCAATGGAATATCCCCATTTTCATTCGCTTTAAATTGCTTGAATATCTCAAGGGACTCAATACCTTCAGGGGATATACGTACAATATCCACAAGCTCATGCATTGAATGCAGGTCATTGCCAAGGTTATAGCAAGCGCCACTGAGCGTTTGGATGCCATTCAACGTGAACACCTGTTGATGTTCTTGAGAAAGCACCTGGCGCCCCTGTGGGTAGTTTATACAACAAGTTTCGCATTCGTCTTTTTGCTTATTTTCAGAGCGTGCAGTAAAGCAGCGTGCGGAATAGGCAAGTGGTAAGTGACCGTAGCTCATTACTTCAACATCAAATTTGCCACGAATACCGATGTCATCACACTGGTGGAGTAAGTTGACTAGCCAATCTCGGGAAAGCTCTACAGGCATACACCAGCGCACCATACCTTGGCGTAAGAGAATATTTAAGGTTTGTGCGTTATAGCAATTCAAACCGTGACCAGCGACAAAAGGAAGGTTTCTTTCGACTAACATGTTGATCACACCAAAATCATGGGCTTCAACGAGAAACTCACCATTATCAACTAACTTGCTGATCTCTTTAAGTTCGGAAGGCGCTTGAAGAAGAGCAAGGGTGCTCAGAACAATTTGCTTGCCGCTCTTGGCGAGTTGTTGTGCGAGTTCTATCCAGTCATTGGGCTTCATTTCTCGGCGTTTACTACATACCGTCTCTCCGAGATAAATAATATCAGCGTCACTTTGCATGGCGTGTTGATAAAAATCTTCCAGCGTTTGTTTTGGCCAGTAATAAAGAATAGATCCTAACGAGTACTGCATGATATTTACCTTTTAAATTACTGCCATTTACGATGATAGGCACCCAATGTGGTTTGGCTTCCTTCAGAAAGCCCGCCTAACGCTTTTAGCCATTTCGGGTCAGTGACAAAGCTGTTAGGGTTGGATTTGTAGCGGTCGATGGCTTGGCGCCAAATACGCGTTACTTCAGTCACGTAAGCAGGGCTGCGTTGGCGGCCTTCAATTTTGACCGAGGCAATATTAGCTGCCATCAGTTCAGGTAATAATTCAATGGTGTTGAGGCTGGTGGGCTCTTCAAGGACATGATATTTCTGTTCATCGACAAGATAACGTCCTTTGCATAGCGTTGGGTAGCCTGCATTTTCATCTTTTTGGTAACGGTCTATCAACACATTATTGAGGCGTGATTCCATTCCTTCCTCCGTTTGTTGCCAACGAACAAAACGGGCTGGAGAGCATGCGCCTACCGTATTTGGTGACTCACCTGTGAGATAAGAAGACAGATAGCAGCGCCCTTCAGCCATGATACATAAACTACCAAAAGCAAACACTTCCAGTGGGACAGGGCTATTTTTGGCTAACTGTTTTACTTGGTGAATAGATAGCACACGTGGAAGGACAACGCGGTGGACTTGGAAATTACGTTCATAGAAGCGGATGGCTTCAGTGTTGGTTGCTGAGGCTTGGACAGAAACGTGCCTTTCAATATGCGGGTATTTATTGGCAGCGTACTCTAACATGGCAATATCGGCTAAGATCAAGGCATCAGCACCGAGATCTGCAGCAAGATCGACGGAGTTTTGCCAACGTTCGTAACCATTAGGATGTGCAAATGTATTAATCGCAATATGTAATTTTCGTTTACGGTTATGGATATAACGCTCAGCTTCATGCAGTTTTTTTTCAGTAAAATTGAGCCCTGCGAAATGCCGTGCATTGGTATCATTTTTTAGTCCAATATAAACGGCATCAGCGCCGTTATCGACCGCCGCTTTTAAAGCGGGCAAATTCCCTGCGGGGCAGAGTAATTCCATTGTCCTATCCCTGTGTAAAATTTAACAGCTGATATTCTAGTCAACAGAACTGTTATAGATTTTGATTTAGAGCAGAGAAATTGTTAATGGATATCAGTATTCGTTAATTAAGGTCGATAGGGAAATAAGGGGGCTGGTGGGTAATAAAGCAACTTTACCAAATGAAAGAGGATAAGTTTTATAAATAGGGTATATGAATTATTTATGACTAATTTTTGATCGTTTATTGGAATGGATGAGTAATTAGGGATAATTTTTTATCAATGGGAAGTGAGAAATAAATATTGGCGGGATGGACAAAAATTGATATAGGATCAAGCCAATAATATCATTTTTTGGCAAGATAACTTATCGTGAGTCAAATGTTAGGTTAATGACTTCAATAAATGGGGTTATTAGCGTCGAAAATTTAATCGTCTAAATATGCAATATGTTACCCTAAATAATTCGAGCTGCTACTGCTGTTAAGTAGTTACACGAAAACGGGCAGACAATTACTATGGGAGTCAGTACTGTGTTAGGTAAAATTCGTTCTCAACTCATCACGAAAGGCCCTTCATTTTTGAAACTGCCTTTAAAAGTAACCCCATTCGCATTGCAGCGCCAAGTTCTCGAGCAATTGCTAAGCTGGCAATTTCGTGAATCAGTGAAGGAAGGGGAACTTGATTTTCTCGAAGACAAATGGCTAAAGGTTGAAGTTCGTGACTTAGCGTTAGTCTGGTTTATCAGTTTGCAAAGTGGCCAACTGTCCGTCAAACAGCATGCAGAGGCTGATGTTAGTGTGAGTGGTAATGCGAATGATCTAGTACTGATCGCCGCGCGTAAAGAAGACCCTGATACGCTCTTTTTCCAACGTAGGTTGGTGATTGAAGGGGATACAGAGCTTGGCCTCTATGTGAAAAACTTAATGGATGCCTTTGAACTCGAAAACATGCCAGCTCCGTTGCGTTTTGCTTTATTACAATTGGCAGGTGTAATTAAAACCGTGCATGAGAGTGAGGACGTAGAGCATAAATCGCCTGCGTTAACTTCATGCTAATTCGAGTTGAAATCCCTGTCGACGCAATGGGTATTGATAAACTATTGCGTGAAACGTTTCCAACTGAAGCAGAAGCTAATCTTGTTCAACATTTACGTGAGGATGGCTTGCTAACTCTCGGGGTTGTGGCAACAAATGATGATGGTGAAGTGATTGGCTATGTTGGCTTCACGCCTGTCGACGTTAACGATGAAGACGTGCAATGGGTTGGTCTTGCACCATTAGCGGTAAATAAAGCACACCAAGGCCAAGGGATTGCAGAAAAACTGGTCTACGAAGGGTTAGATAGCCTCAATGAGTTTGGTTATGGCGCAGTCGTTGTACTGGGGGATGAACGCTACTATTCGCGTTTCGGTTTTGAACCCGCTGCAAGCCACGGTATAAGCTGCCAATGGCCTGAACAACAAGCTCATTTTTTGGTTTGTGGCTTAGAGAATGGCGAAATTGGAGAACACCAAGGTTTGGTGACTTACTCTTCACACTTCAATAATTTATAGTTAGCTAAGTAGTTAACTAAGTCATCGGGCTGGTCTATGACCAGCCTTTCTTTTGTTTTTTTATTCAGTTGCTTAACTTGATATTCTATTTTCGACGCTGCTGAACGAGAACCAATAAAACACGAGAATGCCAATGTCAGTGGCATTTTTCCTTTCAATGCTTTTGCCCCTGTTCCTGCCTTATGTTGCTCAAAACGACGTTGCACATTGGTGGTGATACCACAATACAAGGCGTTATTTTTCGCTCTCACCAAGTAAAGATACCAGTCATTTTGTTTTAATTGGCTATTATTTAGTGTCGTTTTTATCATTCTGTGCTGATTTATAAGGGAAAAATATTAGGTGAACAACGAATATATTCGTTAAGTAAGATATTTATAACATATTAAAATTTAAATAAAAAATGATATGAAACTGTCACAAATTTGTAACCTCAATCTAAGTTGTGATTCAAATTATTTGAACAACTATAGCAAAATTAGCTAATTTTCTTTTCAAACTAAAGCGCATAATATGATCCATATCACAGAGGGACAGTAAAAATCCCAACTAAAAATCAAGTTTACAAGAAGGAATATACAATGAAAAAATCAACATTATTTGCTGCTGCTTTAGCTTTAGGTGCTGCATCATTCGGTTCAATGGCTGCTGAAGAAGTTCAACATACTAGTCAGCCAGCTGCGGGTTATGTCTCAGTAACAGGTGCAGTGAGTGTCAATGACCTGACCGCACAATTAGCCAAAAAAGCTGATGAAGCTGGTGCAACTTCATTCCGTGTGATTTCTGCTGGTGGTGAAAACTCAATGAGTGGTACTGCGGCTATCTATAAATAAATTTACTCGTCATACTTCGAGCCGTAGCGTCGTTGGCCGCGTTCATTCGCACTAGTCACATACTTATGTATGCTCCTAGCGCCTCGTTCACTTGCCGCCTAGCTACAACTCGAATTATTTAGAGTAAATACTCGAATTTAGTTGGCGTATAGGTCTAAAAACACTTAGGTTAATATTTCAGCTAGTTAGAGTATAGTAATAGCGAATTTACGCCTACGTTCAGAACAGTTTAAGCAAGCTTAAGGGGAGTCCCCCAAAAGCTTGTTCTGAACGGGTTTATATGGAAACCGCTATGACGCCTGAACAAACTTTAAAACACATCCAACGTTATATTGCCCGCCAACACGTTTTCTCTCTTTTTACTTACCATAACAATGATATCTGGCCTGCCAGTTGTTACTATGCATTTGATGCGAAAACGATGTGCCTGATTTTAATGACAGACCCGAATTCAAGGCATGGGCAATTGATGGTGGCTAACCCGCAAGTTGCTGGCACAATATCAGCACAGACCAAAGCCGTTAATGCAATACAAGGTATTCAATTTACAGGTGAAATTAAAATATTAAAAGGTGAGGAAGAACAGCTTGCCCGCGGTTTTTACTGCCGTCGTTTCCCTGTGGCATTAGCAGCGAAACTGCCTGTTTGGCAGCTTCACTTGCAGAATGTCAAAATGGTCGATAACAAGTTAGGTTTTGGTACCAAACTACATTGGGAATGCCAAATTTAACGCAATTTGTGGATCACTTGATTGGAGCTACCGCGCCAAATTAAGCGTGGGTCATGTAAATCCTGCTCAAATTTACCGTCAATTACGGTATTAACTAAACTCACCACTTTTTGTTGTTCAAGCGTCAAATCACTCAATATGTATCCTGTCCATAACCAAATATCCTTATCTGGGCAGACGGCTTTTACGCGTTTTACTAACTTGAGCACCGCAGGCAAATTGGCTGGGTGTAGCGGGTCTCCGCCGGAGAGGGAAAGCCCTTGCCGACGGATACGCGAGTCTTGCAAATCTTGGATAATTTGATCTTCCATTTCTTGGGTGAATGGCACGCCTGAATCTACTCGCCATGTACTTTGATTGTAACAACCACGGCATTGATGAACACACCCTGCTACAAACAGTGTACAGCGAGTTCCGGGGCCATTGACGACATCGACAGGATAATATTGGTGATAATTCATAGTATTAACCTATTTGGCCGTTACCTAAATGCTTAATACGGCGTTTTACTTCTTCTTGTTTACCTGCATTAAATGGCCTTGCATCTGGGCTGCCTAAATAGCCACACACACGGCGGATAACCGAAACTCGGTTAGTATCATGGTTACCACAAGCAGGGCAGGTAAAGCCTTTACTGGTGCAGGAAAACTCACCGGAAAAACCACATTCATAGCACTCATCAATGGGTGTGTTAGTACCATAATAAGGCACATGTTGATAGCTGTAGTCCCACACGTCTTCTAAGGCTCTAACATTATGTTGTAAGTTTGGATATTCGCCATAACAGATAAAACCGCCATTCGCGAGTGCAGGGTAAGGCGCTTCAAAATCAATTTTATCGTAAGGATTCACCTGTTTTTCAACATCTAGGTGGAAGCTGTTTGTATAGTAACCTTTGTCGGTAACACCTTGTATCACACCAAATTCAGCGGTATCGAGACGGCAGAAGCGGTCACATAGGTTTTCACTTGGTGTGCTGTATAAACTGAAACCATAGCCTGTTTGGGCTTTCCATTCATCGGTAGCTTGGCGTAAGTGGTTGACAATTTCGACGGCTTTTTCACGTAATTTTTCGTCATCATAGACATGGGTCTGTGTGCCAAAAAGTGCATTGATGGTTTCATGCAACCCAATGTAACCTAACGAAATAGACGCGCGACCATTTTTGAAGATCTCAGCAACGTTATCATCCGCTTTCAAGCGAACTCCACAGGCGCCTTCCATATACAAAATTGGGGCAACACGTGCTTTTACGGTTTCTAAACGGGCAATGCGAGTCATTAAGGCTTTTTTGGCAATGGCTAAACGTTCATCCAGTAACGCCCAAAACGCATCTTCACTCCCCTGTGCTTCGATAGCAATACGAGGCAAATTGAGGCTGATAACGCCTAAATTGTTGCGCCCATCGTGAATTTGTTGCCCATTTTCCTCATAGATACCCAGGAAGCTGCGGCAGCCCATTGGTGTTTTAAATGACCCAGTGACATCAACGACACGGTCGTAGTTAAGAATATCGGGATACATGCGCTTACTGGCACACTCTAAAGCGAGCTGTTTGATATCATAACTAGGGTCACCTAATTTGTGGTTTAGACCATCTTTAATTGCAAATACGAGCTTAGGAAAAACTGCCGTTTTACGATTTTTACCAAGGCCGGCAATGCGATTTTTCAGAATAGATTGCTGAATTAACCGTGCTTCTTTAGAGGTTCCAAGGCCAAAACCAAAGGTAACAAACGGGGTTTGGCCATTGGCGGTGTGAAGTGTATTAACTTCATACTCTAAAGATTGAAAGGCGTCATAACACTCTTTATCGGTACGACTGTGTGCATAGCCCTCTGCGTCTGCAATTCCCCATTCCTTGGCGACTTTTAGGTGCTTTTCGAAGCTAATTGCGACATATGGCGCTAAAATTTCGTCAATACGGTTAATGGTTGTGCCCCCATAAATATGGCTCGCGACTTGGGCAATAATTTGTGCAGTAACGGCGGTTGCGGTTGAAATAGACTTTGGCGGCTCTATTTCGGCATTTCCCATTTTAAATCCGTTAGTTAACATGCCTTCAAGGTCAATTAACATACAGTTAAACATTGGAAAGAAGGGAGCATAATCGAGGTCATGATAGTGAATTTCACCGCGTTCGTGTGCGATAACGACATCTCTTGGTAAAATATGCTGTTTTGCATAGTGTTTAGCGACAATGCCCGCGAGTAAATCGCGTTGTGTCGGGATCACTTTACTGTCTTTATTGGCATTTTCATTGAGTAAAGAGACGTTGCTTTGTTCGATTAGCCCACGAATGTCATGAGTCAATTGGCTACGTTTTTCGCGTTCGCTGTCTCTATCATGGCGATATTCAATATAAGCACGGGCTAAGTCTTTATAAGGCCCAGCCATCAGTTGGTCTTCAACTGCATCTTGAATGTCAGCGATATCTACTCGGTCACGGCTGCAAAGTTGTTCTGTGACGACAGAAGCAACCTGAAGACAATAATCGTCATCCTTAACATTCACAGCAGCCGCTGCACGTTTAACGGCTTCCTGAATTCGTGGAAGGTCAAAACCGACCTGACAACCATCTCTTTTAATAACAACCGTTCCCACGGGCATTCTCCTTGTTAAGTTATCCACAATACGACTTCAGCTATTTGCCATGTTTATCACGGGTACTAATCTGTGGATAAAATGTGAATAAATACTATATGTTGTGTCAATTGGTGTAATTAAAGCACAATATGTGGGATATTGCTTTTATTTAGATCGCCAACATTTGATTTAAAACAAAGAAAAAAATAATTTGTATGAAGATCAAAAGCGCAGAGGAAATAAATCTTTTCAGTTGCCAGTATTCATTTTAGTCATGGAAATAAAGTGTGTGTAATCGAATTTCCATCAACGGAAAACAGGAAAAGTAGAGCTGTAGTGTAAAATCGGGAAGTTATATGAGGACGGTAATACGTTTGGGGGATTACAAAATCAGCGGAGAAAAATAAAGACACCCCACTCAAAGCATGGGGTGTTTGGTTCGAACTAATCGTTATTTACGTACTGCGATTGCTTCGATTTCAATTTTTACGTCTTTTGGCAGACGAGCAACTTCAACACAAGAGCGAGCTGGGAATGGTGCATTATGCTGCTTGAAAAACTCTTCATAGGTGGCATTCACTGTCGCGAAGTCATTTAAATCTTTTACAAATACCGTTGTTTTCACGATATTGGCCGCACTTAAGCCTGCCTTTTCTAAAATCGCTTTTACATTAGCCAGTGATTGGCGAGTTTGTGCTGCGATATCTTCAGGCACTTCACCGGTTTTAGGGTCAACAGGGATTTGACCTGATGTGATAACCATACTACCCAAATCTACGCCTTGAACGTAAGGACCGATCGCTGCTGGTGCGTTTTCTGTATTGATTTCGTATGACATAACTACTCCGTTTCATCACGTAAAGAGAAAATACTCGTCATGTGGCAAGCCACAGCGGTGTTTGTGGCTTGGTGTGACTTTGAGTATAACTTTATGGGGTATTAGGCGCTATTATAAACATGGATTGCACCTAGACAACACCGCAGTCTACGCAAAAACAACTTACTGGTTATTGATCACAGCGTCTCTATCGAACTCTTTTTCACAGAATTTACACGTCAGTGCGACTTCTTTGCCGATTTTTTTCACACGGAAACTGCTTGATACGGGCTCATTATGGCTAATACAGTTGCTGTTTGGGCAAATTAATACATTGTCGATATACTGAGGCAGAGTGAGTTCAAGCTTTTCTACCACTTGGTAATCTTCAATACGATTAACGGTGGCTTCAGGGGCATACATGGCTAATTGGTTAGCTTGCTCTGGGGTTAAAAAGGTATTTTCAATTTTGATAATGTCTTTCTTACCTAGATTGCTTGATGGTAAATTTAAGCCAATTGTGATGCGTTCATCTGTTTTTGTTAGTTTAAACAACTTTAGTAATTTGAAACCAATTTGAGCAGGAATGTGGTCAATCACTGTACCGTGGCTGATTGCTTCAACTTGTAATTTATGGTCGTGTGTCATGATGATTTCCTCCTCAGATAGCTAATTCTTTATTTAAAACCAGAGATAACAACGCCTGCCTTGCATAAATCCCATTTCCTGCTTGTTGAAAATAGTAAGCATATGGGGTGCTATCCACATCAACCGCGATTTCATCAACTCGAGGTAATGGATGTAAGACTTTTAAATTCGGTTTTGCACAATGCAGGTCAGCAGCACTTAAAATAAATTGGGCTTTCACATTCGCGTATTCAGAAGGGTCTAGACGCTCTTTTTGTACACGAGTCATATACAGAATGTCGAGTTCTGGCATCACTTCATCAATGTTATTGTGCAGGCTGTAGGTTGCGCCTTTTTCTTCTAAGATGTGCAGAATATGATTTGGCATTGAAAGCGCTTCAGGAGCAATAAAGTAGAAGTGATTTCCTTTAAATTTAGACAGCGCTTGCGTAAGAGAATGCACGGTTCTGCCATATTTTAAGTCACCGACCATGGCAATTTGTAGGTTCTCTAAACGGTCTTGCGTTTCTTGGATAGTAAACAAGTCGAGTAATGTTTGCGTTGGATGCTGGTTCGAGCCATCACCTGCATTAATGACAGGAATGTGGCCTGCAAACTGGCTAGCGAGACGTGCGGCACCTTCTTGTGGATGGCGCATGACGATAGCATCCACATATTGGCTGATGACAGAAATGGTATCGGCCAAGGTTTCCCCTTTTTTACCGAGGGAGGTATTGGTGCTGTCAGAGAAGCCAACCACAGAAGCGCCTAAACGGTGGATAGCTGTTTCAAATGACAAGCGCGTGCGTGTCGAGGCCTCAAAGAAACAACTTGCGATAACTTTATGTTTTAGGAACTCGGGTTGTGGCTGTTTTTTTAATGAAGCAGCGACGTTAAGTACTAATTCAAGATCTGAACGGTCTAAATCATTAATCGAGATGATATCGCGGTGGTATAAAGGGTTCGGCATTGTTGTTCTCCTGTGTCAGCAAGACATGTTAGGTCTATAGGCCAAAAAAAAGCCCCTCATTGAGGGGCTTTTTTATAAATAAGAAGGGGAAAAACAGGCTGTCCAGACCGCCAGAAGGCAGTGCAGTGGAGGTGTTCTCTGTAAAAAATAGAGCAGCAGCGTTCATGGTTTCTCCCGGCAAATTGTGGCGCATTATACGCATCTGATTCTATGACGCAAGCGTTTGCATAAAGAAAAATACATTTTTTTTATTTTTGCGTTTTGGTGAATATTTGAACTAACTGAAAAATGGGAGAAATAGTATCTCTCAATAGGAAATGTGCTGAGCATTGGTGTTTTTTAAACCAAAATTAAATCACATGATTGAATATACAGTACATTTATTTACACACATTTTATGTACGAGTAAGATATTTTTTCTTTTTAATTAAATATGATCATTATGAAATCACGACTTTTTATTCTATTGGCATTCCTTCTTTCTGGCTGTTCATCTGTTTGGGTACCTGTTTCTGGTGGCTCAAAATTCACTCAAGCTGAGGCGAATGCAGTTTGTAAACCTGAAGCCCTTCATTTGTACCCAATCAAAAATGAAGTTGCACAGCGCTCTGTTATGTCTTATGTCGAAAAAAAATGCAAAAAAGATGATGATTGTGGCAAAGACAAAACCTATAAAGAACAAACACCAGTTATGGAAAGCTATGTGATTGATGTCAATGAAGACACCCGTAATAATTATTACTTGGAATGCATGGTATCCAAAGGCTGGACAAAAAAAGATAAGTATATGTGGGAATAGCACACAAGCCGCTAAATAGCCCAGTAGGTAGGGCTTACTAGGCTATTTAGCGTGACAACTTTTATTTTTGTCCAAGTCTTTTCGCTACTTTCTCTAATTTCATCATTAGTAATAATGTAATCGAAACTAATACAATCGTTAGTGCCGAACCATCTGCAATATTACCTCTATCGGTTAAACTGAAAATGGAAACAGGTAATGTCGCCCAGCCGGGGGGATATAACATCATCGTGGCGCCAAGTTCCCCTAAAGACAATGAGAGGCTTAATGCCAATGCTGAAATCATCCATGGCATTAATAGTGGTAAGGTCACATGGCATAAACGATACCAAGGAGAAGCGCCTAAGCTAAAAGCCACGTTTTCTATATCGGGAGAAATACGCGCTAACCCAGTAGAAACATTGCTAAAAGTAAAAGCTGAAATCAACACAAAATGGGCACTAAATACAATCCAAAAGGTGCCGTTCATCTGTAAATAGCCTTGGCTGAATGCCACAAGGATCCCAAGCCCGATAGAAACAGAAGGAATGGCACTAGGGAGGTAAAATGCAATACTCAGCCACTTTTGTATTTTCCCACTATGTCTTCTTAGTGCTAACGCAGCCCAAAGCCCACAAAACAACGCAAATAGACTGGCACTAAAACCAACCACTAGGCTGGATAAAATAGCGTCCCAAGCTGGCCCACTAAACGCGTTCACAAAATGCTCAAGAGTAAACCCTGAAGGCAAAATACCATTCCATTGGCGGCTGAAACTTGACATTAAAATCATCACTAAAGGCAGTAAAAACAATAAACTGAATAAGGTGATGGCAATGATAGTGGCAGTTGCTCGCCCTTTTTTAGACCAAATCAACATCATTAATTCCTTCCCCCAAGCCGAGTAGTTGCCATTCTGTAGAGAAAAAATAACCCGAGTGAAAGCAAGATGTTAATTAAGGCAATCATGCATGCTACTGCATAATCTGACTCTAATATTGCCTTGCTATAGACCATCATCGGTAAGGTATTGACGCCTTTCGCCCCGATAAACAGTACGATGCCAAATTCATTGGTAGTTAACAGCAGGCACAGGCTACCCCCTGCTAATAGAGCGGGAAGTGCTGCTGGGAAAATAACTTGCGCAATAACTCGTGCAGGATGTGCACCTAAAATACTTGCGGCTTCTAACTGGCTCTTGTCAATTTGGCGCAGCGCCGCCATAAGGGGACGCATGACCAAAGGGGTAAAAACGGTAATTTCTGCTAAGATCACGCCATGAATTGAATAAAGGAACTCAACGGGTGGCAATTCGAAATCAAACAATGCCATCAAGGTGCCATTGAGTAGTCCTGCAGAACCATAAATGAAGGTAAAAGCGAGGGTTATCAAGAAGGTAGGTAGAGCAATAAAAGTATCAATCACTTGTGTGATAAACCGGCTTCCCGGGAAAGGAATAAACACTAAGATAAGCGATAGGACACTGCCTATCACAAGGCAACCTAAAGTGGCTAAAATGGTGATGTAGAGTGTGTTCCATAACCCATTAATAAAGCGCTTTGACTCAATAAGTTGCCAAAATGCGTCCAATCCCCATTTTCCCGCCTCATTTTGTAGTGCTTGTTGCGCTATCAACAATAAGGGATAAAAAAACAGCGTAACTAACACCAGTAATGGCGGCAATATCCAATAAATGGATTTTATCGTTATTGATGAACCTTTTGGCACGCTAATATGTGACATGTTATTCCTCAATTAAAACGGTATCCGCAGGTGAAAACCATAAGGTGAGTTTTTCACCTATTTTAGGCGGTGAGACCAAGTGAGTGACGGCGACACTCACGGTTTCACCTGCAACATCACAAATTAAATGTGTTAAATCCCCCTGCCAGCGAGTAGACGTTAATGTGGCTTGCAGTTGATTGGTGGCATTGAAGTTTGGCACTAGTGTGATGTGCTGTGGGCGGATACACACCCATTTTTGGCTGCCAGCTAGCATGCCCAATGTATGAGCTTCCAGCAATGTTCCACCACAACTGACATTGACTTTTCCGGGATTTGTTGAAAAGCCAAGTGCTGTCGCGGCTAGAATATTGGCCCGGCCTAAAAACTCAGCTGCAAAACGGTTGGGAGGGCGGTGATATAAGGCATTTTTTTCGCCATGCGCGACTAAATAGCCCTCTTTCATAATGCCAATTTTATCACCAAGCGCGAGAGCTTCCGTTTGGTCATGGGTGACATAAAGGATGGTCAATTCAGGCAGTTCGCGGTGTAAACGGGCGATTTCTTCGACCATATTATGGCGAATTTGCGCATCTAGTGCGGAAAGCGGTTCGTCGAGTAACAGGACTCTAGGCCTTACGGCAATCGCTCTAGCAATTGCAACACGCTGTTGTTGTCCCCCTGAAAGTTGGTGAGGATAGCGGGTTGCGTAATCCGTCATTCCGACGATTTTAAGGGCTTCAACGACTCGCTCATTAATGAGTGCTTTAGGTTGCTTTTGAGCTCGTAAACCAAATGCCACATTTTCTTCCACTTTCATGTGGGGAAATAATGCGTAGTTTTGTACGACCATACCAAGTCCACGTTGGTAGGGAGGAAGGTGGGTGATATCCATATCACCTAATAAGATGCGCCCGCTATCAGGTTGAGCAAACCCGGCAATAGCACGTAATACCGTCGTTTTCCCTGAACCTGATGGGCCAATCAACACCAATATTTCCCCAGGTTCTATAGTTAAGTCTAGGGGCTTTAGCACGACATTATTATGATACGAGACACGTAAAGATTCTAATGTGATCCCTGAGTGCTCGGTTTGTCGCATTGCTGTAGTGACTTTTCGTTTCATCAACATCACAAGTTACTCACCGTCAGTGACTTTTTGCCAACGTGAAATATCATCGGATAGGGAAACTTCAACGTCATCCCAATTGGGTTGCCAAGTTTTCACACCGTCTAACATTTGGACAGCAGTGTGGTATTGCTTATCAGATGGTGTGATATCTGAACGAACAGGCATTCCCCATGAAAGCTCACTGACCCGGCTTTGTGAGGGTTTATCTAAAAGGAAATTAATCAGCTTTTTGCCGTTTTCTGTTTCAGGGGCGTTGTTCACTAAACCGATAACATAAGGTAAAACCAGTGCACTACGTTCACCATTGGCATCTTTTGGCCAGAAAATTTGGACATTAGGGTTACGTGCCATTTGAGATAAATTCATTTGTAAGTCGCCATTAGCGACATACAGTTCCCCTTTATTGACAAGTGCGGTGAGCTTACCTGTGGAGGCCGATGGGCCAACGTTATTAGCTTGCAATTTGCCGAGGTAATCAAACCCGGCATCTTTGCCATTAAAACTGTGGAAAACTTGAAGCATCACTGCAGTGCCATCACCTGCTTGCCCCGGTGTTGAATATTGCAGTTTATTTTTAAAGCGAGAATCGAGTAGGGCAGTCCAATTTTCAGGAGGGGATTTAAGTAGTTTAGCGTTATAGATAAAGGTCAGGTAATTATTGACTAACGGTGTGTAATAGTGATTTGAATTAGGAATATTTGCTGCATTTTCTGGCGTAAATTCAGCTAATAACTGATTTTTTGCGGCACGTTGAATAAAGGGAGGAACAGTAATCAGCACATCGGCTTGTGGATTGGTACGCTCTTTAGCTAGCCTTTCAACTATCGCCCCTGAACCACTTTCGACATACTGTACTTTGATACCGGTTTGTTTGGTAAATGCTTCGAACTGATTTTTATACCAACTGTTGTTGCCATCGTGAAGCCCATCAGCGGAGTAAACAGTCACAACATCAGCAGCAAAAACAGAGGTAGAGCAAAGGGTTGCCATTAATAGGCCAGCTAAGTAGGTGCGTTTCATGGTTTTCTCCTGTTAAGGTAAAATGTATTCTGGTATATACCAGATGTTTTTTACGCTAACGGGTTTATATGACAGAAAGATGAAATGCAGCTAAATAGCTAAAATTATTTTCTATAGGCAGAAATAATCACAAAGTATCGACTTCGATGCGCAAGCTATCATGACGCCAGTACTCAACATCATAATCTAAAATTCGCCCATGTTGGTCATAGTTTAAGCGCTGCAACAATAGGGCTGGGCGACCAACGGTAACCCCCAGTGCTTGTGCTGCTTGCGCCGGCATTGCTGTTGGGTAAAAAGACAAATGCATGCTGGTATAAATTAAATTGAAATGGGCTTCGTATACCTCGGTTAGGCTGCCATTGAGATCGTAACGTAGCAGCTCAGGAACGCGAGCAGGTAAGCAATGGTTTTCACAGTAACAAACAGGTCTGTCATCCGCAAAACGTAGGCGGGTGAGTAAATAAATTTGTTCAAATGATTGGAGTTTTAAGGGAGTCATCGCTTCGAGAGGAACGGGAATGACCTTTCCATCCAGTAAGACTGTCTTCGGTTGGCGACCTTGTTCAAGGCAAAGTTTATGGAAATTGGTATTTTGGGTAGGATCTAACCAGAGGCGCTCAGGTGTGACAAACCAACCGCGGCGTTCAGAGCGGTAAATGACTCCACTGGATTCTAACTGTGCCAAACTTTCGCGAATAGTGACGCGAGTAGTATTGAAAATGGCGCAAAGTTCGCGTTCAGAGGGAAGTTTATCACCACATTTTAACGAACCATTTTGAATCCTTTCCTGTAGTTGAGCTTTGATAAGCAAGTATTGTGGGGTTTCATCCGCTGATAATTTCATGATTATTTCCTATCATTGTTTCAGTCATATTATACATAGTTATATGAATTTTTTGTTTCACGCACACTTTTCCTTTGACCTTTTGAATCACCTACGACCATTATAATAGCAATCTGGTATAGACCAAAGGTGAATTGAATGACAAACAATAATTATTTGCTATTAACACCGGGACCGCTCACGACATCTAAAACGGTGAAGGAAGCCATGTTGTTTGATAGCTGCACATGGGATGATGATTACAATTTAGGCGTTGTACAACATATTCGCCAACAATTAGTGGCACTGGCAACGGCCAAAGCAGGGTATTCCTCGGTACTACTTCAAGGAAGTGGAAGCTATGCGGTTGAAGCTGTTTTAGGTAGTGCAATCGGTGATAAAGAGAAAGTTTTGATTATCAGTAATGGCGCCTATGGGGCTCGAATGGCACAAATGGCTCAAGGCTTAGGTGTTGCCCATTGTGTTTATGATTGTGGTGAAGTAGCTTTGCCTGATCTGCAACGGGTCGAGCAGTTATTACAACAAGATAACCAAATCACCCATATTGCGATGGTACATTGTGAAACCACGACAGGAATTTTAAACCCGATAGAGAAAGTCGCGAAGTTAGCGAAACAGTATCAAAAATGTTTTATCGTGGATGCAATGAGCAGTTTTGGCGGGATCCCCATGGATATTGCTGAGCTTAACATTGATTTTCTCATTAGTTCGGCAAATAAGTGTATTCAGGGAGTTCCGGGGTTTGCTTTTGTCATTGCTCGTGCTGATGCACTTGAGGTCTGTAAAGGGCGTTCCCGTTCATTATCGCTAGATTTGTATGCGCAGTGGCGCTGTATGGAAGATTTCCATGGTAAATGGCGTTTTACTTCTCCAACCCATACGGTATTAGCATTTGCCCAGGCACTTAAAGAGTTAGCTCAAGAAGGTGGCGTAGCCGCGCGTTTTCAACGTTATCGACAAAATCAACACAAGCTGGTGGTCGGTATGCGTCAATTGGGTTTTACCACATTGTTAGAAGATAGTCTCCATTCGCCGATTATCACCGCATTTTATTCGCCAAATTCGCCTGATTACCAATTCAAGCAATTTTATCAAAATTTAAAATTACACGGCTTTGTCATTTATCCGGGCAAGGTCTCGCAAAGTGATTGTTTCCGCATTGGAAACATTGGTGAAATTTATGAAAAAGACATTGATGCCTTGTTGGTAGCAATAGAAAAAGCCATTTACTGGGAAAAATAAGGGAAAGAAATGAACCGTATTGAAGCCGTTATTCTTGATTGGGCGGGTACCACTGTTGATTTTGGTTCTTTTGCGCCTACTCAGATTTTCATTGAAGCATTTAAATCTGTGTTCGATATGGATATCACACTGGCTCAAGCGCGCATTCCTATGGGGCTAGGAAAATGGCAGCATATTGAAGCACTGGGTAAATTGCCTGAGGTAGACGCTTTATGGAACGCGAAGTTTGGCCGCTCAATGAGTAGTGAGGATATCGATAAAATCTATGCGGCCTTTATGCCATTGCAAATTGCTAAAGTGGTCGACTTTGCTGCGCCAATCGCTGGAGTTATCGACACAATTGCTACATTACGCAGCCAAAATATTAAAATTGGCTCTTGTTCAGGTTACCCTCGTGCCGTGATGGAGAAGTTAGTTCCAGCAGCAAAGGTGTTGGGCTACCAACCCGACTACTGGGTCGCGAGCGATGATATTCCCGCGGGTGGGCGACCGGGGCCTTGGATGGCACTTCAGAACGTGATTGAGTTAGGTATCGGCTCCGTATCAGCTTGTATTAAGGTGGATGATGCCGTTCCTGGTATTGAAGAAGGATGTAATGCCGGAATGTGGAGTGTTGGTTTGTCTATCTCAGGCAATGAGTTTGGTACAACATGGGAAGCGTATCAAGAGATGACTGTTGATGCGGTTAACTCGTTAAAACAACAAGCCGCAGAGAAATTATATGCTGCTGGTGCTCATTATGTGATTGATACGTTAGCGGATTTGCCATCGGTGATTGATTGTATCAATCAGCGTTTGGCGAAAGGTGAACATCCATAATGATAGGTTACCCTCAACTCATTTGGTTGAGTTGAGGGTAGGAATTTAAAAAACATTAATAGGAAGTTCTGGCGCTAATGTCGCCACCATTACCGCTTTAATGGTATGTAAACGGTTTTCTGCTTGATCAAAGACAATGCTGTAAGGTGATTCAAAGACTTCTTCCGTGACTTCTAATCCACCAAACATATTGAATTCTTTAGCAAGTTGCGCCCCCAATGTGGTGTCTTCATTATGGAATGCAGGTAAGCAGTGTAAGAACTTCACATTTGGGTTGCCAGTGAGCTTAATCACATCCATATTCACTTGGTATGGTTTTAATAAATTAATGCGCTGTGCCCATACTTCTTTGGCTTCTCCCATCGATACCCACACGTCGGTATAGATAAAATCAGCATCTTTAACACCTTCAGCGACATCTTCCGTGAGTGTGATTTTCGCACCCGTTTTTTTCGCGAGTTCTTGGCAGGTATTGATTAATTCTTCCTCTGGCCAGCAGCTTTTTGGCGCAACAAGGCGTAAATCTAAACCTGTAAGCGCAGCGGCTTCTAGCATCGAATTACCCATGTTATTGCGTGCATCGCCTAAATAGGCAAATTTAATTTCTGAGAAGGGGGTATTTGGTCGGTGCTCTTGAATGGTCAGCAGGTCGGCTAATAACTGTGTGGGATGGAATTCGTTAGTTAGTCCATTCCATACAGGCACTCCCGAGTGCGCGGCTAAGAGTTCTACTGTGTTTTGAGCGAACCCACGGTATTGAATGCCGTCATACATCCTGCCCAATACTCGAGCGGTATCTTTCATGGTTTCTTTGTGGCCGATTTGGCTACCAGAAGGCCCTAAATAAGTGACTCTAGCACCTTGGTCAAATGCACCAACTTCAAATGCACAGCGTGTCCGTGTTGAATCTTTTTCAAAAATAAGCGCAAAGTTTTTACCTGAAAGGAGGGGCTGTTCTGTACCGGCTTTTTTTTCTGATTTTAACCAAGAAGAGAGTTTTAAAAGTGAATGAATTTCGCTAGAAGTAAAATCAAGTAACCTTAGAAAAGGTTTATTATATAGGGGATTCATAATTGGTAGCCTTTTTGTTTTGAATTAATATTCAATTTATATTCATAAAAATTCAAAATCAACCCCAAATGCAAAAGAAATTATCTTTAAATATATGGTTTCACTGTCAACCGTATGGGAGAATGGCGCAAAGAAAGACGAGCGACAAAGAAATAAAAGGGGTGTGGATATGGTAGATAAAGCTGAATTGGATGCGCAGTACGAAGAAACTCGCTTAATTATCGAAGAATTATTGGAAGATGGCAGCGATCCTGATGCATTGTATGCGATTGAGCATCATTTCTCTGCTGACAACTTTGCACTGTTAGAAAAAGCGGCTGTTGAAGCTTTTAAACTAGGCTATGAAGTCACGGATGCGGAAGAACTCGAAATTGAAACAGGTGAAACCCTGATGTGCTGTGATGTAATCAGTGAAAGTGCCTTAAATGCAGAGCTGATTGACGCACAAGTTGAGCAACTAATGAAACTGGCTGAGAAAATGGGCATCAACTACGATGGTTGGGGCACGTATTTTGAAGACCCAGATGCAGAATATGACGACGAAGACGGTGACGATACCGACCCTGAAGATCGTGTACATTAATGTTTAATTGATGTTCGACTATAAAGGATAGCGAAGGCTATCCTTTATTATTTGTTGCCTTTATCAGGAACTATAGCGCTTTTAACATGCGAATTTCACAGTCACTGTGGCCAGTATTACCCAGTGGTTCATCAATAAATTCAAACCCTAATTTTTCATATAACTTAATAGCCGCTTGAAGCTCTTTGGTTGTTTCTAGGTAGCAACGGGTGTAGCCTTGCTGTTTAGCGAACTCCAGAGACATCAGTACGATTTGCTTCGCTAAGCCTTTGCCGCGTAGTACGGAAGATAAGTACATTTTCTGTAATTCTGCTGTTTCGTTATCACCACCGGCAACTTGTGAAACACCGCCACCGCCAACAATTTCGCCATCCATTTCAACCACCCAATAAGCACTGCGCGGTTTGCTATACACCTCAAATAAGGTATCTAAAATAGGGTCAGCAACGGCAAAGCCTTTGTCCGCAGTTAAGCCATGTTCAGCGGAAACTTCGCGAATAACGGCGGCGATCCCTGGGTTATCTTTAGGTTGAATTAATCGAACTTGGACAGTTTGGTTTGCGTCTGTTGTCATGGAAATATCTCTTTTATTTGTATTAATTATGTTTTTCATTGCGGCATTGGTAGTCGCAATATGTATGATATTGGCACATTTTTAATATTTTCAATGCCCTAATACAAAAAAGCCCTGGCTCATCATCGACGAGCCAGGGACAGATACTTAAAGCTTAATGATTACAAAGAGGCAATGGTCACTTTTTGTGCTTCGATTTTAGCTTTTGCTTCAATATTAGCAGTTAAGCGTTCACGCTCTTTTTCAACGACAGCAGCAGGCGCACGGCTTACAAAACCTTCGTTAGCGAGCTTGCTTTCAATGGTTTCAATCTCCTTAACCACTTTTTCCAGCTCTTTATCTAAACGAGCCAGCTCTGCGTCTTTATCCACTAAACCTGCCATTGGGATAAGGAGCTCTGCACTACCAACTAGTTTGGTGACAGAAACAGGCGCTTCTTCGCCTTCAGCCAGCACACGAATGCTTTCTAAACGCGCCATTGATTTGATAAAGCTTTGGTTTTCTTCAATACGACGTTTCGCATCAGCAGAAGCACCACGTAGCATCACATCCAATGGTTTACCTGGAGAAATGTTCATTTCTGCACGAATATTACGAACTGCAATAATTGCTTCTTTGATCCACTCAAGGTCACTTAGCGCAAGTTCATCCACTTTAGCGGCATCGAACTCAGGGAACGCTTGCAACATAATGGTATCAGCTTCAATACCTTTAACGACTTTCACTCGTTGCCAGATAGTCTCAGTGATAAATGGAATGATTGGATGAGCAAGGCGCAGTAAGCCTTCCAGCACTTCGATCAAGGTGAAACGCGCTGCACGTACTTGCGCTTCATTACCTTTATGAACTGCAGGTTTAGACAGCTCTAAGTACCAGTCACAGAATTCATTCCATGTGAAATCATACAAAATACCCGCTGCGATATCGTAACGGTGAGTATCTAACGCTTCACGGTAAGCTTTTACAGTCTGATTAAATTGCGCCATGATCCAGCGGTCAGCCAATGAGAAGCTCATTTCACCGCCGTTTTGGCCGCAATCTTGGCCTTCGGTATTCATCAGAACGAAGCGGCTCGCATTCCATAATTTATTACAGAAGTTACGGTAACCGGACAGGCGTTTCATATCCCAGTTGATATCACGACCTGTTGAAGCTAATGCTGCTAAAGTAAAGCGTAGGGCGTCAGTACCGTGGGCTTCAATGCCTTCTGGATATTCTTTACGGGTACGTTTAGCAATTTTTTCAGCCAATTGCGGCTGCATCATGTTGCCAGTGCGTTTTTCAAGTAAGTCTTCTAAAGAAATACCGTCAATCATATCCAATGGGTCGATAACGTTCCCTTTGGATTTCGACATTTTTTGGCCTTCTTCATCACGGATCAGGCCTGTCATGTAAACGGTTTTAAATGGCACTTGTGGTTCACCGTTTTCATCTTTGATGAAATGCATAGTCATCATGATCATACGGGCGATCCAGAAGAAAATAATATCGAAGCCACTGACTAATACATCTGTCGGATGGAATGTTTTCAGTGCATCGGTATTTTCTGGCCAGCCGAGAGTAGAGAATGTCCACAGACCGGAAGAGAACCAAGTATCCAGTACATCGTCGTCTTGGCGAAGAGCAATATCTGCACCTAAGTTGTTTTCACGACGAACTTCGTCTTCATCACGACCCACATAGACATTGCCTTTTTCGTCATACCATGCAGGAATGCGGTGACCCCACCAAAGTTGGCGAGAAATACACCAGTCTTGAATATCACGCATCCAAGAGAAATACATGTTTTCGTACTGACGAGGAACGAACTGAATACGGCCATCTTCAACAGCCTTGATAGCATCACGAGCTAAAGGCTCGGTGCGCACGTACCATTGGTCGGTCAGCATAGGTTCAATAACTACGCCACCACGGTCACCGTAAGGCACAGTTAAGTCATGCGGTTTAACTTCAACCAGCAGGCCTAATTGCTCAAATTCTGCCACGATAGCTTTACGCGCCGCGAAACGTTCCATGCCACGATACGCTTCTGGAATTTCGCAGCTATAAGCGGTGGATGGGTTACCGTTGGTATCGAAAACTTCCGCTTCGTTACGAACGTTACCGTCTAAGTCCATCATGTTAATCATCGTTAACTGATGGCGTTTACCAACTTCATAGTCATTAAAGTCATGAGCTGGTGTGATTTTCACACAACCAGTACCTTTTTCCATGTCGGCATGTTCATCACCCACAATAGGAATACGGCGGTTAACGATTGGCAGAATGATTTCTTTGCCAATTAAATCTTTATAGCGTGGATCTTCAGGGTTAACGGCGACACCGGTATCCCCTAACATGGTTTCAGGGCGAGTGGTTGCGACCACTAAATAGTCTTTGCCTTCAGCGGTTTTTGCACCATCAGCCAGTGGGTAACGCAGGTGCCACATAGAACCTTTAACTTCACGGTTCTCAACTTCTAAGTCAGAAATTGCCGTGTGCAGTTTCGGGTCCCAGTTGACTAAGCGTTTGCCACGATAAATTAAGTTTTCTTTATAGAGACGAACGAACGCTTCTTTAACCGCTTTAGATAAGCCTTCATCCATGGTAAAACGTTCGCGATCCCAATCAACAGAGTCGCCTAAACGGCGCATTTGTTGTGAAATTGTACCGCCAGATTCCGCTTTCCATTCCCAGATTTTGTCAATGAACGCATCGCGGCCGTAGTCATGACGGTTTTTACCTTCTTCGGCTGCAATTTTGCGCTCAACGACCATCTGAGTTGCAATACCCGCATGGTCTGTTCCCGTTTGCCATAAGGTATTTTTACCTTGCATACGTTGGTAACGGATCATGGTATCCATGATAGTTTGCTGGAAGGCATGCCCCATGTGCAGGCTACCAGTGACGTTCGGTGGCGGAATGACGACACAGAAGCTGTCTTGGGTGGTATCCCCATTAGGTTTAAAATAACCGCTTTTCTCCCAGTGAGCATACAGTGATTGCTCAATCTCTGCGGGGTTATATGTTTTATCGAGCGAGGGCTCATTCATTGGGCTATCTGGTTTCTTTTCCATTATCTTTTTGTATTCAGTAAGTTGGCGGCGTCGCCATAGTCAAATTGAAGCCGACGCTACGGTACGTTTTATACCGTTCACGCGCCAACTGTTTTAAAGTTTCATCAATAGGTACGAAGTCTATCACTTCATGGAAAGCCGTGGCAAAATCTGCGAACTGATTTTGTAAATTAATCAGTATATCGCGAGGTGTTGTGCCTCTTTTGGCTGGCCAGCAAATTTCAATTGGTGCACCATAACGCGGGCCTTCCCCAGCTAAATTATGCGGGACAAATTGGTGTGGATCACGCTGCCAAAGGGCCTCATCAATCTTTTCAGCTTGTTGCTGTGTTTCGCAAGCAACCAAAACACGCTTTCCACTGCGCCACATTTGCGCAGCAAGCTCACAAGCCAGCCATTCATGGGCTTCAAGTTCAGGATGTGGTGATGCCTGTTCTAGTTGGTAAAACGTACCTTTTTTCATATACCCGTCATACTTCAATTTGTAGGGGTGTTGGCTACGCGCTTTCGCCTGAGTCACATACTTTTGTATGCTCCTAAGGTCTCAATTGCTTGCCGCCTACCTACAAACTGAATTATTTAGGGTATAGCTTAAAGGGCTATCCTTCAATTTGTAGGGGTGTTGGCTACACACTATCGCCTTAGTCACATACTTTTGTATGCTCCTAAGGTCTCAATTGCTTGCCGCCTACCTACAAACTGAATTATTTAGGGTATAGCTTAAATGGCTATCCTTCAATTTGTAGGGGTGTTGGCTACGCGCTTTCGCTTTAGTCACATACTTTTGTATGAGATGTGGGCTACACGTTTTTGGTGATCAAGCGCTGAATGATGTCTATGTTGAATTATAACCTTTTTTATTGCTGCCTCAAAATGGCTTCTATGTGTATCGAAAAGCCAAAAATAATATCCCGAATCGCATAAGTGCTCATCGGGATATTTTTATGAGTGATGTACAGCTAAAATGCTAAATCGGGTTATTCATCACCATTAAGGCCTGCACGGTTCAACAAGAACTGCGCTAGCATGGAAACAGGGCGGCCAGTGGCACCTTTCGCGGCACCAGAGCGCCAAGCAGTTCCTGCGATATCAAGGTGTGCCCAGTTATATTTCGTTGCAAAGCGAGACAGGAAACAACCTGCAGTGATAGCACCCGCTGGACGTCCACCGGTATTGGCTAAATCAGCAAAATTTGGTGTGATTTGGTCAAAATATTCATCTGCTAATGGTAAACGCCATGCACGGTCGCCTGCTTGCTCAGAAGCATTTAACAGCTCGTGAGCCAGTGGATTATGGTTTGACATCAACCCAGTGTAATGGCTACCTAATGCAATCACACAAGCCCCTGTTAAGGTGGCGATATCGATAACCAGCTCAGGTTCAAAACGCTCAACATAGGTGAGTGCATCACACAGAACTAAACGGCCTTCGGCATCCGTATTGAGGACTTCAACAGTTTGCCCAGACATCGTAGTGAGGATGTCACCAGGGCGATAAGCACGGCCACCAGGCATGTTTTCACAGCCAGCAAGAACCCCAATCACATTAATTGGTAATTGCAATTCAGTGATAAAGCGCATGACGCCATATACACTTGCAGCGCCGCACATATCGTATTTCATTTCATCCATGCCTTCGGATGGTTTAATTGAAATACCGCCGGAGTCAAAGGTTAGGCCTTTACCAAGTAAAACGATAGGTTTGCTTTCTGGGTCTGGACTGCCTTTATATTCCATGATGGACATTAGCGATTCATTTTGTGAACCTTGACCGACCGCTAGATAGGCATTCATTCCAAGTTCTTTCATTTGCTCCTCACCAATCACTCGAGTGGTGAGTTTACTGTCTGAAATATCAGCTAATTGACGAGCTTGAGATGCTAAATAACCTGCATTACAGATGTTTGGCGGCATATTGCTTAAATCTTTCGCCGCTTTAACACCTGAAGCAATCGCTAAGCCGTGGGAAATAGCACGTTCACCACTGGTTAATTCACGGCGAGTTGGCACGTTGAAAACCAGTTTACGCAGCGGACGGCGGTGCTCTGTTTTATTACTTTTTAGTTGATCAAATACATACAGCGACTCTTTGGCTGTTTCGACGGCTTGGCGCACTTTCCAGTAATTATTGCGGCCTTTGACGTGTAATTCAGTTAAGAAACAGACAGCTTCCATTGAGCCAGTTTCATTCAGTGTGCTGATGGTTTTCTGAATAATTTGTTTAAATTGGCGCTCATCTAATTCACGTTCTTTACCACAACCGATAAGTAGAATGCGTTCAGACAGAACGTTGGGTACATGATGGAGTAGCAGGGATTGCCCCACTTTACCCTCAAGTTCGCCGCGGCGCAGCAGGGCGCTGATATATCCGTCACTTATTTTGTCCAGCTGTTCAGCAATTGGGGACAGACGGCGTGGTTCAAAGACTCCGACAACAATGCATGCGCTGCGCTGTTTTTCCGGGCTACCACTTTTTACACTAAACTCCATGCGTTCTCCTGAATCTTAAAGACAAAGGCCGATGCTCCCGCTAAAATTAGCGTTTCGCATGATCTACCTCATAGAGAATGAACTCTTTATGTTAAACTAACCATCTATACGCGAAATAGCTCACGTTGTATGCTGTTAATCGCGATACACCATGAAGTATGGCGGGTATATCCGGTTTCTCGAATATTAAGCATGTTCTGATATTTCAATCAGTATAGATAATGCTTTTATATCATTCTAGCCATACAATAAACTAGAGTATATGTTAGTAAATGGCAGACATCGAACGAACTTAGCCATTTTCTTCCCAAAAGA
Source organism: Providencia sp. PROV141 (assembly GCF_028481645.1). Taxonomy (NCBI): domain Bacteria; kingdom Pseudomonadati; phylum Pseudomonadota; class Gammaproteobacteria; order Enterobacterales; family Morganellaceae; genus Providencia; species Providencia sp. PROV141. Next base: position 292,050 of record NZ_JAMPPR010000006.1, on the reverse strand, counting down.
CAAGTTTTCACAGGCGTAATAAGCGTGATCATTATTAGATATTTGGTACGGGAAACCCTGAAAAGTCAGTTAGCCATACTTTTTGTATTGATGCTAATCTTTTTTAGTCAGAAGTCGATAGATATTCTTGGCGCTGCGGTTCAGGGCAATATTCCCTCAAACTTAGTACTTCCTTTACTGGGGTTAGGTGTGCCTGAAATGGCGCAGCTTATCTTACCTTTGAGCCTATTCCTTGGGCTTTTGATGACCTACAGTAAACTTTATACTGAAAGTGAAATCACGGTAATGCACGCCTGCGGTTTAGGTAAAAGTGTTTTAGTGAAAGCCGCGTTAGTTCTTGCAGTCATTACCGCGATGGTCGCGATTGCTAACATTACGTGGATGTTGCCGTGGTCATCCCAATACCAAGAGCAGGTATTGGCTGATGCGAAAGCCAATCCCGGGTTAGCTGCAATGGTGGAAGGGCAGTTTAAAACCACTAAAGATGGCAACTATGTGCTGTACATCGGTGATGTAAAAGGTAACAACTTCAAGAATGTGTTTCTTGCACAGCTACGCGCCGCTAATGAACAACGACCTTCTGTTGTGGTTGCGGACAGCGGCTATATGAAAGAAGACCCTGATGGTCGACAAGTCGTTGTTTTAAATGAAGGTACTCGTTATGAAGGAACCGCGTTACTACGCGATTTTCGCATAACTGACTTTGTTAATTACCAAGCCATCGTTGATCACCAAACTGCAGAAACGCGTAGTGACCGAGTTGAGCAAAAAAATATGCTACAACTGTGGTCTGAAAATACGCCTGAGGTGAACGCTGAGTTTCATTGGCGTTTAACCATTGTTTTCTCCGTTGTCGTCATGGCTTTGATGGTTGTGCCGTTAAGCGAGGTTAATCCACGTCAGGGGCGGGTACTCAGTATGCTTCCAGCAATGTTGCTGTACCTCATTTTCTTTTTATTACAAAGTACATTGCGTAACAGTGCTGATAAGGGCGACCTTGACCCAAGATATACCATGTGGGCGGTGAACGTGGGGTATTTGGTATTAGCGATAGTCCTAAATGCGTGGAATACCGTCCCAATGCGCCGTATGCGTCTTAAATTGAGTAAAGGGGTTGCCTGATGTTTGGTGTTTTAGATAGGTATATCGGTCGAACCATCTTAAATTCGATTTTAGTGACGCTATTTTTGCTCGTTTCCCTCGCAGGGATCATTAAATTTGTCGAGCAGCTTCGCAAAGTGGGTGATGGCGACTATACGGCATTGAGTGCGGGTGTATTCACCTTATTAACTGTTCCAAAAGATATTGATATTTTCTTTCCAATGGCGGCGTTGTTGGGAGCACTAATGGGGTTAGGAGCGCTGGCTTCACGTAGTGAGTTGGTGGTCATGCAAGCTTCCGGTTTTACTCGCTTGCAAATCGCATTATCGGTGATGAAAACGGCGGTACCATTGGTCATTGTCGCCATGTTTATTGGTGAATGGATTGCTCCTGCAGGTGAGCAGTGGGCAAGAAATTATCGCGCAGAAAAAATTGTGGGTAACTCATTAGTTGTGACAGATGAAGGCATGTGGGCAAAAGATGCCAATGATTTTATCCACATTCAGCGGATTAATAATGCGACATCGATTCAAGATGTGTCGGTATATCGTTTTGATGACCAACGTAAATTGAAGTCAGTGATGTTTGCCGCGAACGGTGAGTATGACTCGACAAATCAGCTTTGGGTATTATCTCAAGTGGACGAGTCAATTCTAAGTAGTGAGAAAAAAATCACAGGTTCACAGAGATTAACGGTTGATTGGAAAACCAATTTAACTCCAGAAAAACTAGGGATAGTTTCACTGAATGCTGACTCGCTTTCCATCCGTGGCCTGTATCAATATGTCTCGTACTTAAAAGAAAGTGGCCAAGTTGCTGCGGTTTATGAGCTCAGTATGTGGAAAAAAATATTAGCGCCATTATCTGCAGCCGTCATGATGTTAATGGCCGTTTCATTTATTTTTGGGCCATTGCGTACCGTTCCTATGGGGGTACGTGTTATTTCAGGTATTGTGGGGGGGTTCCTCTTCTACGTACTTAACCAAGGGTTTGGTAACTGGAGTCTAGTTTATTCAGTGCCACCTATTGTTGCGGCAATTTTGCCAAGCTTACTGTTTTTAATTGTTAGTATCGTATTATTAGTAAAACGAAAATAACGTTTTATAGCTTATTAAAGGCTGTGTATCTTTGGGTATCACAGCCTTTTTTATTGTCATTTACTGAGTAATAAATTCCCTAATTTACTGATAATACTTAATAGGTTATTTTGAGGGCGGAATAAAACTTGTTGTTGTCTATTATTTGCAGATGTACTGATATATTGGCCTTTGATCCCAACAACATTAAATCGACTTTTATTAGCTAACTGTTGAGCATAAGAAAAAATACCGCCATTCGCCGTATATGACTGGCGAACAAGATAAGTTTTTTTGCATTCTTGCTCTGTGAATGAAGTTTGTGATTCTTTCCGTGCTTCACTGACAAGTTTTTTATATTCAGGTGTTTGTTCTAATTTCTTGTGATTGTTTTTTAAGGGATGAGCATTGAGTGATTCTAGATCTATTTCTATTGATGTTGGTTTTTGTGGGGCGGGGAATGTGTTTTGGTGGTTATAGATTTTTCTAAGTTGAAGAACTAACTCAGAAACTTTGCCCTGTTTAGTGGTACAGGGCCGTGTTATATGATGTAAAAAAATGGAGAAATACGCATTTTAATTCCTATTCACGAAGTTGAAGAGGGATTAAGATTAGCCTTGAACTAGCTTGAATAATAGCACATTAATATTGTTATTATTAACCAACTATTGCGTAACCTAATGCACTGATAAAGGCTACTATCCTTGTTTGCGGTTGAAATAACTTTTTTCTGGTACCTGAGATATTACTTTGGTTATCGATAGCTAAAATATTTTGGCGACTCCGGTTTGCTAATTGCTGAGCAAGCGAAAAAATTCCACCTCTCATACTATTCTGTCGTTTAAATTTAAAAGCCGTTTGGCACTTTTCCCGATATATTCGTCTTTCTTCTTGTCGGTAAGCTTTGATAGCGTGTAATTCTGAGCCGTCGAAATATTTGTAGGGATATTGAGTAGCAATAGACTTATTTTCTACATATTCTGGGTTTTTAGCACAATGCCCTTTAATGTTATTTAAAATTTCTACTAATTCAAATTGGCTAATTTTCGGGTATTGTGTAGCCTGACAGCTTGATGTTATCGCGTGGTTTTTTGTTCTCATTTTAGTCCTTCATGCGTTAATGGAAGGCTAAAAGATTATCGGGAATTTGAATGAATTGATTTTAAAAATGAATAGTAAAATTATCAAAAACAGCCTGAATATCTCAGGCTGTTGTCGCGATTAATGTGATAACGCGGGTAAATCCACGTTTTAGAGTCGGGGTGTAGCTCGCCATTGTTTGTAATGCTTCGGCGGTACTCCTTCAATGTTTCCCATACGCATGGTTAGTAGATAATGAGGCGACTAGTTCATTAACACCAATCGTTAACTTACTGAATTTACTTCCATCTTTGCGAGTCATTACGACAAATACACCGATATTTTGCTGTGGGATCATCGCCATATAGGTATTAAACCCACCGCCACCACCTGTTTTTTGGTAAATACCAGGAATGCCATTTTTCGGTTTCATATACACCCATCCAAGCCCTAGCCCATCAGCATGGCCTGCAACATCCATCCCTTTAATTTCTAAAAGTTTTTCACGTGGAAAATAGATGCCTTGTTCACGGGCAGCTGTGACTTTTCTTAGGTTACTGTCTGTCGATAAAAATTGTTGCATCCATTTTTGCATATCTGCAGGGGTGGAATACACACCACCACTTCCTGCAGCTGCAAGAGTGTTATGGCAAGGGCTAGGTTTTGTTCCTTCCATTAACCGTGCGCATTGTGCATTATTGGGGGTGTAAGTGGTATTCGTCATTTTGGCGGGAGAAGTAACATAGTGGTTAAATAGCTGAGGGTAAGAGACTCCTGAAGCTTTAACCATCGCATCTGCCAATAAGTCATACGCTAAGTTGGAATAAGAAGCTTCTGTTCCCGGTGTTGCATCTAACTTACCTGTTTTTAGCCAGGTCCAGCGGTTATCTTGAGTTGGCCAAATAAAAACAGGGCGTCCCCATTTCCCACCAGGTTGTTCGCGAGGTAAGCCACTGGTATGGCTTGCTAAATGATATAAGCGAATAGCTTGCCCACTGGCATTATCAGGAACAGTAACGCCATGGTAGGCGTATTGTTGTAATGGGTCCGTAATTAGCAGTTTCTTATCTTGTTCAAGCTTAATTAATATTTCGCTTGTCATTAACTTGGTAATTGATGCAATGCGAATTAATGAATTTGGGCCAGGTTTTTTACCATTACCAGGTGCAGTTTCACCATAATAGCGCGATAACGCCTGATTATTATCGATAACAATGATAGCCATGCCCCGTGCATTGCTTTCATTAAAAATGCGATTAGCGTATAAATCGACAATCTTAGCGACGCGCTCGTAAGTCCTTCTATCTCCCTCAAAAACTTGCCAGTCAGAGGATTCAATATCATTACTTTGCAAAAACTTTGGTGCTTTTTCTGTCTTACTTGAACAGGCCATTAACGCTAAGGATAATGCAGATACAGACAGAACTTTTAGAAATGATTTCTTCATGTTGGAAGCCAGCCGATATGATTGTTTGCAAATGGCCTTTCAGCCAATATTATTTTTTCTTCGCGAAAATCTTCATTACCACACCAATTAAGATGCCAATAAAGATACCTGTTGCTATCCACCCAACAAAACCCATGATTAAACCTTAAATATTGACATTAGATTGCAGATAAACTAACAAAAATAATGACCTGCCGCCAGTCACAGAGCCTCGCGATAAGAAAAATAATTTGGGAGAAGTTAACATACTCATTAATAGATATATAAACAAAAGAAGCTTTCCCTGTGATTTTATTAGTTCTAAGGAATATGCTTTTTTTTTAAGCGAACAAACTGAATCTTCACGAATAAGTGTTGCCAGTAGACACAAGGCAAGTATAATGACAGCGTTTTCCAAGAAACACATCACTTCGTGCCGGAGTGGCGGAATTGGTAGACGCAGTTGATTCAAAATCAACCGCCTTCGGGTGTGCCGGTTCGAGTCCGGCCTTCGGCACCATAAGAACATCAAGAGACGTCAACCGACGTCTTTTTTTGTATCTGAAATCCCAGTTTTACAAGGCTTTTCCCGCGTTTTCAGTCAATGCATGTCAATCTAACTCAACCCACATCAACCTCCGAGTGAGTATACAACTGAGTATATACATCGCTTCGATAATGAATGTATACTCATTTTACCTCGTATTACCGATGATAGTGCAATGCAGGTGCAGCCTGTGGCGTAGGTACATAGTTGGTTATGTCACTCGAAATCATCGACTGTAATCTGAGATATCTCGTTTATATACTCACTCCGGGGGGAAGAGGACAAAGAATATGGCATTAACCGATACAAAAGTTCGTGCAGCTAAACCTGAAGAGAAAGCTTATACACTGACAGACAGTGATGGCTTGTTTCTTTATATTCACCCCAATGGTTCTAAATATTGGCGTTTTCGTTTTCGCTTTGGTGGCAAACAACATTTGATGGCTTTTGGTGTATACCCTGAAATTTCTTTAGCAGATGCAAGAGAAAGAAGGGACGCAGCTAGAAAGCAAGTTGCTTTAGGTATCGACCCACGCGAACTCAAGAAAGAATTAAAGGAAGAGCAGCAAAAGGAATTTAACACTTTCGAGAAGATTGCTCGCGATTGGCACGCGACGAATAAGAAATGGTCTGAAGGACATAGCCATCGAGTACTCAAAAGCCTTGAGGACAATATCTTTGCGGCTATTGGCAAACGTAATATTGCCGAACTGAAAACTCGCGATCTCCTCGAACCCATTAAGGCCATAGAGATGTCTGGACGTCTTGAAGTTGCTGCACGTTTACAACAACGTGTTACAGCCATAATGCGTTATGCCGTACAAAGCGGTTTAATCGACTATAACCCTGCACAAGATATGGCTGGTGCAGTTGCCACGGGGAAACGAGTCCACAGAGCAGCTTTAGAACTTAAACGCCTACCTGAGTTCTTACAACGTATCGATGATTATAAGGGAAGACCTTTAACTAAACTTGCAGTCAAGCTTACCTTGTTAGTCTTCATTCGCTCTAGTGAATTGCGCTTTGCTCGTTGGGATGAAATCGATTTTGATAATGCCATGTGGACGATCCCCGCTGAACGCGAAGCGATAGAAGGGGTGAAGCACTCTCATCGCGGATCAAAAATGCGTACCCCTCATTTAGTCCCTTTAAGTCGACAAGCCATTGAAATCTTAAAACAGATCTATCAATTCAGCGGTAACCACGAACTGATCTTTATCGGTGATCATAATCCTAGAAAACCCATGAGTGAAAACACGGTGAACAACGCATTACGTGTCATGGGCTATGACACTAAAACGGAAGTGTGTGGTCATGGTTTCAGAACAATGGCATGCAGCTCGTTGATTGAGTCAGGACTGTGGTCGAAAGATGCAGTAGAAAGGCAGATGAGCCACCAAGAGCGTAATTCAGTCCGTGCAGCTTATATTCATAAAGCCGAACACATTGATGAGCGCCGATTGATGGTGCAATGGTGGGCAGATTATTTGGATGAGAATAGGGAACGGCATGTGGGGGCGTTTGGGTTTGGGAAAAGGTAGATTAATTTATATCTGAATCTAATTTCAAGGAAGGTTGAATGTGAATAATTATGAAGAAATAAAATCATTTCTTGATGAATTGAACCAATATAATCAAGTCGTAGATAAAGAAACATCTATCTTTTGCATCGGTAGCCGAGGGTATTATGAAAATCCGACAACTGATATTCTTGCATTTTTTCTCGATGATAATGAATCTCATGGCTTAGGTGCTTTGGTTATTGAAGCATTAGTTGCTATTTTACCAGACGAATATAAAAAAATAGACTGTTCTCTGGTTTCACCTCCAGAGCGTGAAATCAGAACTAAAACGGGTAAAAGAATTGATTTATTACTAGAGAATCAGCAGTGGATTATGGTGATTGAAAATAAAATTTTTCATGAACAAAATAACCCATTTAAAGATTATGAAAATCATGTTTCAAAAAAGAATGCTTCTGATAACAAAAAAAGTATTTTCATTATTTTGTCGCCATCAGGGAGTGTTTCGCAAAAAAATACAAAATGGATTGGAATAAGTTATGCTACCTTAATTAATTCTATTAAGGATAAGCTCTCTGGCTACTTTATTTCAGAGCCACTAAATAAATGGGTAATTTTGCTTCGTGAATTTATTTTACACTTGGAAAATATAATGAATAATCCAGAAGTTTCAGATGAAAATATAAATTTTATCTTGTCTAATTTAGCTAAAATAAAGCAAGCACAAAAAATGCAAGATAAAGTATTGAAAGCATATAAAGATCAATTGCATAACGCTTTGTCTGTGAAGCTTAATGCTGAATTAAGCTCCGTTATTGTTCATTGGCATGGTTATCCAGCGATCAGGTTTGCACTAAAGGGATGGCTCACGGATTCTGATATAGTATTGTTTTTAGATTCACGAAAAGGGAAACCGTTTTGTATTAATTATTACTCTAGTGATATTGTTAATGATGCTCAACGTAAAGTAGCAGATGAGCATTTCAAAGAGGAAGATTGTGTACATGTATGGAATGAACTAAAGGAAACATATCGTTGCTACAAAGCTCATTTTACAGAAGAAGAATTAGAAAATTTCAATCAAGATGTAGCTCTGAAAAAATTAGCACATAAATTGAAGTTAATGGATGAATTTGAGGAAAAAATACGAATAAAACTGTTGTGATAGACTATATTTATTACCTTGTAAATAATTACTGGTTTAGATCACAATTTATAAATTTAACTATTTTGATTATCTAGTATTTAGATACAAATCAAATTTTTAATTATTTTTATGAGCATACTGTTTCATGAATTAGATGAACTACTTTGACCTCTACAAAGCAGACTAGTAAATCAAGTAAGGAGAATTAATGAGCTTTCATCACTATTATCCACAACTGAAATGGAAACCTGCAGAATATGAATCGTTAATGCTGTTAGAACAGGCGACAATAGGTGGGTTAACTCCAATTATCACTATACCAGATATTGATTGGGACTATGAAAATGAATGCTATAAAAAGAGCCTTAACTCTTATCTATCTAATTTTGGCTCTAATTTAGCATCTTCATGGATCACTAATCGCCCTATTTTACTGGATGTAAAATACCTTGATATACATGGAACAAGTCGGCAACATCCATTAGATATGTGTATTAAAGATGCAAGAGCTAATGGTAAAGAAATTATACCAGTCATTTCGCCTGTGTCGTCACAAAATTATATTCATGCAGTTGGGCGTAACTTAACAAACGGAATTGCAGTTTCAGTCAATCCGCAAACATGGCATTTATTCGGTCAATTAATTAATCAATTTAATATTCATCCATCATTAGTTGATGTAATAATTGATTTTGGTGACATTCAAGAAGTGAGCCCTAGCCTTCAACAACAGGCTTTAAATATGTTTGATTTACTCGTAGCTCAAGCACATTGGAGATCTTTAATTGTTTCATCTACATCATATCCAACTTCCCAAGCCGGAATACCTCAGCATCAGCTCTATCATATTCCAAGGCATGAGTATAATCTTTGGCTTTATGTTGCTCAAAATACAACTTCAAATAGAACACCAAGCTTTAGTGATTACCCAACATCGAGTTCTACAATAACTAGTGTAGATCCTCGTTTTATGTCGCAATATGTAGCTATTAGATATTCAGATGATACTTCGTGGATCTTCGTTAAAGGAACCGCTGTTAGAGGAAATGGTTGGAGTCAAACGAGAGCTCTTTGTAATATCTTAACTAGCTCCGCTGTTTATGCTGCATATGGACCTCTATTTAGCTGGGGCGATGACTATATTAATCAAAGAGCACATGGTACAAATAAATCCGGTGCTTCGAAGGAATGGAGAAAAGTGGCACATACACATCACTTAAAACTAGTTGTTACACAACTCATTAGCTTGGCTCAAACTTTACCAGTTAAACCTTAATTTTCCAACCAACGCGTTTTTTTAATGCAGCCCTGATTTCATGTTTTAAATCGGGGACTGGGATTTTTTCTGCGACTACATTCCACAATTCAAAACGGGGTTTACTTTTATATCCCTTAGAAAACCCCCATCGTTCGAGAATTTCAAGACACTCCATTTTCCAGAGCAGCTGAGCAAGTATTAAAGAATCATGTTGGTGGTTTAATTTTTCACTACGCATATGTTTTATGTGGATCGCTCCTTTGGGTCCAACGGTGACTGTTTTTATTCCCCACCAATTGGGGATTAACTTTAAGGCACCAGATAGATGTTTTTCAGCTACAACGAGCGTAACCTTATCCATAACAGATGAATAATGCTTAATTTGGGTTGGTAAACGTTCAAGAGAATCACTTTCACTTTTAAGTTCATAGCCATGCATAATTCCATTAATTACAGTAATATCCGCTCTACTTGCACCTAGCGATATGGAAAACTCATCAATAACAAGACAGTCAGGATCTAAATGTGTATTTTTCAGTAATTTATTATGCACAGCGGCTCTAACATCTTGATCTTTCATGACTTACCCTTTCTAAATTACCTAAAATTATCCCGGATAGTATTTTACTGTATTTGTGAAAATTGGCTAGGGCAAATTGTAAATCTATTGAAAGCGAACGTATTTATTTATGGTTTTTTTCAGTTTTTACTAATACTAATATTTTTGATATTTTTATTCATTAAGAGTGAAGATTTGCCAGACTCAATAGTTTCGTATTTTAAAAAATATTAGTCCAAATTTGAACCTAATATATTTACTAATTATAGTGATCTAATTAGTTTAATATTTAGCCTAAGGAGTACCACTCTTTTTGCTATATTTAGTTACTTATGAAAAGTGCTTAGAAGGGGCAGAGCACCAATTAACCTTTTGGCTATTTTTTGAGGATTAGATTTATAGACTTATGTTGTATGTGAAATTTACGAAAAGCATATAGTTCAATAACATATTGAACTATATGCTACTTAAGAGCAGTTATACCAAACTATGCTTAACTGGCTCAGGGAATATTAAGCCCAGATCTCTTGAGTTGATTTTAAACAATGGCCCTTTTTCCGATACTCTACCATTTTTTGCTGAACGTTTAATTAAATGGTCCATCGTAATTGTTCCGTTTTCAAGCAAAGGCATTAGTTGGTTCAAGAGGGGGGCTTTTGTATGAGTAACAGAAATTAATTGAAAGTATTCAACATCATCAATAAATTGGCTTTTAACTTCAATCCAGAATGTTTCAGAATGCTTTTCTTTCAATCGCTTGCGAAGTAGTTTCCCACTCCAACTTGCTACGTGCTCTTTAAATATATTCTTATCATCTTCATGTTCAGCACACCACTCCTGTAAAATATCCTCTTCAACCTTAAATATTAATCCTTGGCTGTTAGGTTTTCGCGTACTAATGGTACAATAGAGCTTAAAATCATCCTCTCTGAAGTAACCAAATTTATCCAAAATCTCAGCACTTTTCTTATAGGGGCTTATTTCCCATTCAGCAACTTGAGCGAAAATTGTTGTTCTATTTTTCTCGGCATTACGACCAGACTTTAGTTCAATACCTTTATAATCTGGTAACTTACTTGAGTTTGCTTGAATACCTAATGCATCTTCAATAGACATACCTACTGCGGTATCACCAACATGTGTTGCTTTTATTGGTGTTTTTGCTAATTCTTTTAGTTTATTGAGTAACTCATTAGCAATAGCATTATTCTCGCTTAAGTAGTCATCAACAAACTTTTTTAGTTGACTTGTTGTGGATTCTAGTTCTAAGGTCAGGTTTACTGAACTTAAATCTATTAAATAAGCGCAGTCATTATGAATAACGGTAGCGATTTGCGCTCCGGCGTATGTGAAATTTGGGAGACCGGAGAACCACATTCTTGGATCACCTTTTTTCGTTTTAGGGCGATATAAGCTAACAGTGGTTGGTATCTGTTTTTCAGATGTGAGTAAAAAGGCGGTTTTCTTTATACCGTATTCGCTTGCCCCTTGGCCTTGCAAGTCATAGTGATGAAAATTTGTTATCTCAAAGTGAGTTCTTACGACTTGGGTTGCATCTAATATACTTTTTTTTAGCCCAGTTTTTGTTGGTTCAAAAATAGAGAACTCGATAGCTAATTGTGTCAGGACTTTTTTATTATTATTGACTCGCAATTTTGTTGCTTCGTCAATATCTTCAGTCCGTTCCTGCAGAAGTAATTGTTGGTCACTATCATCTAAAACGACATCGGAGTCATCAACAAAAGCCTGAGATACATTAGGTGTAGGTGTTTTGATGCTAGCATCATTATCACGGGCTTTAACTACAGCTTTCCAATTACCAAAGCAATTACTTTTAGCAACAATCTCAAGCGCTTTAGCATGGGATATATTTTTTTCTTTTTTGATTTCTTTTGCTTGTTTTTTAAGCTTTTCGAATTGTGACGCAGTAATACGTGGGGGTTGTGACATGTATAGCCTCTCTGTAATTTAGTTTCAGAAACAAATACATGCACCATTTCTTACTGCCCATAAATAAGTGATGCATAGATATTGAAACTTAAAAATTACAGAGAGGACTCGAAAGTCTTTGCTTGCTTGGGCTGAAGGCTTCTCTCTAAGCCGTAAATGGACTCTATAATTTCAGATAAACTATGTCAATGAAATTGAAATTTAGGCCTGGACATTTCTAAATAATTCCTTTAGAATCTGTCAATTATTATCAATACTGTATATTTATATAGGCTATGAAAAAAGAAAATAAATTCAATCATATAGAGCTTTTCTCTGGGTGTGGGGGGCTTTCTCTAGGTCTTGAAAAAGCAGGATTTGAATTATTATTGGCTAATGAGCTATCGCCTATGGCGGCAGAAACATTTTCATATAACTTTTTTAATGAAGATTACCAAGATCTTGCTAAAAAAGATAAAAAGCCTAAACATTCATTTTGGATCAGTAGTAAGCATGAGAAGTTATTACCTCGGCTAAGAGAAAACCCATTTGAATACCCTGAATATGCAGATAAAGGTAGTATTACTGATATCCCTAAAAATATTAAAAGGTTGAAAGGTAATTTGTTAATAGGGAATATCATTGAGTTAAACAAGCTTATTGAAAGTAAGGAAGAACTGCGCCAAGCGTTAATATCAGGTTTTTCAGGTGGTGGTGTTGATCTTGTTTCTGGAGGCCCTCCATGCCAAGGTTTTAGTATGGCTGGATTACGGGAAAAAGATAGCGACAAAAATATGCTTCCTTGGGAGTTTGCTAAGTTTGTTGAGTATGTGCAACCTAAAATTGCTGTTTTAGAAAATGTAACAGGGATCTTAAGGGCATTCAAAGATAGCGATGGAAAGCCATTTTATGCTTGGTTTGAGGTTGCAAAAGCGTTTGCTGAAAAAAAATATATTCCACTATGTTTACATGTGAATGCTAGATTTGCAGGCGTCCCACAGAACAGACCTCGCTTTATAATGATAGCAATACGCTCTGATATATTTGAAGATATCAAAAGCTCTTTTGATAGCGAGGGCATTGATTATCAATTACTTTCTTCGTCAGAGAATTTCTACAAACTTGTTCAAAATAACCCAGATAAAGCGGTCATGGGAACACTTGAATGTTATGACCCAGTGAAGAATATTTCGTTGTTTGAAGGTTCATTTTTGCACCATCTTGTTGGTCATGACCCTGTATCAGTCAAAGAAGCTTTAGATGATTTAAAACAAACATTTCCGACAAAATCATCGAAATTTGTTGAAAGATTGAATGAAACATTCTCAACCGTATTGTTAGAGCATGAGAAGCTAAGTAACCACGACCATAGAAGTAATGGTTATCATGTTCAGCGTAGATTCCGCTTATACCAAGTTGTACAACAAAGCCAAAGTACAACGGTAAGGAAAGAAATATTTGATATATTGAAAGGTGATTCTTGCTCACTATCAGATGTAGTCTGGGAACAAGTAAAAGACTATGAATTTTTAAAAGATAACAACAAAATGGAATGTTTCGATTCAAAAAATAGCTTTATTGAATATTTACGAAATCACCCAACTAAGAAGCATTCACAAAAAGCGTTAGATCCTAATCAACCTGCGCCGGCGGCCTTATCGATACCTGATGATGCATGTCATTATGATAAAAATGAATTGAGAGTTCTTACCGTTAGAGAAATGGCAAGAATCCAGTCATTTCCTGATAACTTTGTATTTCGCTCAAAAGTGACAACTGGTGGGCAGATGCGTAAATTTGAAGTTCCTCAATATACTCAGGTGGGAAATGCTGTGCCACCGTTACTAGGTTTGGCTATTGGTAAAGTAATTAAGACGTTACTATTTAAATTAGTAAAATAGTCAAATTTGAGTATAAGAGCTAAAACTATTGATAAGGCGATAATGTGACTATTAGATATTTAAATATTTTAAAACGTATTGAAATTGAAGAAAAACGTAAAAAAAAGACAAAGAAAGATAAAAAACAATTTAAATTTCTGATAATAATGTCAATGTTGACATTATTATCTTTCTTAATGATGTTTTGGGCTAAACACAAAAGTAATGAAAAAATCTTAATTGTTGCATTATCAATTCTTATTTTTGTATACTTATCATTTATAATAGCTCCATTTTTTTTAGCATACAAAAACAGAAGTAAAATAAGAAATGGTTTTTTTCTTCCATTTAACTCTGCAATAAATTTAAATATAAAAAGTGAGGCTTTAATTGATCAAAAATATGTCCAAAAGCTAGCCTCCTTAGATAAGGTAGAGCTAGAGTTGGGTTTAATGGAGATAAAACACGAAAAAAATTTCTTAGAGAAAAGAATGTTACTTATAATTGGGCCTATTGATAAGCTAGGAATATTACCGGGAATTATGTCTGCTTTTGCTACGGTTACAACATTAAGTTCAGAAAATGGCTGGCTTATAGGAGCTACATATGGGTATATGGCTTTAGTTATTTCAGCATTATTTTTCTATCAATTAATTATGCGTTATAATCGAATGATTACATTGACGGAGTTGGTTATTTCTAAAAAGTTGTAAGGTGAAAATTATTATAACCATAAAACACTCCATTAGCTTATCATATACCGTGTATTTTTGACTTTATAGTACACCAATAAATAGCTCATCAGATTGATAAAACATGGGAGAAATATCTTAGTTTATTAAAATGATAGCATTATGGGTGGCTCGGTTACCTGTGGTAAGTGTACATTGAAAATAAATTATCTAATTTTTCCCTGATCTCAATATATTTTAAAGGGAATCTAGATAATGTAGCAATACTGCTATAGTTCAGTGATTATGCTACTGAAATTTTAACTTCCGTTGTGACGATTTAATAGCCACTTGGCAAATCAAAAATATGTTCACTAAGGTTATCAACAATAGTATTCGGTAAACAATTGACGGTAGTTAGCAATTTATCGTTTTGATATACATCCACTTGAGCTTCATGTCTTGAATCAAAATAAGAAGAGGAAATGGTATAAGTATAGTTGCCATTTCTAAAGTCCATTTCATAGATTTGGGCTGTACCCGTATCTCCTTTCGGATTTAAATAACGCCCTTCTAATTGTTCTGGTTTTCTAGTAATAACGATATCAGGTTTTTGATTGAGCTTGCCGAACTGATAAATATACTGCTCATTCACAAGGCTAATATTAACTTGCTTTTGATTTTTATTGACACATTGGAAGACAGTGACGGTATGGGTACTTGCCATCGCTATTGGAGAGAGTAACCCTACAGCGAAAAAAGAAAGCAGTGCATTACGAAAAACTGGCATGATGGTCCTCTAATTATCTTACTTGTGATCCACTCTAAACGTACTAGATTGTAGTTTATTTGAGTCATTATACTGGCATATCCTACCCCTTCAGTGAAGCATAAAACTTGTCTGCCTGATAGCCTATATTTATTGTAGGGGTACTCGTTCTTCATGCTGTCGTTGCACAGTTAATAGTAGGACATATGAACATGTCAATCATATAGACAACTCTTTATCGTGTAATACAAAATGTCCTCGAAACGTTTCTTATTAATGGGGGCTTGCACTGAAGCCCCTATTTTGTAGTATGTTCCTTTTAATCAACCTTAATCTTTACTTAGTGCAGCAATGCTATAGATACCATCCTGACATGTAGGACAGTACTTTGAACCGCTGTATTCACTCTGGCAAAGCACACAAAACCAGTCTGTTATAGGCACTAAAGGTTTTAACCATCGATAAATACCTTCCTGCATTTCATTTCTGATTTGCTGATTGATAAAACTCAAGCAGTGGATACAACGTTTCTCTGATGATTTATCACTATGCTCAAACCAATAAGTTTCGTCATCGGTTATTAAGCTCAGATTCTCTCCACAATGAAGGCACGTGTATTGTACTAAAGGGTCACTAACCGCCGCTCGGACACCGATAGGCTTAAGGTTCGGGGTATTTGCAATATACAGGCGAGGCGTCTCTAATTCTGGTAATGTTGTTGTCATAGCATGGTTACCCTAGTAAGAAATTATCTCTTCTTAACAGGCGCACGAAACCCGACGGAGTACCGTCTAACAGGCTTGGAGAATGCTGAAAAGAAGAGAGGATGAGTCAGTGAAAACTAAGCGCGTGATTGTTGAATTCGTGCAGATAGCCATAGTTCCACTTCGCTCTTGAGCCAGCGTGAGCTACGACCTAATTTAATCGGCTTAGGGAACTCACCGTCTTGAATGAGTTTATAGAACCACTTATCGGTTAAGCCTGTTAACTGCGTAATGAATTTCATATCAATAAGCTTGTCTGCGAGAAGAGAAGCGGGTGTTGAAGTCGTTGTAGCGTTTGTCATAAAAAAGCTCCTGCTTGAATTAAATTCAGAAGCGATATCGATTGAAGGAAAGGGATATCACTTGGTGTCATGACATCCGTTCCTCAGTGATTAATTATCGGCTACAACCTACGACTCGGTTTCCATCTTTGTAGGGTTTGCTGTAATCCTTAGCAAGGTAGCTAAGCTTATCAACACAGTTTTTGTAATCCTTCTCAAAGCTATCAGAGCCTTTATGCAGGTATCGGATAGGATTAATATCGTAACTACAGACATGAATAATCCCATCATTCAGCATTTCAATTCCTAATGCACTATGCCATGCCTGATTGATCCTTGAATATAAATTCTTGGTTGTTTTCTCCCACTCGTCATCACATTGAAAGCGACCTAATGTGAAGAAGGCATCCTTGTTGAAGAGCAGAACACAGTGATAATGGGGATTCTCACTTTTAGGGCCTATCTCTCTAACCCATAGGTTTTTTAACCCATTAGGATAGACACGTTGACCCTGCTTACGTTTTTTCAACTCATAAGCTTTTAGCTGGGCTTTTAGAGAATCAAAGAACCGTGATATCACGCGAGAATCTTTCTTACATTCGGTGTGTTGTGGGAACCGAAGATCTATTCTGATAATAAATAATCGAGGATGTTTATCTAAGGCTGTTTTTAAGGTTCGTTCTATCTTCCTACTGATATTTGGATTGATTGTTTTAAGCTTCTTTGTCTTAGTTTCATTATGTGGTTTCATGCTTGCCCTATCTCGTTATGTAACAGCATAAAGTCGTAGGGTAAGTACTTTTTTATTGGTGAATGGTAATGACTAGAAGATTAACTGTTGTCTTATGGGTAGGAGTATCTGGTAGATGTCGTTATGTATGTTAGGGATCTATGAATAGGTATATATATATTACTATACCAACGCTAGAAAGTAGCTTTAGCCTACTGAGCCATGTCATTTTCAAGCCTATTTTAACTCTGACATTGATGCATCAGAATGTCGATATAGGATAAAAAGATATTACTGAGAGCATCTACATTACTGATTGCTTTTTGCTCAATTACTGTTGTTGTTTTATTTTATTTGTTTAAAATCATTTCTTTGTGTGAAATGCTGCACTATATTGTAGGGAATTATCTGGATATGAAGCATTGAAGTACACCATTGCATTCGAAGCTAGAATAGGTGTGCAGGCAAAGGTATCATTGTAGGTAGGGTAGCCATGTAGCTATTTTCACAGAAAACGATTGATGAATTTGAAGTAGGGTAACGATATGGCTAAGCGTGTCACTGTTAACATTACCTCGACAAAAGTACAGAACTATCTTGATAAGCAAGGATCACGATCCGCTGCAATTAATAAAATTCTTGAAGATACAATTCCAGAAGAGAGCTTAGACTATCAGGATGAGAAGGATGATAATTTTACTAAAATAGGGTCAAAAGAATTATCTAATAACTTGATGCATATTTACTATAAGAACAAAAATCGTCACGATGATAAACATGGTCATACTTGTGAAGAAGAGCTACACATTGATTTAGTTCGACAGGTTATTAAATGCCGAGGGAATGGTTATCTAAGCATACCAATAGAAAAAAAGGGAGAATTCATTAATGCTAAAGATGAATTTAATTTTCTCAATATGCTAAAACGCCATGATTTAGTTCATCAACTTATAAGCGAAAGAGTGAAATTTAGAGCTAAAGGGAATGAAAATACTTATAAATTTTTTGATTTTATCATCCATCTGGTTAATCAAGTAGAAATTAAAATTATAGAAATAAAATATAATGACGAGCCTTATGTGAGGGTTTTTATTGAATTTTCATGGGATATGATATTTGTAGATATAAAAAATAGTTCATTCAGAATTTATGATTACAATAGCATTAATTATTATCGATATAGTCATTACATGACGAAATTTAATAATGAAGGGAAACCTAAGTTTAGTTTAACTCAAGGGAAATATGGTGGGTATTTTATTGATTTTTTAGGTACGGAAAAACCGACTAGTTATTTCATGAGTTTAGTTTCAAAAAGCAGAAAAGAGCCTATTCTCTATATCCATACCGATAATATTAAAATAAAAACTAAAGGTATGATTAGAATGGATGAACTGAATGAGAGCGTTCAGAACTCTGTGTCGCGTTAATTGTATTTATTTTCAAACCTACATTATCTCTTTGCTATTTATCAAGGAGATAATTTATTATGTCAACATCAAACCTCATTTCTAACGTATTAACTAAAACACTGCCTCAATCCCTTTCACATCTACATGCTCAAATCGAAAGCAAATTGAATGCCATCATTCACTATTCCCCGACGATTGGTTTAATGGGGAAAACAGGTGTTGGTAAATCCAGCTTATGTAATGCTTTATTTCAAACTAATGTTTCGCCTGTTAGTGATATTCACAGCGGTACACATGAAGCTAAACATTTTGAAATGCAGCTAGGCACACGAACATTAACTTTCGTTGATTTACCGGGTGTCGGTGAAAGTATCGCGAGCAACGATGCTTATCACTCGCAATATCAGCAATTATTACCGAAACTTGATTTAATTATCTGGGTATTGAGGGCTGATGAACGTGCGTGGATATCGGATGAATTGACTTATCAATTTCTAACAGAACAGTGTGGCTATGATAAAACACGGTTCCTTTTTGTTTTAAATCAAGCCGACAAAATTGAACCATGTCGAGAGTGGGATCTTGAACAGCATAGTCCTTCAGATAAACAATATCAGCACTTACAGCAAAAAGTAGATAGGGTTCAGCGTACCTTTTTGCCTGTACATCCAGTCATTGCTATTTCAGCGAAAGAGTCATATCAATTGGCTCAATTTGTGGAAACATTCATTGCAGCGTTGCCATCACATGCTAGCAGTAGCGTGGTCAGTCAATTACAAACGACATACCGAACTCAGCCGGTTGAATATATTGCTCGTCAGGGATTTAACCTGAGTGTGACGGAAACTATCGATTCCATAATCCATGAACTTCCCTTATCAACGCTATTAAAAACGGTATTAGTGAAAGCCAAAGACGTTTTAGTGGATGCAGTGACTTCATTGTGGCGATGGTTATTTTAACGTAACAGGTATAGCGCAAAACAGCGCTAAATAGACGTTTTTGTTTATATCTTGCTCAATGTGGTTCGACAGGGTGTGTCGTTCCCAAAAGGTTTTAGATTGATGGAATTAATATATTGTTAAATCAATATATTAGATGTTTCTATTTCTTGAAAATCTTTTCATTTAATTTTAAATCGCGACATATCCTGTCTGGTGTATTTCTTATACTGAGGCTTGTTTTATATGGCACAGGAGATGAGGGATATGCAGGGTAATGAAGCTCGTCATGACCGCTTAGCGGTTCGGCTATCACTGATTATTAGCCGATTATTGGCAGGGGAAACGTTATCCTTAAAAGCTCTCGCTGATGAATTTGGCGTGTCGGAAAGAACACTTCAACGAGATTTTAATCAGCGATTATCTCATCTTGACCTTATCTCAGATAAAGAGGGATATCGTTTGTCAGGACGTTTAACGGCTTGGCGTCCACCCGATATTTTCACCTTTTTACAGAAAGTAGGGCTATCTCGTTATTTTCCGGGACTAACACGCAAGGCTGTTAATCACTTACTGCATAGTGACATTCATTATCCTTGTTTAGCTTGGCATACATCAATTGAGGTACATCCCACCAGCGCAGAATGTTTTTATCGAATTATTACGGCAATTACGTCAACCGTTGATATTCGCATTCAACAAACAGATAGCGAGTGGTTACAACTGACACCTTATCGCTTAGTGCTTCAAGGCGCACATTGGTATCTCATTGCCTGTTTCACTCAGCGGTTAGTCGTTATTCCTTTGGATAAAATTCAAGCTGTTCATATTACGGAGATTATGAGTTATCGAAGACAGGATATCTGCCAACTATCACAGGAAGATGACTTCATTCGAGGGCTACCTTATTTCGAAAGTTTTCAACGAACAATGACAGGTATTGATTATTAGTACCTGTTTTTCTTTATATTTAATTAATGGAACGTAAACATAATGTTTTCAAAATTACTCAATAAATTAATTGATCATTCAAGAACCCTAATAATTTTATTGGCTATTGTTGGTATTGGTATCTTGTATAAAGGGTGTAGTGGTGAGGAAACAACTTACTATCGAGTAGGGGAAGTTAAAAGTGTTCAATCTTGTGGGCAGGTAGGCGCAAATAGTTATTTATGTGGTGTCGATATCTATGACACAAGCACTCAGAAATTGCTGGCTAATGAAACCATAGGGCTGAAGTCTAGGCCGTATCCCGGGAATATCTTAATAAGTCAGTGCACGTTGAAAGGCTCCAAAATGGCGTGTGCGAATGAATGGGCATATATGCGTTAAGTCACTTCTTTATTTGCCTGTTAATACACCGGATATTTCTAATTTAAATTTATGCTCATTTAATAAGCCTGTCGGGTGACCGACAGGCTTATTTGTCTTTATTCAAAGGAAATACATGATGAATTCAACAATATTAGTTAGTGATGACTTTGTACATATTCAAGCCAATATAGTGACGCTATCAGAAAGGCAGGATTTTTGGCAAACCCACTTTGGGACCGTTAAAGGCTTCGCCACGTTTGAAGTGGTGATTTTCACTATCATGGGCCAGTTCTGTGATGAATATACGGGCGGCTATTGGGAATACTGCACCTTACCCAATGGCGGTGCGTTTATTTATCCTGATTTAGCCCCTGAAAAACTCACACTATTCAATATGCACAATGGTAATGAAGCGGAACTCAGCTCTGAAGCAGCTGGTATTGCTGTTTGTTTGATGCTGTATAGCCAGTGGTCATTTAGAACAGAAAGTGAAGTTTTAGTTGACCGTTTTTACCAGCTTCGTGATTACGCTATTCAACATCCTGAAAGTTCAGCTATTTTCCATCTTATCGATTAACTCTCCCTTAATTTATTCTCTCAGTCTTATCTATCTACTTTATTTTCAAGGAAATTAATTATGACTCGTTTAGCCTCTCGCTTTGGTGCGGCGAATAGCATTCGTCGTGACCGCCCGTTAACCATTGAGGAATTGTTTCGTACTGTTCCAAGTGTTTTCTCTGAAGAGAAACACGAATCCAGAAGTGACCGATACACTTATATTCCAACCATTACCTTACTCGATAGCCTTCAGAAAGAAGGCTTTTATCCGTTCTTTGCCTGCCAGACTCGTGTACGTGATATCAGCCGTCGAGAGCACACCAAGCATATGTTAAGACTTCGACGCCATGACCAAATCACAGGAATCCAAGTACCTGAAGTTATTCTTTTAAATAGCCATGATGGTTCAAGCAGTTATCAGATGTTGCCGGGCCTATTTAGAGCTGTATGCCAAAATGGTTTAGTGTGCGGAGATACCTTTGGTGAAGTGCGAGTGCCGCACAAAGGTGATGTTGTTGGGAAGGTAATTGAAGGAGCTTATGAGGTATTGGAAACGTTTGATACAGTTGCTGAAAAGCGCGAACAGATGCAATCACTATTGTTACCGCCACCAGCACAGCAAGCCTTAGCGCAAGCAGCTTTGACGTATCGCTTTGGTGAGGAACATCAACCTATTACTGAAGATCAAGTATTACAGCCGCGCCGCTGGGAGGATAAGAAAGATGATCTTTGGACGGTATATCAACGTTTACAGGAGAATTTAATTAAGGGGGGATTATCAGGTAGGAATGCAAAAGGCAAGCGCGCTCGTACTCGTTCAGTGAATGGTATTGATGGGGATATCAAATTGAATAAGGCGCTGTGGGTGATGATGGAACAAATGTATGAATGTTTAACTACATTGAAAATATGATCAGAAACTTCCAACTCTGAGAATTTACTTTAATTGTTTGTTTTGGTTTCTATAAGGGAATGTGAACGATGCCTCCCTTATCAATGATATCTATACTATTGCTATAGTACTGTGGCTACAATATAACTTTATACAATTAGAATAGGATGGATTATTTCCCATGCTTACAAAAGAACAAAAATACTACTTAAAAAAAGATGGTCATGTTTTCATTCCATCATTATTGCCAGATGTTAATTCTATTGATTTTGCTAATTTGACAGGAAGTCTCTTTTATCCTGCAAAATTAAACAATAATACGTTATTTAATTTTGTTGATGTACTATCCCCAAAAGATAAAAATATAAATAAAGAAAATACATATAGTGGTATTTTTGGTATGAATGAATTTCCGTATCATACTGACTTTGCCAACTTATCTTTGCCTCCTAGATACTTGTTGTTACGTTGTTTTATAGGAACTTTGTCAGTAAAAACTAATGTTTTATCGTTAGATAAAATATTAGTTGATTTTGGCTACAATAAACTAAAGAAGTGTATTTTAAAACCAAGAGATAAGCTTTTAACTAAATATTCACTTCCATTATTCTTGATTTTTAATAATCAATATATACGGTGGGACTCAGTATTTCTTGAACCTGCAAATAAACATGCAGAAAATTTCTATGATTGGATGCAGCAACAAAAATGGAGAGATATTGAAAGTTCTTTTTCTCTATTGAATAAAGGTGATACTCTGATAATAGATAATTGGAAGACACTACATTCAAGAAGCTTAGTTACTGAAGAAAGTAAATCGAGGACTATTGAAAGAGTTTATTTGTCGGAGATATGGGAATGACACAGACACTAATTGACCACCCATGGTCAATGGATACTTTATTTGCTAAGGCATTAATTTATGTTGGTAAAATGGAAGAGACACAACTAGATGACCCAATTTACGGTTTATGGTCCTCATTGAGTTTAGAATTCCTAGCTAGATCTGCTTTATCATATACATCACCGACGCTTTTAGCTGATGCCCATAGTTGGAGAAACATTCAATATGCTTTAGGGCATGATGTTACGATGAAAGGTTTTACTCCTAAATCGATAGGAATAAAGGATGTTTTTTTAAGGTTAAGTGAAATAAATCCAACTTTTACATCAGAAATAGTGGGGTATTGTTCTCAGCACATTGAAAGGCGAAATGCTGAACTGCATACTGGTGAATTAGCGTTTTCTGGACTTAAAAATTCAATTTGGCTTTCTCGGTATTATAAGTCTTGTGAAGTACTACTTTCCATTATGAATAAAAATATAGAAGAACTTTTTAGTATGCCAGATGTTGTCAACCATGCAATAAACTCATTAAGTGATGAAGCCGCTAAATCTGTAAATCAAGATATAAATGCATATAGGAAAGTTTGGAACGACAAAAGTAACAGTGAAAAAGAAAATGCACGCAACCAGGCGTCTTTATGGGCTACTCGCCAAAATGGGCATCGTGTGAATTGTCCTGCATGTGGTTCGTTAGCCTTATTGCAAGGTTCTCCATCATCGACAATTAAAACTACAATTGATAATGACCAAGAAGAAGTTATTCAAAAACAAGATATGTTGCCATCAATATTTGAATGTATAGGCTGTGGACTTAAAATTAACGGATATTCGAGGTTGAGTGCATGTGGTCTAGGAGATTCATATGTAACAACTACAACATATACTATTGCTGAGTTTTATAATCTTTACACTGAAGATGAAATTGATGAAGCTAGAAAAGAAGGAGAAGCATCTGTAAGTTATTACGAAGAAGATCACAATGAGTAATAATTTTTATCTTCATGGGTACATTTACGGGTATAAAAATAATCATTAAAAATATATCATTTAAATTTCATGTTGTTAGTATTTCTTTGCGAGTCCGGCCTTCGCACCATAAGAACATCAAGAGACGTCAACCGACGTCTTTTTTTGTATCTAAAATCCAGTGCTTGCAAGACTTTCTCCGCATTTTCAGTCAATGCATGTCAACTTAACTCAACCCACATTAACCCCCGAGTGAGTATATACGTCGCTTCGATAATGAATGTATATTCGTCATACTTCGAATTACAGGGTTGTTGGCTTCGTTCAGCTATCTGAGTCACATAGTTATCTATGCTCCTCGGCTATCTTCACTAGCTGCCTACACGTAATCCGAATTATTTAGAGTATATGCTTGCTCAGAGGTGAGAGGATAAAGAATATGGCACAATCTACCCGCAGCAGCGGATTGATTATTTAGCTCAGCAATAACAGGCCTAACGCAGCATATGCCATGGCATTCGCGGTTTTATTATCTTCATCTACTTGCTGTTTTATCAATGTCGCTAAGTACGGAGACGAGGCATTTGCCAATGCACTTGCTAAATTATCACCTGCCAGTCCTTGTAGCCGCCCCGACGCTGACCTCTTGTTGTTTGGCATCATAGCCCGGGTCGATTTGGACGCTATCGCCCGTGAGGTTCAAGTCTTTTTGAGCAATCAGCTCCGTCCATATGCAGTTTGTTGCCGGCGGTGATGTTGACATTGTTGCTAGCGGTTAAGGTGACATCATTCTTTGCCACCACCGAGGAGCCTTTGACAGTCAGGTCATTCCCTGTGGTAATGGTAACTTTTTCGTCACTGAGCAAGCTGCCTTTTTCATGAGTGGTTTCATCGTGTTGGATAGTGTGTTCACTGCTAGTGCTTAAGAAGTCTTTACTGCTACGCTGCTCTTCGACGGTTTTTTGTTTTCTTAATTCTGCAAGATTAACGTGTTATGGCGGATATTCAAGTGGCCAAATTTATTATTAAGTAGCTACAATTTAGAGCCAAACAATTGAGCTCTAACATAGATTCTTTAAGGCTTTTTTCTTAGTATGTAAATTAAACACTCTTGTTTAATGATATCTTATACCTTAAGAAAAGAGATAACTAAAATGCCAGCTGCTAAACGCCCTATTTTTAATTTGGAGCTTGATTTACTTCGTACTTTTATTGCGGTTGTTGATGGTGCAACTTTTGCCGCCGCTGCAGAATCTGTTTGCCGAACGCAATCAGCGGTGAGTCAACAAATGCAAAGGTTGGAGTCACTCATTGGCAAGGAATTATTTGTGCGGCAAGGCAGAAATAAAGCATTGACGGATTCTGGTACACAACTATTGAGCTATGCCCGTCGTATTCTGCGGCTTAATGATGAGGCATGTTTATCGCTAGTTTATGAAGAAATTGACGGGGTATTAAAAATTGGTTCGCCAGATGACACAGCGAATACCATATTACCTGATTTACTAGCCAGATTTTCAGGGGCTTATCCAAATTTGATCATGGATATTATTGTCAAACGTAGCCCATTTCTTATGTCAATGTTAGAGGATAATGAACTCGATTTGGCCATTTCAACCGAGGAACATGTTGGTTACCCTAAAATTGTTTTACGTGTTTCCCCTTCGCTATGGTATTGCGGGAAGCACTTTACCTTTAATTTAGAGCAGCCACTGCCATTAGTTGTGCTAGATGAACCGAGCACTTACCGTGAGATGATGATCAATCACCTCGATCAACAGCAAATACCTTGGCGAATTGCGTACATGGCAACAACATTATCTGGTGCACGTGCTGCAGTTAGGGCGGGATTGGGCATTATGGCGCGTTCAATTGAACTTTCTGGGGAGGATTTACGCATACTCGGTGAAGATGAAGGGTTACCAGCACTTCCGGCAATTCGATATAACTTGTACCTCAACTCAAAAAGCCCAACTAAAGCCGCCCAAATTCTTTTTAACTCATTAAAAAATGAACAAACAGACGTTATCTCCCATAACAACTAAAATTAGGAGTGATTATGACCCATTTTCACGGTATTTTTCCTTATCTTGTTTCACCAGTTGACCAAGCTAAAGGGGTTATTCTTGAATCATCCCTTCGTCATCTAATTGAACATCTTATTTCGAGCGGAGTTCACGGGTTGAGTCCGTTAGGGAGTACAGGTGAATACGCATATTTGTCACAAGAATTGCGAAATGAAGTCGTTCGCATTACGGTTGATCAAGCCGCGGGGCGGGTACCCGTATTAGCGGGGGTCGCCAGTTTCTCAACATCAGATGCGTGTTCACAAGCAGAACAATATGCCAAGTTAGGTGTGGATGGTATGGTACTGATATCCCAAAAAATGTACCCTCTGAGTGACAAAGCTCAATTGAGTTATTTCCAGACAATAGCAGAGTCTTTTCCTGAAAAATCGATGACGGTCTATACCAATCCTGGTTTATTAGGGGATGTGCTGTCAATTTCTCTTTTGAATGAATTAAGCTATATCCCTAATATCGAATATGTTAAAGATGCATCGAGTAATACTGGAAGGTTATTAACGATGATCAACACCTTCGGTGAGCGAGTTAAAATTTTTAGTGCTTCAGCTCATATTCCTTTATTAGTCATTAAATTAGGTGGCGTGGGCTGGATGGCGGGTCCTGCCTGTGTATTGCCAAAACAATGTGTTGAACTATATGAGTTGGCCACTAGAGGGGATTGGGATACAGCGTTAGCAAAACAGAAAGAAATGTGGCAAATCAACGAAGCTTTTACGCAATATGCATTAGCATCATGTATTAAAGCATCTTTAAACATTCAAGGGTTTAATGTTGGTGACCCGATCCTTCCACAAGAACCTCTCAATGATGTTGCTATTGCTCATTTACAGCAAATTATTGCTCAGTTAAATGAATAATAAGGGGAAAGAAAAATAGAAGCCCATTTAGTGTGGGCTTCTATTCGTTAGTCGGTATTATTAAATACCGACACGCAATAACTGTGTGATAGCCGGTATAGTTTTCGTTTCGAAGGACAATACACTTTTAGCAAGCTGCGCAGCTTGTTCATTTTTCATTACCAACTCTGCATTGTCATAAAATTTGCTCACAATATCCTCCAACGACATTGGATTTTGTGGGTTACCGTATTGGATATCTAATCGTTCCGTTATTGTTTCACCATTAGTTAATGTGACAAAAATTAAGCCGGGAAAATAGGTTGGAAAAGGAATTTCATTTTCAGTGGGATAACGATAACTGACTTTTTTCGCGAGGTTTTGGATATCTGTTCGCTGTAAATTTTGGGCTGAAAGCAAACTTAATGTTAATTTGTCTTCGATAAAGCCTGCGGCAAACAACCACGGGAGGCTAAATTTCGCTGCATAGGCACTCTGAGGAGCCCATTTTTGTTCTGGTGGCTCACAAATTAAGGCAGCTGCAACGGGATCGACAACGCATTCTACTTTAGCAATTTGCTCGAGGGTTATTCCTTGTTGTAATAATCGTCTCCCACAATCGACAGTGGCATGAGCAAAATGGCAAGCAGGATAGGGTTTAATGGAAACATTCATTAACTGCCAAACATTACCTAAGTCTTGGGTGACTTGCTCGGGATGCGCATTTTCACGAAGACCATGTGTTTGGTACAGGCTATAGCGCCCTTCAAAAATAGTTTCTGGCCCTGTCATTCCGCCTTTAGCTAAACAAGCTGCAATAATGCCTGATTGCGCAGCCCAGCCCGCATGAAAACATTTTGCAGACGAGCTATTGGTTAGGTATTCAGCAACACCACTGGCTTGGCTTCCTGTTAGTCCAAGAGCATGAACCGTTTGTTCCCGAGTTAATTTAAGTAATGAAGATGCACAAGCTGTCGAGCCAAAAATACCGGCTATGGCGGTAGAATGGAAGCCGCGTTGATGGAACCCGCTGTGGCTTGCTAACCCCACTCTGGCAGCAACTTCCCAGCCAATAATCCATGCAGTAAGGAGCTCTTGCGTTGTTGCTTGTAAATGTTCTCCGAGTGCAAAGGCGATAGGGGTAAGTACGGCACTACCGTGAGTGATTGAGTCGGTGTGTGTATCATCAAAATCTAATGCATGTGAAGAAATACCATTTACTAAAGCGGCGGTGGTAGTTGAAACGGTTTGGTTACTTCCCCAAATTGGAATTTTTCCTTGATGATCAGGTAAATAAGCGACTCCCTTACGGCATTGTGTTGCACTTTGTTGGAGACTTCCGGCAAGTGCAACGCCTAATGTATCGAGTAAATGATATTTGGCGCGTTCAACAACCTGCGGTGGAATATCAGAAAATGATAGGGATGTGATAAATTGGCTTAGCTGTTGGCTTAATGTCATAGATACCTCTGGTGAATGAAAAAGCCAGCACTTGACTGGCTTTAAGAAAGTAGAGATTTAAACTTTGCTAAAATGAATTAGTCATTAAGCCAACCGGATGCTTTGGTTTGTTCTATTACTCGAGTGACTTGTTCAGGAGCATTTCCCACATAGGTCGTTGGATCTAATAGGGCATCAAGTTCTTCTTGCGTTATATGGTCACGAATGCGCGTGTCACGGTTAATGGCCTCAATAAAGGTGATGCCTTCTTCTTGGCCAGACATAGAAGCTTCATAAACAATTTCATGGGCAGTTTGTTTACCCGCTTTGTCTGATAAAGCAAACATGACGCGCTCAGCGAGCATAAATCCACCTAAAATATCTAAATTTTGGCGCATCTTATCGACATGCACGTTTAATCCCCCTAATACCGTTTTCATGTTATCGAAGATCACCGAAAGCATCAGGCACATTTCTGGCATCACTTTCCATTCCATCTTCCAAATCGCACCATCTCTTTCGTGTTGGTGTTTCATCATGTCGGTAAGTACTGAAAGATTAGCTTTCAATGTATTACTGACACATGCCGCATTTTCGACAATGGCAGGATTACGTTTGTGTGGCATCGTTGAGGAGCCAACTTGACCTTTACTAAAAGGCTCTGAAAGTTCATCAATTTCATTGTGAGCTAATAATAAAATTTCATTGGCAATTTTTCCTAACGTGCCGCTAATTAAACCAATCAGCATGCCATATTCACTAAATCGGTCGCGAGCGGGTTGCCAAGATATTTCAGGAGTGCCTAAACCGAGCCGATTTAATACACGAACTTCAAGCTCATCTGCTTTGTCGCTCAATGAGGCCTTAGTTCCAACAGCGCCAACAACACTACCAACGAATAAGCGAGGTTCGATTTCTTTTAATCGTTGATAATGGCGTGCTAATTCAGTTAACCAAATTGCAGTTTTGTGTCCAAAGGTAATCGGTAAGGCTTGTAAGGCTAAGGTTCGTCCTGCCATTGGTGTATTGCGATGCTTTTCGCTTAACGATAATAAAGAACGCCCTAATATTTTGATATCACGTAAAAAAACGTTATGAGCCTCTTTAAGTTGAAGCACTAAGCCTGTGTCCATAACATCTTGTGTCGTGGGTCCAAAGTGGACGTATTCACCAAAATGTTCAGGACAAGCATGCTCTAAACCACGGATGGTTGGAACAAGTGGGTGACGAGTTAAACGCACTTGCTCTAAGATGAAATCCATATCTAACTTTTCCAGT
Organism: Providencia sp. PROV141; assembly: GCF_028481645.1. NCBI lineage: Bacteria > Pseudomonadati > Pseudomonadota > Gammaproteobacteria > Enterobacterales > Morganellaceae > Providencia > Providencia sp. PROV141. The sequence continues at coordinate 262,739 of NZ_JAMPPR010000006.1, read as the reverse complement.
TTTGCTGTATCAGCAATGATCTTCGCCGCTTGCTTTGGAATCAAGCCTAATTCAGCTTGTTCAATTGCTAATGCTGCTTCGTAATCAAGCCAATTTTGCATTCTGACCTTATCAGAAAAAATAGCTCGCATTTCTTCTGTAGACCATAAGTTCTTTAATAATACCGAATCAAAAACACTAGTACCCATAATATTCCCCTGTGTAAGAATAATATTGAAAATTAAAAAGCAATTATTTGTTAGAGAGTTTCTTTATTTATGCAACAAATAATAAAAATAAACACCTTAATAAGATTAATGTTAATTAAAGGCTTTCTTATGTATTTATAATTTCATTAAAATCAATACGTTGTATTTTTATTTATTGTTTGTTATCTATCGATTTTAATTCTTAATTTTCTCTTAAGTTTTCATTAATTTAATTAATGCTCATTTGTATGATGAAGATCATCTTTTTAAATAAGACATGTTTTAAAAGAAAAGTAATTTGATATACATAATATGAATTAAAAATTATCAAAAATAAATAATCTTCCTTTTAATTATCAGGGGATCTATTCTTATATTTGGAGAAATAAATAATGACATTAAATAAATATACAAAATTGATACATAGTGGACGACAAACTATTACAACATCAGGACCAATCAATCCACCAGTAATGCGAGCGAGCACTATTGTTTTTGATTCAATTAAAAGCTGGCGTGATGTTCGCGATCGCCGCGCAACGGAACGTGTTTTAAGTTACGGTGCGCGAGGTACAGAAACAGCATTTGCACTTGAAAGCTTGGTAACTGAATTAGAAGGAGGTTATAGAGCACAGTTATTTCCTACAGGTCTAGCCGCGATTGCCGTCACTATTATGGGCTATGTACATAGTGGTGGGCATGTATTGTTTGTGGATTCGGTTTATGAGCCTGTGCGCAAAATTGCCGATGCTTTTTTAAAACCAAACAATATTGCCTATAGCTTCTTTAAAACAGATGGCTCAGATTTTGAACAAAAAATTCAGAGTAATACACAGCTTATTTTTGTTGAGTCCCCTGGTTCATTACTTTATGAAATGTTGGATTTACCCGAAATATGCCGCATCGCGCATGAACGAGATATTCCTGTCGGCGTTGATAATACTTGGGGCTCAGCATGGCTTTATAATCCACTAGAATTAGGCGCGGATGTTTCTGTAATTGCAGCAACAAAATACCTCTGCGGGCATTCTGATGTGATGATGGGAATTATGGTCGCGACAGAAAAAGCTTGGAAAAAAATTGGTGCCTTGCCAGAAGCTTTAGGTCAAGCCAGTAGCCCCGATGATGCAGCTTTAGTTTTACGAGGAATGCGGACTTTAGGGCAGCGATTAGCTGCGCATGGCAAAGCCGCGTTAGCGATTTCACAATGGCTGGAAACGCGTCCTGAAGTGGAAAAAGTCTGGTTCCCTGAATTACCATCTCATCCACGACATGATCTATGGAAGCGTGACTGCAAAGGTAGTAACGGCTTATTAACCATTGAATTCAAAAAACAATATACCACTAAGCAAACAGAAAACTTTATTGATGCTTTAGCCCTGTTTGGTATCGGTGCATCGTGGGGTGGGTTCGAAAGCCTCGCACTACCCGCTAACGTAGTCGGTGCAAGAACAGCATCAGATTGGCGTGAAGGCCACGGGCCTTTTGTTCGTTTACATATTGGCTTGGAGTCTGTGGATGATTTGATATCCGATATTACACAAGCATTTTCAACATTAAACCAATAACAATAAAGCTGCACCAATACCGGGGAATTCTTCTATGACAGGTTTAATCATTGCCGCGCTAGTTACAGCGCTGGTTGTTTACCTGCTGGCTCGAGGTTATAAGCCTCAGCCAGTCTTGTTGCTAGGGGGCTTGCTTTTGCTGCTCCTAACCGCATCTTTAGATCTTAATTCATTGTTACCAGAAAACAAAACTACGCATTTTAAGTACTTTGATATCTTCCAAATTTTTACTGATATCATGAGTTCTAGATTAGCAGGTCTAGGGTTAACATTAATGGCGATTGCTGGATTCTCCCGTTATATGGAGCATGTGGGGGCAAGTCGCGCATTATTTGCTATTTTTGAAAAGCCACTAAAGACTATTAAATCACCTTATTTGCTATTAGTGATTTCATTTTTAGTAACGCAAATTCTCGTTATTTTCATTCCAAGCCATGCCGGGTTGGGGATGCTACTAATGGTGACTATGTACCCAATATTAATTCGTTCAGGTATCAGCCCGCTTTCTGCTTTAGCAGTTATCGGTTGTTGCCAGTTTATTGACCATGGACCCGGTTCCGGTAATGTCATTATGGCAGCGAAAACAGCAGATATTGAACCTGCCGTTTACTTTGTTCAGTATCAATTACCCGTAACTATCCCTATTATTATAGCAGTGGCAATCACCCATTTCTTTATCCAGCGTTGGTGGGATAAGCGTGAGGGGTTTGTTTTTGATTTGAGTAAAATTGATTCTATTAAAGAAGATAGCGGTAATAAAGTTCCATTGTCTTATGCGTTGTTACCAGTTATTCCATTGATCTTAATTATCGGATTTAGCCCATTATTACATCCATATATTAAGTTGGAAGTCACCACTGCGATGATCATCAGCACTGTCATTGCACTGATTTTTGAATACGTCCGTTTACGTGATGCGAAAGCCGTCATGGACAGCTTTATGTTGTTCTTTGAAGGCATGGGGAAACAGTTTGTTTTAGTGGTTTCTTTGATTGTTTCAGGGGAGTTTTTCGCAAATGGATTACTCAAAAGTGGAGCGGTGGATACGTTAATTAGTGCTGCTCAAGATGCTGGCTTTGGTATCGGGGCGATGATTATTGTTATGAGTGCCATCCTTGCACTTGCGGCGTTCCTAATGGGCTCAGGGAATGCAGCATTCTTCTCTTTTGCTGCATTGACACCGAAAATTGCTGCTTTTCTCAAAGTGGATGTGGTGACGCTCATTTTACCAATGCAGATCATGACAAGCTTTGGACGTACAGTTTCACCTATCACTGCAGCAATTGTTGCAATTGCAGGGATTGCGGGGGTTTCACCGTTTCAAATAGTAAAACGGACGGCAATCCCAATGGCAGTTGCCGCAATAGTTAACCTTGTTGTAACTTTCTACTTCTTATACTTCTAATTAGACTTGCGCATTTATCCCTTAAACTTTTCGTTACTCTTCGGTTTAAGGGATTTTTTTATTGATTGGAGGGCTATTATTCATCCTTTTATCAAAAACTATCATCAATGATAGTATGGGTATGTGATTATTTGGTTAGTTATCTTTTTATGTTCAGTCATTAATACAAAAAATATTTGAGATACTCTCGAGCATACATTCAATAGCAATGAGGCTGCAAATATCTTGCACATCGTGCTCGAGGCAAATACGTTGGAATAACCATAACCTCATAATGTTTTTTAGAACACGGTAGTGGCCATTAACCTCACCTTTAGTAATCAAATGGTTTGTAAAACGATGAATTTCATCTAATGATAATTTTTTATTATGCACATTATAGCAAGCCAACATGACACGACCGCTAGATGCGCTTAAATCAATAGCAACAACATGGCGAATATTCATGACTTTTTTATCCCTATTACTTAACTTATCGTCATATACTAGAGTGAGTGAATAGTGGCGGGCTCAATAGATCGTCACTAAAAAGTAAAAATGGTAATATATTTAAAGTCGTAGTGATCTTATTCACAGACTTGAAATCTCTCAATATTTCTACCAGAACCATTTAATCAGGAGCGAATAATGAAAGATCCTCACCATATAGCTGAATGGGCTAAAGTTAGAGAAACCTCAATTGAAATTGCTCAAGCTATTTTTGAATTAGCGAATAATGATGAAGTGTTAGCGGAACAAATTTGGGAAGAAGGTTCTGATGAAGTTTTACCTCTGGCCTTTTCGAAGACCACTGCGGATAGGCTATATTGGGGGGAAGAAACCATCGAAAGGAAAAATGTATAATTCGTTTTGAGCTTTTCTGAAGAGATAAAAACCTCGCGAAGGCGAGGTTTTTATTAGCGATTATAAAGTGTTAATTTATATTATTTGCCATTAAAAGACTGGATATTTTTGAGAATAGCGTAAAAACAAAAGTAAGATGGCCATCACAGAATGACTATTTGCTTTGTGATTATTTTTGTAGCAGTAACCGTTGATTGGATTATTAGTAATAAGGTTGATAAATCAGGCACTGAAAGAAATATCAGTGCCTAGATATGAAAAGCAAAACTAATTAATATTCATAAAAGCAGCGTATTTTATTAAAAAATACGCTGCTCAATTATCAAGTCAGTGAATTGGTTTTTCGAAGGTTTTGATTAACTAATTAAATGCAATAATGACGACTGCATTTCCAGTGTAATACCCAGGTGTTACCGTTCCTGATGCATGTAATTCAGAAGTAAATGTGAATGAATTCGCCGCATTATTCCCAGAAATGTTCATGTTCGCGCCATTCCAGCCATTTTGATTATTAATTAATGGATTTGAATAAAAGTTAGAAGTCGAATTTAAATATACATAACGCTCACCTGTGGTTGAACGAGCAAATAAATTGATATTTGTCGCCTGTGTACAAGTGATATTGCCAGAAACTGAGTTTGTTTTACCATTTAAACTCGTGTTACTGAGTGCCCCGTGATTAACAAAAGCAGGCAGAGATATACTACATGTTTGATTTGTAGGTGGGATTTCACCACAGACGCTACCTGGCCACTGGATTGCATTCCTAACTCCCGGGGTTGGTTTATGGTTAACATAGAATAATCCAATACAAGTCGCATTTGGGCTATCAATGACAAACGATGCACGATAAGGAATTCCTTTTGCACTACGAAAAGCCGCTGCGACTTCTTCCGCTGTTCGATACTGGTTAATTCGAATGCAGTTACCATAATCTAAGCAAGATCCACTCAACGACGGCGCACCAGATGCATACAGAACATCAGGGCCTACCCAGCATTCGGTTGATCCATAACAAGGGTTAGTAACACCACTTGCTTCACTCCAAGAAAGAATGTCCATCTCAACACGAGGCCAAGCTCCAGAGGTCATACTCACAGGCATTACATACGCAATCGCATTGGCAGGGCGAGAAGGAAATAGAAACGCTAATGCGATGATTAATAATAAAATACTCAAATGGCTTGTATTTAACATTCCGTATATTTTTGCTTTTTTCGCATACATAATGATTTACTCATAATCTAATTTGAACGTGGCACTCGCAGCCCATGAACCGAGCACAATTGATTTATTTTGCAATGCAACTGGCTCAGCTCTCACATACGCTTGAAATCGTAGGTCATTATTATTTCCGGTATACAACCCTTGGGTATAACTGCCACTATTAATTTTGATTGCCGCACCGGAAATACTTTCAATACCAACCGCCACACCTGTTGCTTGGCTTCCAGCATCTAACGCTAATAAACCAGGTAAAGCCAAACTTTCTGCGCCCATAAATGTGACTTTCACTTCATGGCCTAACGCTAAATCGCAATTGATTAAGCGAATGGTAAAAGGTTGGCTATTGGTTTGAGTATTCAGATACAGGTATTTATCTACTATCGTACCGAAATCTAATTCAATCGACTCGTCGCCAGGATAGACGTCACAAGCATCTTCAATTAGCGTGCCATCAAATTCCACATTGGCAGGAAAAGCGGCAGTGGCACCCAAAAACCATAAGCCAAAGGCAAAGCTCATATTACGTTTAATATTCATAGTTATGACTGCCGCCTCCTATTCAAAAATAATGGTTAACGTGCCTGATGCAGTAAAATTATCCCCTACGAGTTCGCTTCCTGAGCGCATGACAGGAACCGCTGAAAGGGATGGTAGGGAAGCCGCATTAATCAAAAAGGGTTCATTCAATGGTTGAGGTTGCCCATTTTTCTGAATTTGAATTCCTAATTTGCCATTATTCAACGGTGTCACCGTTCTTAATGTCGCATTATCAAATCCACTTCCCGCAGGTGTTCCTCCAAATATCAAGCTGATATCCCATGGTTGTGTCATATCGCCAACACAATCTAATTGAAAAGGAATAGATTGCTTGAAGGCGGTACCATTGATTTTTCGTACACCGACTTTACCGAATGAAACTTTTATCGGGTCGTCATGGCTTAATTGGCAAACAGGAGGAATAATTAACGTACCATCAAATGCCCAATTTGCTTGCGCTGAAGATATGGACATCACCATTATAAATCCTGCCATCCAATGCTTAATTTGATTGTTATTCCACATAATCATTCTCACTGATACTCAATTTTCAGTGTTGCCAGCGCTGTAAAAAATCCGCCATCGGTATTCGTATAATTGGCATTACTGTTTTTTACTGGAGCAACCTCCAAGGTTGGCAGCGCTGTATATAACACATTGAAAGGCTGGTTAATAACTTGCTTAGCATTGTTCACATAAAAGGAAAGCCCGAGTTTTGGGTTACTCGTTTTTAATGCGCCATTGCTATTAAATGATGTTCCATCACCGACAAGCGTGAGCTTTATAGCGTTTTTCGCTAGATTTGTGCAGCTGAGTCTCATTGGTACAGTACGCTTGTATTGAACTCCATCAATACGCGGAAGCAATATATCGCCAAAATGTATAGTTTCTTGTTGGTTGTTATTCAAAATGCACTCGGGCGGTGTCACCAATAATCGACCTTTTAGCTGGATACCAAGTGTTGCTGCTTGGCTTTGGCTAAACAGGCTAAGCATCATGCAGACCGAGAGAAGATAACGGAATAATTTCATTGATATCATCCTATTGGTAATCCAATACCATCGTGAGATTGCCCGTAAAATCCCCACCTGATGTTAAGTTTACTCCTGTAGGCTTAACGGGGACGGCATACAAAGCAGGCGAACTCCCATAATTAAAATTGAGTGTCGCACCATTACTGAGCCGGGTTCCATCACGGTAAATGGCAATACCTAAATTCGGGAGATTGGTTGTCACGGATGACTCACCATTAATTTGCCTATCAGTCCATTTCAGCGTCATCTTTAATGTATTCTTATATAAGCCATTACATATCAAGTTGTAATTAATAGGTGAGCGCCCATAAGTACCATCAATCTTTGCCTGATGTATATCGCCAAAATCTACCGAAGTCGTTGTTGCACCGCCAAGGGTACATTCCGGCTCACCGTATACCGTCACGCGGATTTGGATATTAGTGCTTAGGTTTGCAGCGATAGCATTGTAAGAAAAACTGAGTGAAATCAGAGCACCAAAGAGAATTACCCCAGCGAGGACAAGCGCTTTAAAGCATATCGTAAGAAAATAAGTTCCTCTCATCTCCATGCTCCTATTCATAACTTACCTGAAATCTAATTAACGCCTGATAAGCTCCAGCATTCAGTTGAGCGGAGGTACGTACCGGCGTTACATAGTAAGTTAATTGGTTTTGTCCAGGTGAAACCAACTGTGGTGTACTGTACTCACCTAAGTTAATTGGTGAACGCGCTGCATCACTTAATTGCAGGCCAATCCCTTGAACACCGATAACAGCTGCCAAGCGCGGGTCTTGAGTATCTATAGGAGCCAAAAAGCGGATCTTCATTGAAGGCATTTGTTGGCTCCACAAAAGATTTCCCTGTGCAGTACGGCTGCGGCTTTCACCACTTAGACAATCTTCTAAATGCAGTTCAATCGCAACAGGATGACCTGTTTGCCCGACATGCTGAAGCTGTCCGGTTCCCACAGTACCTAAATTAATAGTTTGATATGCTGATGACATTGCTAAACGACAAGCACTTTCCGTCAAGGCCCCATGGACATATAGCGTGCCATGTGAACCATCTACATCCCAGTTATCAACTTTATTTAGAGCTGTTCCCATCGCCATGTTACTGAATAAATTCAGCGCTAAACTTCCTAAGCCCACATAACGGAGCATCCTGCTTGTGTTTGCCATGATATTCTCCTGCTATCTCATCGCGCATTTCAAATCAGTCTATTTTTTTTCAGGTACCACATGGCAGCTATTTCCCTGACATGTAAACGACAGTGTTGGACGACCACCGTAATCATTGATATAGGTCAGCACAGGTTTATTACCTAATGCGTCTGCACTGACGTTCAGTGCTTTGCTGCTTTTTGGTGCCACCATCACTGGCTCAAACCCTGCGACCGTTTGTCCATTTTTGTTGGGAACAGCATCGACAAAAGAAACGTAATAGGCTGTTGGGTTATTAATCGTATACTGGTTACCTTGGCGAGTAAGAGTCACTTTTTCCTGCCATGGGTTATCCATTTGCTCACGTGTCGGAATGATGGCTTTCGGTCGATAAAACAATTTGATACGTGTTTGTAACGCCAGTTGCAGTGTATTGGGCTTATCACTTTTTGGTGGTATCTCACGCAAATTAAAGTAATACACGGATTCTCTATCTTGCGGCAGTGCCGCTGCACTTGGCAGTGCTTGGATTTTGATTTGGCTTTTTGCCCCTGGCTCAACACGTTGCACCGGTGGCAATACCGTAAATGGGTCGCTTATTTTTTCACCTTTCTCATTTTCCACCCAACCTTGAGCAAGATAAGGTAATTGTTTGTTTTCATTGCTGATATTTAAACTGATCGATTTTTCGTCTCCCGTAATAATCGCTCGAGTTCTGTCTAATGCAACTGCCGCTTGAGCAGAAGATAGCGTTGTTGAAGTCAACACAACGCCAGCCAATGCGAATACTGCTCTATGGGCATTTTTTTTGTTCATTAATTTGTTTTTCATCATGTTATTCATCATATTGTTATCTTCTATGGTTAAGGAGCACTCATCGCTCTTTGCGTACCACCATTTTTATTATTTTTGTAACCAGCGACTTGGTTCCTTTGACGCCGTTCTTTCAACTACAGGCACAACCAGTTCTGCTGCTTTCGGCATTGCTTCTAATGCACGACTCGCTGATTGTGTTTTTATGGTCGCTGGCGATGCGGCTTTTGCTCCCGGTTTGTGGCACGGTAGTAACCAGCTTGCCTGTAAATATTCATCTTCTGGCAAGGTATCAGGGAGTGTGATTTCACACTGCACTTGGTCATCCCAACGAACTTGCAAGGTATCTTTTGCATTTAAACCAGTAAGATAGGTATTTCCATCATCACCCACCATACCGACTTGCTGACCACGACCGTTTAAGACTATTGCTCCGAAAGGTGGTGTGCTATTGTCCGATAGCCTTAACAACGCCATCGCACTGCTTCCTGCGACAACATCAAATTGACGGTAGCCAATTGCCCCTTCTGTTAAAGTGCCTTGCTTTATAGATTGAGACACTTGCGCTTCATCTGGTAATGCATTCAAATCAACGCTAATTTGGTTACGGTAATAGCTATTCACGTCACTAATAACGGCTTGTCCAAAGCGGTTGGTACGCACAATAGAGCCGTAACCACGTAGTGGAATATTAGGTACACCATCGGTATCAACAAATATGCGAGTACCGCCAATTTGGCTACCACGATGCAGTACGGCACCTTTCTCTGTTGCAGTGAAACCACCTTGCAAAGAGAACCCCGCAGACCGATAACGGTCTTGTTGGTACGTTGCGTTTGCGTTGAGCTGTGCTAAGTCCCCCTGATGAGTGTAATAGCCACTCACGAGCGCACCTGAACGCGCCCATCCGGTACTTAGCTGATAGTTATTTCTCTCATCGATGGTGCTGTAGTAACTCACACGTTGTGAGTTATCATTTTTATCCCAACTACTGTTATAACTAACGGAGCTTTTTTCACCCCAAGGCACGGTGAGTGACGCATATACGCCATCATCATTACTTTCACGATAACGATTTCGATAGGCCGTCAAGTTGAGGCTAAGATTCTTCCATTTACCAATATCAAAATAGCGCGCTAATGAAATACTATAGCGGTCGTTATCGGGTTGATCCCAATAGGTTTGATGGTAATAGTTGATGAACGCACTTAGCCCTAACTCGGAAAACTGTTGGTTATAAGAGATGGTATACATTTCTTTGCTGTTGTATTGGCGAGCACCTGTTTCCTGCGCATCCAAATACTCAGACATACTCATAAAACCTTGCTCAGAGAATCGATATCCTGCAAATGTCACTTGGCTGTTATAGGTATCAAAACGTTTAGAGTAACTTAAACGATACGAGCTTCCGCGATACGTTTTATCGCTAATATCACTTAAGTTGGTTAGATGCGCCCGGGCATGAGTAATATCGAATGACAATGCACCGAATACCATTAAGTCACGACCAATCCCTATAGCCGCGGATGCATAGTTTTCCGCACCAATTCCACCTCCATACAGTGACCAGCCGTTGTTAACCCCCCAAGAGAACTCGCCACTTGCAAAGGTATCGCCACTAACATGATGGCGCCAATTTGTTGGGCGCCCAGCGGCTAATTTGTAACGCAGTTGTCCTGGGCGTGTTAAATACGGAACACTTGCAGTATTGACAGTGAAATTCTGTGTTGAACCGTCTTGTTCTTTAACTTCAACATCGATTTGCCCAGCTAATGCATCATTCAAGTCTTGGATACGAAATGGGCCCGCAGCGACTTGAGTTTGATAAATAATTCGTCCTTGCTGGCTCACAATAACTGTCGCATTACTTTTTGCGACCCCAGTAATTTCTGGTGCGTATCCACGTAGATTGGGTGGAAGCATATTGGTATCGGTAACCAAACTAAGCCCTGTAAATCTGAAACTATCAAAAATATCAGAGGTTAAATAATCCTCACCTAAAGTGAGTTTTGCACCTAATGATTTGATTGCTCGGTAGACATAATAACGAGTCCAATCTAGTGATGTGGTCGTGCTTTGTCCTTGCTGCTTATCAATACGCATTTGCCAGTCAGCACGAACACGCCAAGCACCCAAGTTAACACCAGCAACCCCATTACCGCTGGTACTGTAGTTGGTCTGTTGTCCTGAGCGGGTTTGCTGGCCCACTTGTGCATTTAAGTTGTAATCAAACAATGCGCCGGGTAACCCTTCTTCCCAGCGTGCGGGAGGATCCCAATTCTCAGCGGTATATTCGAGGTAGGCTTGCGGCAAACTAATATACATAGCCGAAGTCGCAAGGTCGGCTTTAACCTCAGTTCCGGGTAAACTTTCAAGTGATAAACACTGTCCTTCGTGCCACCACTTCAATGTCGACATCAATTCAGGCTTGATACCGAACTTTTCAACTAAAGCAGGGTTCAGGCAAGGGAGACTTTCATCCGACTCACCTTCAGGCGCATAGTAAAAGACAGTTTCTTCCGGCATGCTTTGCTTGTTTAAGAAAACCGTAAAACTGTATTCACCAGGCATGAGATAGCCTGGACGCGCAAATTGGCTTAAATCAATGTTGTTTCGATCATTGACGTCTAGCATATCCATATTAAATGTAATATCGGATGCGTGACCACCAAAGCTGATAGCCAGCGCGACTAAAAGCCCTAATCTGCAAGGCCGAGTTATCCGTAACACAGGCGTGTGAATGAAATTCAGGGTCATCATCTCGACCTTCTTTTGCGTTCTTTTATCCGTAATGTCATTTCGCTCGCGAAGCTCATCCTACAGGAGATCTTCATTTCTTAGAGGAACCGACTATTCATAATCCAGTTTGAAACGTAATTGACTGTAGTATTGACCTGATGCCAATGGGTGGTTGTTCGCTACCAACCGTAGCCGATAGGTGAGATCTTTTGTTCCAGCTGTTAGTGCGCTCACTGACATTCCTTGGCCTGGTATGGCAATTTCACCGTCTCCCTCACGTTGAATTTGTAATCCAACACCTTGAGCTTGTCCGTTTACTCCAAATAACCCCCTGTCATGGGAGCCATCGAATGTTACGCGAAAGTATTGCCAATTCGGTTTGTCAGGATTTTGGCGTTCAAGAACACAATTCACTAATCGGATAACAAAAGGGCGAGCAGGTCCTTGCCCATCACGGCGAATTTGAGTCAGCGCAATACTTCCCATATCAATAGTTTGATCACGGCTGCCGACATCAATTGCACATGCTGTTTCAATAATGCTTCCATTCATACTCACTGAGCCTTGAGCATGTGCAGTTGATACCGCAGTCAACGTGCCTATACTTAAGATCAATGAAAACACTCCACTGGTTATCGAATGATTCATTGCTTCCTCTCTTACACCCAATTCAGTCGGAATGAGCCAACAAATTAATTTGTTGGCTCAAGATGAATTACTCGTAAGACAGAGTGAAATCCGCTACTGAGCTAAAGTCACCGGCAGTGATAGTGTCGATATCGCCACCATTACCTTTTAAGTAAGCAGCGAAATTCAGTGTGTTGTTACCATTTTGAACTTGTTGGAATGGTGCAGCTGTTCCTAAAGTCACCACATTGCCGCTACCATTAGTGATCTGAACACCAGCGCCAGCACCAGTACCAACAATACCCAGTGTTTTATTGGTATTGTCGAAAGATGCAGCAGCACCACTAAAGGTTAATTGAACACCTTTAGTCAGTTTAGTGATATCACAGTTCTCTAAAGTGATTTCGAATGGACGTGGAGTTGATTTACCGCCATCAACTAATGCCATGTTAGAAATTTGGCCTAATTCAACTGTTTGGTCGATTGAGCTAGGAGAGATTGAGCATGGAGCATCGATAATAGCGCCTTTGAACGTTACTTTACCGTGGCCTTGATCAGCAGCATTTGCTGCAGAAGCTAAACCCAGAGCCATAAAAGTTGCCATTGCAATAGATTTCATTTTCATGAATATAAAGTCCTATGTTTTTTGTTAAATAAAGAATGAGTGTCAGTTTTCATTGCTCATTGCAGACACTCTATTTGCAATGAACTGGAAAAAAGCAAAGCACTAGTATTTGATTTAAAAAAATCAAATACTAAAAATTAAATTTAATTATTAATAATTAAAAAATATATTTAGTCTTCTATTAAGAAAACTTGAATTGGTACTTTAAATAACTCAGATAATTGAGATAAAAAATCAATATTAATGTGATTAATGCCTGATTCATAACGAGAAATTTGCTGCTGACTTACACCGATATATCTCCCTAACTCCTCAGCAGTTAATTTCATTTCTTTTCTGTGTTTTTTTATTTTTTTTCCTACAATAATATTAAATGTTGGTTTTATTATATTTTCTGACATAAGGTTAAGCCTATTTCATAAATTGACTAGATCCTGAAAACCATCCTTCAGCTTTAAAATAACATTCCATATTATGGATATAATTTACTGAGTTATTTTGAAATCCAACGCCATCTAATAAACAATTAATATCAATATCAAGCGAGTTCGCAATTTGCTTAATTTGCTCTAGGTGTAGTCGAATAACGCCGCGCTCAATACGTGAAACATGTTGCTGTGAGCATAAAAGTAAGTCAGCTAGCTCAGAACCACTTAGCCCTTTAGCTCGGCGAGCTTTATGTATATTGCTCCCAACAATTTCCTTAGGAGATAAGTTAGATTGCATAAAATCCTCCTCATGAAACTGAATGATTTACTAATTTAACTGTTGTCAAAATGCACCAAATTGACAATAGTTGTATATTGTTAGTTAAATATTTCATTAATTACTTGTTAACTTAAATTTTATATTTTATTTTTAAAATTATCGGATAATTATTCCAAATAAAACATTTCAGAATATTACAATGTGTAAGTTTGAGATGTTACGGAGAGTTTTAACGTGTGAAAAAATTAATAAATTCAATGATCTTTTAATAATGGAATGTGCTTATTTTTAGTAATATATACATAGCGTTATTTACACGCTACGTATTTGACGTGTATTTTCATTTAACTTAAGATGCACCTAATTCATTACGTTTGTCAATTTGGTGCATTTTGACAACTCTTTTAACGCATTTATCTCACCATACTCCCCGAAATCTTGCTGGGTTACTTGCTGTGTATCGTACGGTATGTTGTATATTCGTGTGTCCCAAATAATCCTGAATTAGGCGCGTATCGGCGCCTCTATCCGCCAATGCATAACCACATGCATGTCGTAACATGTGGGGATGAATACCTAGGGTTAGCTCAGCTAGCTCACCAAGTCGTGAAAAAAGTTGATAAAAGCGCTGACGAGTCATGGCAGTCCCTCTTTCAGATAAAAATAACCACTGACTTTCTTTCCCTTTCCATGTATTTCTAATTTTTAGCCAAGCTTTAATGAGTGGGATCTCTTCATCAATCAGTGGGTGATTAACGGAAAAACCATTCTTTAAACGATGTACATAAAGCTCATTACTTTCTAAGTTAAGATCAGATAATTTTAGTGATAGGGCCTCGCTTGCCCTTAGACCATGTATAAAGCACATATAAATTAAGCAAGAATTACGTTCGGGATGTCGTGACAAATGACAAGCAGCTAAAAGTCGAGATATTTCCTGTTGAGTTAAATACTTACGAGTGGACATGAACGTTTCCCCATTTAGTCAAAAAAGGTCAATCATATCTAAATTAATCGGCCTAACATATTAATTTTTTTAGATAAATATAATGCTTTTATTCTATAGGTGAAATAAAAAATTATTTATTATCCGTCAGGTCAGTAATCAAAGATTAATTAACTAAAATTTTATATTTTATAAAGCAGTTTTTATTCTGCTTTATAAATGTGAGAGAAAAGAGATTATTTACTTGTAAAACAATACTTACTCGTCGATAAAAGCAGCTAATTTCCATTTTTCGTACCGAGCTATTAATCATTCTACGAGTTATTTTTAAGGAGCTAGTGTCATGTTTTCTCTGCGTATTTTATGGTTAAATTCCTACCCATATCTTTAAATTGAAAATTTCTTTAAGATGAAATGAAATTAAGTCAAATAAAGTCACTGTTAGGTTCTCATGAGAATACTATTAATTGAAGATCACCTAAAAACCCAAGGGTGGGTCAAAAATGGGTTAGAAGAAGCGGGTTTTCTTGTGGATGTAGCTGATGATGGTCGCGACGGTCTCTATTTTGCTTTAGAAAACAGTTATCAGTTGGTAATCCTCGACATCATGCTGCCCGGTATGAATGGCTGGGAGATTTTAAAAATCTTACGCACAGCTAAAAATATTCCAGTTATCTGCCTCACTGCACGGGATGCCGTTGATGACAGAATTAAAGGCTTAGAGTTGGGTGCTAATGATTATCTCGTTAAGCCGTTTTCATTTTCTGAATTATTAGCTCGGGTTAAAAACCAATTAAAAGTTAACCAGCCAGCCTCAACCACCATGGCTATTGCGGATTTAAAAATCGACTTAACTCGCCATGATGTTGAGCGTGCTGGAAAGAAAATCATCTTAACTCGGCAAGAGTTTTCCTTATTACTGTTCTTCGTTCTACATTGCGATGAAATTTTACCTAGAACCTTAATTGCTAGCGAAGTTTGGGGTATCGATTTTGAAAGTGACACGAATATTATTGATGTGGCAATCCGTCGATTGAGAAAGAAAATCGATGATGAATTTGACGTTAAACTCATTGAAACTATTCGTGGGATGGGATACCGCTTAAATAGGCCGATAGAATGAAAAAGAAGTCACTTCGTTTTAAACTTATTTCTCTGTTTATCATTCTTATGATTACTAATGCCGGGGTGGTGACATGGGTTTTGTATCATTCACTCAAAAATGAATTATCTGAACAAGATAATAACTTACTGGTTAACCGTGCGGAGCAACTTGCCAAACTCATTGCTGGTGGCATTGATATCAAAACACTTCCCATGTATTTCCAAAGCATGATGGACATGCGCCAAGACTTAATCCAAATTTCTGATGCGGCGGGGCACATATTGGTCACCACCAATCGCGAATTATTAGGTTCTCAACCTCTTCAGTTAGTCAAACTTGAACAGCTAAATATTAATGCCATCAACCATTGGCAAACCGCTCAAGGTATCCCTATTTCTGCGGTTTATTTCTCGATGAACTCCCCAAAAGGGCCGCTCCATGTGGTACTTGGTAAAGTGTCTGTCGACCGTAGTGGCGTGTTGACTCAATATCTCACCCAAAGCGTAGTGATTTCTGTCCTCTCAATTTTGTTGATGGGGCTACTCAGCTTATGGCTGCTGAAAAAAGGGTTATCCGACATTCAAGCATTGAGTCAGATAACGGTCAAAACAGATGTTCATGCGTTAAATGACCCAATTGATATTGACCAGTTACCACAGGAGTTGAAAGAGCTGGGCGAATCGATGAACACGATGCGCCAGCGGTTAAAGCATGATTTTGTCAAACTTACCCAATTTGCCGATGATTTGGCGCATGAGCTGAGAACCCCAATTAATGCAATTCGGGTGCAAAATGAAATTACCCTCCAGCGCTCGCGCAGTGTTAGCGAATATGAAGGGATGATAGTCAGTAATATTGAGGAGCTCGATAAACTGTCACAAATGATCCAAAGTACCTTATTTATTGCCCGTGCTGAAAATAAAAATATTACCTTAAATCGAGAAAACCTTTCTTTATATACGTTAGTTAACGATGTCTATGAACTCTTTTCTGCCTATGCAGAAGAAAAACAGATTGAGCTGTATAGCGAGCCCTCATCCCTGACTCTTAATGCTGACCCTGTATTACTCAGCCGAGTTTTAGTGAATATTGTCTCCAATGCGATTAAATATTCTCACCCGGACACTCGTGTCGTTACCCAAATTAATGCGCTGCCACAGCAACGGGAAATTAAAATCACTAATCAAGGGGAACTTCTACAAAACAGTGATGAAATTTTCACCCGTTTTTGGCGCGGGGATAATGCTCGAACCACAGAGGGAACAGGGCTAGGGTTGGCGATTGTGAAAGCGATAGTTGAATTACATGGCGGCTCAGTGAGCTTTGAACACCATGCAGGAACCAGTACCATTACACTGAAATTTCCTACAATTAAGTAAGATGACAAATTTGTCATCTTACTGTCAGCCACTTTTACTGCGCTTTCGGTATAACTAATTTCATTTCCCTTTTGCTATGGAGCGCATGATGAAAAAGTTACCTAAAATTCCCGCATCTCAAATCACGGATGAAACCCTCTTTTTTATGAAACGCCGTCAGTTACTTAAGGCATTAGGCATTGGAGCCGCAGGTTTAACCGTTGCGGCGACGGCCAATGCGGGGCTGTTTTCTTGGTTCAGTGACGATGCGCCAGCACCTCCGATGAAGCCAAGAAAACCTCTGACATTTATTCAACCTGAAGAATTTCAGCCATCATTAACCCTCACACCTGAAGATAAAGTGATTGGTTATAATAATTTTTATGAATTTGGGTTGGGGAAATCCGACCCTGCCGAGAATGCCCATACTTTAGTGACGGATGAGTGGACGGTAACGATTGATGGGGAAGTAAATCGTCCCCTAACGCTTAATCTAGATGATATAAACACTAAGTTTCCCTTAGAGGAGCGCATTTATCGTATGCGCTGTGTTGAAGCTTGGTCGATGGTCATCCCATGGGTTGGTTTTCCTTTAGCGAAATTATTGGCTTTAGTCGGACCCACTAGCAAAGCCAAATATGTGGCTTTTGAAACACGCTACGCTCCAGAACAAATGCCGGGACAAAAAAGTCGTTATATTGGTGGTGGATTATCATATCCCTATGTGGAAGGGCTACGCTTAGATGAGGCTATGAACCCGCTGACTTTGCTGGCGACAGGCGTTTATGGAAAAACATTACCCAACCAAAACGGAGCACCGATCCGGTTGGTTGTACCATGGAAATATGGCTTTAAAGGGATTAAATCGATCGTCAAAATTCGTCTTACTGAGCATATGCCTGACACTACATGGAATTTATCAGCGCCGAGCGAATATGGCTTTTTTGCCAATGTGAATCCAGATGTAAGCCACCCTCGTTGGTCACAAGCCACCGAACGTTTTATTGGTGCAGGAGGTTTAGGTCAAGTGACTCGTCAGCCAACATTGTTATTTAATGGATATGGTGAACAAGTGGCAAGCTTGTATCAAGGAATGGACTTGCGGAGAAATTATTGATGCCCCAGGACAATAAATTCATCGTTGGATTAACCAAAGGGAGCTTTCATCTTATTGCTTTGCTCCCTTTGATATGGCTGATTTTTTTAGTCGATACTCAACAGCTTGGAGCTGACCCCACCAAAGATATCCAACATTTTACAGGAATAGCGGCTTTACGTTTGCTTGTCGTTATTGTATTGATCCCTCTGGCTGCAAAATTATTGCGATTTACGGTATTGTTTCAAACACGAAAATTACTGGGGTTATGGTGTTTTTTCTGGGCTGTGCTGCATTTAAGTAGTTATCTATTACTGGAAATTGGTGTAAATAATTTAGCGCTATTTTTCGAAGAAATTTTTTCGCGCCTCTATTTAGTGATCGGCGCGGTAGCTTGGTTGTGTTTGTTGTTGATGGCGGTCAGTTCATTCAACCGTATACGCCTTTATTTGGGCGTATGGTGGAAAAGAATTCATATGCTGCTTTACCCAACGATTTTACTCGCATTTTGCCACTACATGCTGTCATTAAAAACCTTAACACCTGAGCCATTTATCTATTTAGCCGCCGTGGGGAGTGCATTGGTCTATCGCATGTGGAACCAGCAATCACAACGAATAAAACCTTCATAAAGGTTGGCGTGCTTAAATTGTATTCTTACTTGGTATTATAAAATGCCTAATACTACGGTTTGCTAGGATTAGGCATTTGGTGTGCATTACAATATAGTGTAAAGCAAATCTATGCTTCGTTTTATGATAATACTTTACCACCTTACTCAACCCCTTCTTACGATAACCGTTAAATCGTCACTCTTTGAATTGCTCTTAAACTTAGTGTGGCTAGCAAGGCTCTCACCTTTCTATAGATAAAAATATTTAAAAGAAGTTTTCATTAGAATTTCTTTAAAGCTTAAAGTTATACATTGATATATAATTTTTAAATACTCGTTATTTGCGTAATTAATATCCTTATTTTCGGGTAGTATCGGGATTTATTATATGTGGGTGATGATTTTTGTGAGATATAATTTCGTTGATAAACTTTACAATTATTTATAATTAATTTGTTGGTGTTTGTAAATAATGAAGTTAAGATAAATCTTAAAAAAAATATTTAATAATTTACAAACTCAAAATTCGAGTAATACTACTTTTTTAAGTTGTATTTTATGGTTGAAATTTAACCATAAAATACATCTGATTAGTAAAAGATATGTTTTAATATTTTCAAATGTATCAAAATGTAATTTGAAAGGTGATTGGCTGAAGTTTTATGTCTATAACATGCTGTTATTTATATTATAAATTTCAGTGTGGTTATTTTCTGTTACATTTATCCTATGTTAATAGAGCGATAAATGATTTTAATGGTAATCAATTTGCCCTATCGATTATACAAAATAAATAATCAGACATATAATCATCAAAAATTTTAGGACGGTATCTATGGTTCAGATGGTGCCTATAATTAATTTTTAATATAAAGGTTAAATTAAATGACTTA
The DNA here is from genome assembly GCF_028481645.1 of Providencia sp. PROV141. NCBI lineage: Bacteria > Pseudomonadati > Pseudomonadota > Gammaproteobacteria > Enterobacterales > Morganellaceae > Providencia > Providencia sp. PROV141. The sequence continues at coordinate 243,269 of NZ_JAMPPR010000006.1, read as the reverse complement.
TTTTTCTAATGAGATAAATAAAGAAATAGGGCAGTATTTGAGAGGAATTAGAAAAGAGCAAAACTTAACAGGGGAAGATTTGGCAAAAAAGTTGAATATTAGCCAACAGCAGATATCCCGATATGAAACGGGAAAAACAAAGCTGACATTTGAAATGATGGATACAATTTTAGTGATATTCAATAAGTCATGGAGAGACCTTTTTAATCATGTAATAGATAGATACGATAATGAAAGATTACAGTATACCATAAAAAATGAAAATAATTATTTTGCTATCTTAGATAAAGACACTAAAAAAATGTGGCGTTAATTCGGCCAATAAAAAATCAAATCTTTTTGGTGAAGTGTAATTAGTAAATATAATAAATTTAGCCTATTAATATGATAACTTTATTAAAAGTAATCATTAATTTAATTAAAATAATGATTACTTTTATCTAAAGTTGTTATTAACAACTCTTATGGCGAAACATACATTATACAAGTATTATACAGGATTAAATAATCATGAAATTGAATAAATTTGTAATGGGTGCTGTATTTGCATCAGGCTTTGCTTCGTTCGCAGCAATGGCAGCTTATACGGGTACACCTACTAACGGTACTATCGAATTTTCAGGTGAATTAGTGAATTCTGCTTGTGGTTTAAGTGAAGAATCAAGTCCTGTAAAAGTAAACTTTTATCAGATCCCTGTTTCTAATTTAAAAAATGGTGAGCGTGCAGGTAATATCAAGAAAGATATCGTTCTGCAAGGTTGTGATACTACAGTTGCACAAACTGCAACTGTAACTTACACACCATCAACTATTAACCCTAATGATAATACATTAGCGGCGTTCACTTCAGGTACTGCAAGTGGTGCTGGTATTGGTTTAAGAGACAATGGAAATAAAGATGTTGTTTGGGGACAAGCTTCTACTGCAGTTAATTTAACTGAAGGTAAAACTGCTATTCCATTCGTTGCTTATTTAAAATCTGATAATGCATCTAATGCAGTGACTCCAGGTAGCTTTGATTCAACTATCAATTTCAAAATTGATTACCAATAATTTGTAATTGGTTTTATATCAATATGCGGAGTATTTAATACTCCGCATTAATAAAATCTACCAATAACTAAATGGTATTGTTCATGATAATTCGGGTTGCAAAAATAGCATTAGGATCTAGTTTGTTATGGCCTCTATTAAGTTGGGGAATGACTGGTAATAACATCCCTGGTGATATTGTAATGCAAGGTGAATTAATAGAAGCCTCATGCACGATTGATCCTGAAAGCCGAGAACTTTGGGTTAGTTTTGGTGAAATCAGTGCCCGAGAAATCACCCCTGAAGTCAATATGTTGGTGAGTAAGAATTTTGCTATAAAGCTTGTTGGATGTACGTTGCCTTCTAATGACAAAGGTAGTGCATCGCGCGCGCAAATAACTATGATGGGAACCTCTGTTAATGATGATCAACTTTTACAAGTGAGTGGTGATTCAGAAGGATTTGGAATTCAATTTAGGGACTCTCACGGTGAAATACTTAAACTTAATAGAAGAATGCCGGATTACACATTATTAGAAGGGCACAATAAATTAGATTTTACTGCAATTTTAGTTGCTTATCAAAAGCATATTAAGGCAGGTGATTTCGCAGGAGTTCTACGATTTAGAATGGATTATTTCTAAAACTAATAATAATTACATATAAAAGAGAATTGAGCTAAATCTCTAGCCAAATGAGTGAATACTGAGTAACTAAAATGATTATTTTAAATGGAAATATAAATAATATAAAAAAACTATTTGCAATATATATTGCAGTGCTTTGCTATTCACCAAATATGTCTGCAAATGACCTTGTTGAGTTTAATGTTGACGTATTAGATGTTGGTGATCGTAACAATATTGATTTAACTCGATTCTCTAAAGATAACTTCGTATTTCCTGGGACTTATTTATTGGATGTCTATATTAATGGACAATCATTGTCACAGCAGAAGGTCACTTATATTACCGATCCTCAAGATAGTGAAAAATCATTAGTCTGTTTTACGCCTAAGCAAATTGAAATGTTAGCGCTCAAAGAAGATGCGTTAAAAAAAATCCAAACCATATCCCCTGAATGTTCAAATATTTTACCTATTTCAGGTGTTAAAATTAATAATCATGAAGGCAAGCTGGATATCACTATTCCACAGGCATGGATGAAATATTCCGATCCTAGCTGGGTGCCGCCTGAGCGTTGGGATTCGGGGGTTTCAGGTCTTATATTTGATTATAACCTGACCGGGTCAGTTTCTCGTTCTTTGACGACACATACAAATAAGCACTCATTGTCAGCATATGGTCAGACGGGTTTTAACTTGGGGGCGTGGCGCTTTAGAGCTGATTATCAAGCTAATTATAACGAGCGTGGCGATAGAAAATTCGATTGGAACCAGTTTTATGCATATCGCCCTCTGATCCACATGGCGGCTAAGCTGACACTGGGTGAAATTTATTTAAATTCTCAAGTTTTTGACACGATTCGTTTCACTGGCTTTAACCTTGCCAGTGATGAGCGTATGTTACCGCCAAATCTGCGAGGATACGCACCACAGATTAATGGTATTGCGAAAAGCAATTCAAAAATTGTTGTAACCCAAGCTGGGCGTGTCGTTTATGAAACGACGGTACCTGCGGGGCCATTCAGTATTCAGGATTTGCAAAGTTCAATTCGTGGAACCCTAGATGTCAAAGTTGAAGGTGATGACGGTGAGGTATCGACTTTTCAAGTTGATACGGCAAATATCCCTTATTTAACGCGTCCGGGCTATGTGCGTTATAACGCTTCGGTCGGTAAACCATCACGATTTAATCACAAACCAGAGGGGCCAATGTTTGCCACGGGAGATTTCTCTTGGGGGCTGAGCAATAACTGGTCACTCATTGGTGGTCTACTTTTTGCGGGTAGGGATTATACCGCTATATCTGCTGGATTAGGGCGTGATTTATCTGTATTTGGGGCACTTTCTGCCGATGTCACACAATCCATTAGCCGAATGCCAGGTGATAACACGCAAACGGGTTCTTCCTATCGCCTGAGTTATTCAAAATCATTTGATGAACTTAACAGTACGATTTCTTTTGCGGGTTACCGCTTCTCGCAGGATAAGTTTAGAACACTGTCGCAATATTTAGATGAGCGTGAAAACAAATATCTGGGTATTGGCCGTCAAAAAGAGATGTATACCGTGACAGGGAATAAAACTTTTTGGGCTGATGATCCTGATTGGAGAACGACAGTATTCTTAACGTATACCCATCAGACCTTTTGGGACCAGACATCTCAAGATAGATATGGCTTATCTGTGGGTCGAACATTTCGTTTAATGGGCATCAATGGTGTTTCAACCAATATTGCGGCCTACCGTTCTGACTATCGGGGTCGACGTGACGATAGCATTTCACTTTCGGTTTCAGTGCCTGTTGGTGATAGCCGTTGGGCGGGATATGACTTGCAAAATAGTGGCAGTAAGACCAGCCACATGCTGTCTTACAGTGACAATAGGGATATGAATAACTTATGGCGAGTTAGAGCCGGTCGAAGCAGTGATGATCGCGTACGGTTTGATGGATATTATCAAAAACGGACGCAACTTGCTGAAGTTAATACTAATGTCAGCTATCAAGAAAGACAAACGGCATCGATCAACGGGACATTGCGCGGTGGTTTCACTGCTACCAAGCATGGAGCTGCGTTACATAACAGTACCGGTACAACGGATACAGCAAGAATTATGGTCGATACCAACGGTGTTGGTGGCGTGCCGTTTAACCATGAAAAAACACGAACTAACTGGGCCGGTATTTCTGTTGTGCCTGATATTGTCAGCTATTACAGCTTCGACACGCGTATTGATGTCGATAAGTTAAAAAATAACGTTGATACCAATAAGGCGATAGCAACATCGACCTTAACAGAAGGCGCAATAGGTTATCAGCGCTTTGATGTTGCAGAAGGTGAAAAGCTCATAGCAACTATTCGTTATAACGATACGGTACCTCCATTTGGTGCTGATGTGACAAACGCTGATGGCATTAACATTGCCATGCTGATGGAAAATGGATTGGCGTATTTGATGGCAGTAAATCCTAAAGAAACATTAACGGTATCTTGGGGCGGAAAAGCGCAATGTAAAATTCAACTGCCTGAAAAAATTAATTCGGGTATGTCAGTTTTGCTGCCTTGCCAATAATGTAATGACAGTTTGAAAAAGTATTCTATAAGGTAGAGAAAATGGCGATTCGTATAAATAAATGGGTAGGTGGTTTGCTAGTTATGATGGTTGGCGTAGGGCAATCATATGCGGGTATTTCACTGGATAGAACACGACTGATTATTACCGGCGATGAAAATTCTGCGAGTGCTAATTTATCAAACACCAGCTCAAGTATTCCTTTTCTTGCTCAGTCATGGGTTGAAGATGCCAATGGGAAAAAAATTACATCGCCATTAGTTGTATTGCCACCATTACAGCGCATTAATGGTGGGCAAAAAGGGGTTGCCCGTGTTTCAAAAACAGCCGAGATAGATAAGTTACCCCAAGACCGAGAAAGCCTGTTTTATTTAAATGTACGCGAAGTTCCGCCAAAACCCGATAAACCGAATGTTTTACAGTTAGCGATGCAATCGCGGATTAAATTGTTTTATCGGCCGACAGCCATTATTCCTGAGTCTAAAAGTGCAGTTTGGCAAGACCAAGTCATATTTTATAAACAGGGAAATAATTGGCGCGCTGAAAACCCAACTCCTTATTTTGTGACCATTATTAGCCTTAATAATAAACCGGTGGCAGAAGGTGGAAAAAAACTAACTGATTTTCCAGGGGTGATGATTGCACCTAAATCGCATCTCGATATTAAGGTCAATAGTTCAGGCGAGAGTTTCACCATGATGTATGTGAATGATTATGGTGGTCATCCAGAACTTAAATACAGTTGTAGCGGAAATACGTGTAAAGCGTTACCACCAGAGCAACAGATTCGCTAGGAGTATTGATATGAACATTAGGTGCTTAGGGATCGTATTATTGGGGCTAGGAAGTTTCTCCGCGGTTGCAGAAATTGCGGATGAAAAGCTGTCCCGCCAAACATTGCTAGACGTACATAGTACTGTGCATTTTACAGGGAGCGTTTATGCATCGCCTTGTGTTCTTGAATTAGAAACACAAGAGCAGTATGTCGATTTAGGTGAAATCAATGCCAGAGAATTTCATCGCATTGGCGATAGAAGTACTCCTGTTGCATTTAATATTCGCCTCAAAGATTGCCAACGCGGAGCATCCAAGTCATTTGTGAATTCTGCTGGAGAAGCAACTCAAAATGCGCAGCGTTATTACTTGACGGGAGAAAGTGCTGTTTCATTGAGCATTGCGGGAGATACGGATTTTTTTAACCCTGATTTGGTGCGAGTTACAGGTGATATTCGAGGTGCCGGATTGCGTATTTCCAGTAAAGAACATCAAAACCTAATGGTCAACCAGCCAACAAGTTCATGGGTGATCAAACCTGGCGATAATAACCTCACACTTAATGCATCATTGGAATCTACAGCACGGTCTGTTTCGGCGGGAACCTTTAGCGGATTAGTTAGGCTAAAACTGGAGTATTTATAACCATGTTTGTCTACAACAATAAAAAACTAAAAGATATCACTATTGCTGTTGGTCTGTTTACCGTCGGGGCGTTGCCGTTATCTGCTTTAGGGGCTCCCCACGGTTCTGCTATACCGGATGGGGGAACGTATACATTCGAAGCAAGAATGAATAATCAATTGCTCGTTAATGAGAAGGATGCAGAAACAGTATTCAATTTTGATGTGGGTAATTGGCCTTATTTTGATATTTATTGCCAAAGCTATATGAAGCCGGGGGGGGTTGGGAATTCAGATCCAGATTCAGGGATGACATTTGATTTAATGTCAACCATTCCTACATCAATGCAAAACCCAGGATACCTGAACCTCAATGAATATTTTGATGTAAAAGTTGAAATTCAAATCGGGGGAAAGGTTGGCCAGAAAGTTGCTGTCCCAGTAAAGGATATGTGGAATGGGGGTTCTGACCCAATAGAGTGTACACCACCGAGAGTTAATAGCCGCGATTATGGTGTCGAGCTACGGACGGGATCGAGTGGAACGATCACGTTTAGGCTGAAAAAACCGATTATTAATGGCATTACCATCAACCAAGCGGAACTGGTACAGGTTTTTGCTAAAAAAGGCAGCCCAGCGAATGGCAGTACAGCTTATGCACCAATTCCATCAACGCGAGTCGTTCTAGGGGCAGGAATTATCACGGTTGCTGATGAGTGTACGATTAATGAAGGCAACCCAATAGATATTAATTTTCTTGATGTGGCAAACACGAGTGAACAGTTGAATGGCACTAATTATGCTCAGCCCTTTAAGATCCCAGTTAAATGTACCGGAGGCAGTTTTACGACAGGTGATTTAAATATCAAGCTGTCATTGTTGCCGGGAGCGTCAGGTAGCGCGGATTTTAACCCTGATTATTTCGGTACGTTAAAAAACGGTGTGAAACGCACAAATCTTGGCATTGTGGTGACTGATAATTTGACCGGAACCTTGGTAAGACCGAACCAAGCTTATCAAGTGCCTAATTTTATTAATAACCAAGGCACCTGGAACTTAACGGCTGCGCCAATAGCTGCGCCTGGTAGTAGCGTGGAAGAAGGTGAATTTACAAGCACCGGGACAATTCTTGCTGAATTCCAATGAGGCCGATCATGCGAAATAATAATCAGATAAAGCGTAATAAATATTTATTGTCGATTGGCTTATATTTATTAGTCTCAGGGTCGGTGAGTGCAAGTGTGATCCCGAGTAATATGGGAAGCTATTCATTCAGAGGCATGGTTGTTGCTACGCCATGTCAGATAGCACCTGGAAGTGAGAAGGTCCCTGTTGATTTTCAACAAATCTCGGTTAAAGATCTTTATAAAGAAGGCAAGTCGAAACCTTTAATTTTCTCAATTCATTTAACGAATTGTAATACGACCATATTTAAATCGGTGACAGTGACTTTTAATGGAATTGAAAATAAAAATCTTCCTGACCATCTTGCGATTAGTGACCAAAGTGAGGCAAGTGGAATCGGTATTGGGTTATTAAATTTAAATGAAACACCCATAGAATTGAATACGCCATCATTAGCGCAAAATTTGGCAAAAAATGATACGGAAATTCAATTTAAGGCTTATGTCGAGGCTGAACCAGAAGCGAGAATTAACGAAACGATTATCTATGGGAATTTTTATAGTACTGCATACTATACATTAAATTATCAATAACGAATGAAAACATGACGTTTGCAATTAAAATTAAAGATAATAAAAAAGAAAGTTATCCATGGGTGCTTTTAGGTTTTGTCGTTATATTTTTTGGCATTATATTGCATATTTATCTGCCGAATATGGGCGGAACAGGTTTGTCATTGCCATTCAATATAATTAGTGGTTTTTTTATTGCGTTTTTTATTGTGATGATTAGTATTACACAAATTAAAAATTTAAACTTATACTATTCTAAGTCGAGTAATTATATTACGATTGGATTAGTCTTATTATTAGGTTTGTGTTTTTTTGCGCCAGAAAATTACCAGTTTAATGCGTACTTGACTGCGTATTGGTTATTGGGGGCGTTATTTTTTTATCAAGCTTTATTGCAAATAAATATTTCAGAAACTGTATTGAAAATAATTGTTTGCAGTGTATTATTTGCTGCTATTATTGAGAGTCTATATTCAATAGCACAGGTTTTTAATTTTTTTCCGATATCAGGGGATAGGCCATATGGTGTATTCCAACAAGTTAATGTTCTTTCTAGTTTTATTTGTGTTGGTATTGCCAGTGCAATAGGCATGTTTATTTTAATGAGAACTGTCACACGGTATGCGTTTGCCATTATCATTGTGAGTCTCATTTTAATGAGTATGGTATTGCCATTGTCCCAATCATTAACTGGATATTTAAATTTATTATTAATTGTTATTGTTTTTTATTTTTTCGCAACGTATCATCGTCAATATATTGTTTACTCTTTAATAGCGATTGTTATCGGTCTTATTATTGGTTATGGAATAAAAGTTAGTTTTAATATTTCTGACTTTTCTGACAGTAAATTACAAACATCACATATTAGATGGGTGCTATGGCAACATAGTTTATATCTATTTAGCGAAAATATGTTATTTGGCTCTGGGGTTGGTAGTTTTGAATCTGTATTTTTAGAGCGTTTTGGTGGTGGTTTGCTAGGAACCAGTGAAAAGGTTATTTCACATCCACACAATGAGGTATTGCGTTGGATGGTTGAAGGTGGGTTAGTTGGTTTTGCGGCAATATTGTTAGTTATTATTGGTGGTGTGCATCTACTTTATTCTTCATTAAAAAATAAAAATAACAATTATGTTTTTTTAGTTATTGCGTTACCAATTGTTTTTCATATGATGACAGAGTTTCCATTGTGGTTATCAATACCTCATGGGGTGGTATTGATATTGTTAATGCGTTGTACCGATGTTCCAACTAAAAAATATTCATTGAATAAGTTTGTAGGGTATTTTTCGAAAACAATTATTGCGTTAGGTGGTTTATTATCCATGGGGTTGCTGTATTTTACTTTGCAAACACAGCAATATTTAACGTATATCGAAAAAACAGGGCAGCAGTATCTTCTTTCGATGAATGAGCCTGATTATAGTGAATGGAAATACTATTTAATCGATGATCGTTACAAATTGGATCTCAATATGGGGTATTTATTACGCTATAACGAGACGCAAGACCCTTATTATTTGAATTTATTTTCATCTTGGGCAGAAAACTATTCACGTTCTTGCTCAGATCTTAATGTTTATTTTTCTTGGATCCTTGTTTTAAATGAATTAGGTGAGAAAGAGAAAGCAAAAAGCGTCAAAGAAAAAGCGATTTTTTTATTTGATAATAATGAGAAATTAGAAGGATTGAATTTTTAATTATTCATGCGGTAATTTGTATATTAATTAAAAATCTAAAGGATTTATTGGTGTTAATTATCAATAAATAGGGCGTTTTATTAATTTAAATCTATATTAAAGGAAATAACATGAAAAAGTTAAATGCTATCGAAGCTGCTGCTGTAGTTGGTGGAACAAAACAAGTTTGTACTAATTCTTACGAGAGCATCACTGTTGGTGGTGTTAAATCTTGCCAATTAGTGACCACTTGTACTGATAAGCACGGTAATAAAACATACAAAGCAAAAGCTGTTGGTGCATCAAACTGTGATGTAACAGCTCCATAGTATTAAATTTGATTTTTATTAATTGATACATGGGGAGTTATCCCCATGTATTTTTCGTACCTGAATGGAATTAACTGTTATGAATACTCGTTTTAAACCAATAACTATTACACTTTATACTCTATTTGTTATTATCGCTTCTTCACTCATGACGGTTTTGTTCTATCATATTTTTGTTTTTAATACTTTTTCAAATGATGATGCACAAAGCTCTTCTTTTATTGAATTTAATAGTGAACAAGTTCTATTGAGTCCAATAAAAGAAAATAACAGCATCATAGAAGTCCTTTCTTATGGTTGCCATTATTGTGCCGTAAATCATGATAATGTCAGTCAATTCGAAAAAACACTCCCTGAGAACGTCAACTTTAAAGTCGTGCATTTAGCCATGGATAATAATCTGGGGCTTGCTGCCTATGCGCCTATTTTTGCGACATTGGAAGAGATGGGGGTGGAATCTCAATACCGTCAGGATCTTTATACCGCAGTTATCAATGATAAGCTTGATTTAGCTAATAAAGATGTCTTAAACCAATGGTTAAAACAGCACAATGTTGATTCAACCCAATATCTAAAAACCAGTGAAAGCCAAGCGGTTCAAGAACGTCTGAAAAACATGCTTGAAATTAGCAAGTTTTATCAAATTACTGGAACACCTGCATTTATTATCAATAAACGCTATGTCGTCTATCAAGACCGTGATTTTGCAGACTTTACTGCTTATATGCTTGAATTATTAGACAAAAGCAATAAGGAGTTACGGTGATCCGGTTTTGCATTGTCTGGACGGTATTTACAGCGAAAAACTGTTTGATGCCGTTTAAAAAAGGATATCAAAAACTTAATCATAGTGGACTTACCTTTTTACGGTTGTTACTGCGCCGGGGCTATATCACATCGGTATTATTTGTCTCCAATTTATTATGTCGCGTAGGCTTATTAGGTCGTCAATATCGTAATCGGAATAAAGTCGCCACGGAAAACTTTCGTAGTTTAATGGAAACGAAAGGGCATATTGATATGAGCTGGATAGCTGTTCGACGCTTCATTTTGGAAGAAGCTGCAACATGGGGACAAAACCAAAAAATCATGGCGCAAGTTCGAGTTTGTACTCTTGAACTTGATAGCATCGTTGCGCCTTTGCACCAACAAAATAAACCCGTTGTGCTTGCTCCATTGCATATGGTTTCTGATGTTTTAGCCACCATGGTTGGTGCAGGGGTGACCCCAGGCAATGCGACGGTGGTGGTTTCGTCGAGTGCAGAACAGCAAAAGTATAACGCTTCGGCACGTGAGTTAGGCCAGGTGAATTTATCATATTGCTCTATTCATCAGGGAAATAAAGTATTAGCTAGCCAGTTAATGACTGCGATGACAGAAACGGCGACAGGGCAAAAGAATATAATTGTTTTTCCTGATATCACCCCTGATTACACGGTTCAAACAGAGGAAGGGGCGTCGAGCAAATTATCGTGCCATTTATTCAACCGTGCAGCGAAGCTGCACAATGGTGTCGTGCGTTTATCCAGTGCGATTTCGGCACAGGTGGTTTTTTATCATCTGTACTACCAAAACGGTTTAAAAATCAAGGTTTATCCGCCTGTTGCAGCAAAAGATGTTGCAACTCAAATGCCCGCCATCATTGAAAATGCGGTTCGTCATTATCCCAATGATTGGCTTTTATGGCATAGCCATTCACTTTATTTTATTAGCCATTAAATAATAATGAAAAATATTATTCCAAATTTTGTTTCTCAAGAAGAAACCAATGAATGTGGCTTAGCATGTATTGCGATGTTAGCACAAACTCAAGGTCTCAATGTTTCTCTTGAAACGCTGCGAGAGGTGTATCCAGCATCGGATCATGGAACTTCTTTGATTGACCTTTCGTCCATTTTAGCTAATTACGGTGTTGCGACGACACCGGTGCTATTTGAGCACCAAGAGCTCAATAGCTTACCACTTCCCGCTATTTTACATTACGGAGCAAGCCATTTTGTGCTGCTTGCTTATCGCAAAGGAAATAACGTGTGCGTGATGAACCCTGCAATTGGGCAGCAGTGGTTACCTTTCTCTGCATTAAAAGCGGAAATTAGCGGCTATGCATTAATTTTAGAACCAGATACCGCGCTGGAAAAAATTGAATCATTAGCACCAGAAGACAGAAATGATGGGACTACAGGGAAAAAAGCTCCTCATGCAATGAGCCTGAAAGAAACCTCAGAAATTCGCGGTGTTTATTGGTTGATGATATTCGCTTTTTTGGTTTCGTTAACGCTATTTTTAATGCCAGCCATGGTGAGCAATGCGATCAACCAAGCCTTTTCCGACGCTAAAAATGCCATTTTTCCTTACGGCTGGTTCATTGTTGCCTTTGTGGTTGCAACACTATTAGCACTCGGGGTGAGAATACTAAGCGAGCGTTTCGTAAAACACTTTGTGTTGATTAAAAGCGGGGTGGGTTTTTCACGTTTATTGAGTAATCCATTGCGCTTTTTTGAAAAACGCGCACCTGGGGATGTTTTTAGCCGTTTTGTCGCTTGGCAGGGGGCCTTAACTGAAAAAATTGAGCTGGATAACGGGCTACGAACAGATTGGGTTATTTGTGCGATAGCATTAGGTACCATGTTTTGGATTGCGCCCGTATTAGCGGCTATTTCAGCTGCGGGTGTCACTGTGATGGGCTTAATTAGTGTATGGGCGATAATTCGTGATCGGTGGTATACCCAACAGTTACAGTTAAAATCAGCAGAATTAAATGACTTTTTTATGGAGACGCTGCAAGGCATTCTGACCATAAAAACAGCAGGGATTGAAAATCAGCGTAAGGCGCAATTTGCATGGTTAAGCCGTGAATTGTTTACCTGTATGCAGCGCAGAAATGTGTATCAACAAATTAAAGATGGCATCTATCAATTAACCGGTAGTTTGGAGATGGTCATTTTTATGTTAGTGGTTTTACCCATGGTGGCCAATGAGTTAATTTCTTTGGGGGATTTCTTTGCTTATAGTTTCTTGCGTCAAATTTTCACCAATTATGTGACGCGTATTTTTTATGCGATTATCCATAAGTCGCAACTGCATATTATTGATACACGCGCCCATTCTTTATTCCCTAAGAAAAGTGAGCAGGACACCGCGCCATTCCATAAAAAACACGCCGCAGCGCTAGGAAAAGCACCTCACTTATCATTCAACGGGATTCATTTCAGTTATGACCCTGCGAAACCGATTTTAAATAATGTGTCATTAGACTTACCTTCAGGCACGCAGGTTGCCATTGTTGGGGAGTCAGGGGCAGGAAAAAGCACGTTATTACGGACAATTGCGGGTTTATTCAGCCCACAGCAAGGAATATGCGAGTCCAACGGTGAGGCCGTCAGTGTGCAGCAGCTTACGCAATTGGTTTGCTTGCAAAGCCAAGAAGATATTTTATTTAATGCGACCGTCTTAGATAACATCACGCTATTTGACCCTAACTTCCGCGAAAAAGATAAAAAAAGAGTCGAAGTGCTGCTTGATAAATTGGCACTCGGTGCAGTGATTAATCAATTACCTGGTGGGGTTAATGCGTTGATAAGAGAAAGCCATGCGGCGCTGTCGCTTGGGCAACGTCAACGTTTGTTATTGGCTCGTTCGTTATACAGTGCCCGTCCTATTTTATTATTGGATGAGCCCACTGCCAATTTGGATGAAGAAACGGCGAAAATAGTCATGGCGACCATTCAGTCACATTGCCAGAAAACGGGTAAAACATTGATTGTTGTCACTCACAGTGAAGAGCTGGCGGCTAATTTCGATGCACTTTACCGAATCGTAGATGGGAAATTAAGTCTTGAGAACAACCCCAATAAAGCCCCTTGTGTGGCAACAGGCATGCCTCAATCTGAACCTTCTTTGTTAGCGGCAATAGAAGGAACTTCCTTATGACCTCTCGCCACGTAGCACCAAAATTGGGTTTAACGACTCAACGATTACGCATTTTAGGTGGGTTGGTAGCACTACTTGTGCTGATCGTGGTGATCGGCCGTTTTGTTTGGGAATCACCCGCGCCAGCGTTGCATGAAAACGTAATTTTATCGGTGGAACGTGGCGATATTGAAAAAGTTGTCATGGTCACGGGGACATTAAAGCCCTCAATGCAAGTTAACGTAGGGGCTCAGGTTAACGGGCAAATCAAAAAACTGTATGTAAAACAAGGCGACAAAGTAGTTAAAGGGGAATTGTTGGCAGAAATCGACCCAACTATCCAGCAGTCTGAGCTCAAAAATGCAACCGCTCGGTTATCCAGTGCTCAGGCGCAAAAACGGGCTGCAGAAGCGACATTAATACAGTATATCAAAGCCTATCGGCGCCAAGTGGTGATGCAGAGAGATGGCTCTGGTATTCGCAGTGAATATGAACAAGCACAAGCCCAATATGAGGCGCAATTACAGCAGGTTAATGTCAATGAGGCGTTAATCACGCAATCAGAAATGGACGTGCAAACTGCACAAGCTAACCTCAATTTTACACGGATCATCGCGCCGATTAGTGGCGAAGTACTGGGTATTGTGGCGAACGAAGGGCAAACCATTGTTTCTTCACAGACAGCACCGACCATTTTAGTGCTGGCGAACCTAGATAAAATGCAGGTTCAGACACGAATTTCGGAAGCGGATATTCAAAAAATTCGCCCAAGCCAACCCCTCACATTCTATGTGATTGCGGACCCTGAAACGCACTACGAAAGTACCATGGGGTATGTTCAACCCATTCCTCCCGAAGCCCTTGATGAAAATAACAATAATTCTGGGGGGCAACAGAACAGTGCAATTTATTACAACGGAACATTTGAGGTTGATAACACCGATCGTGCATTAAAGACATCAATGACAGCGCAAGTATTTATTCGTGTTGCACAAGCAAAAGATGCCATACGACTCCCCGTTAGTGCGCTGGGGCGAGCGGTGGGTGCAAACCAATATGAAGTGACCGTGATCAACAATCAAAAACCGGAAATTCGCACTATCAAAGTGGGGATTAATGATCGCCATTTCGTCGAAGTACTTGAGGGGATTAGCGAGGGTGAACACGTTGTTATTCAATCAGATAATGTGGCGAGTTAATGATGGCGACGACACGAAATGTATCTTTAACCCGTCCTCTGATTGAACTTCATCATGTTTACCGTGAGTTTTCAGCCGGTACGCAAACTATTCCTGTTTTGAATGATATTTCGCTATCAATTAACCAAGGAGAAATGGTCGCGATTATTGGCGCATCAGGTTCAGGTAAATCGACTCTGATGAACATCATTGGTTGTTTAGATAAACCTTCTCAAGGAGAAGTGTTTATCAATGGGATTGCGGTTCATGAGGTGAACAGTGACCAGCTGGCGGAATTGCGTAGCCAATATCTTGGATTTATTTTTCAACGTTATCACCTGATGCCCTACCTGACTGCAGAGGAAAATATTGCGATCCCAGCTTTGTATACGGCAATGCCAGAAGATGAGCGGAGCGCACGAGTTGCTTTATTAGCAGAAAAGTTAGGGTTACAAACACGCTTGGATCACAAACCTTATCAGTTATCTGGTGGGCAACAGCAGCGTGTTAGTGTCTGTCGCGCCTTGGTCAATGGTGCACAAATCATTCTTGCGGATGAACCTACAGGGGCATTAGATAGCGCCAGTGGCCACGCATTGATGGATATTTTACATCAGCTTCATCTCGATGGGCACACTGTTGTGATTGTGACCCACGATAAAAATATCGCCCAGCAAACTCAGCGAATTATTGAAATTAGTGATGGAAAAATTGTTTCTGATAAGCAGAACCAAGCGCAGACAGACACAAAACAGCGGCATCAGCTTCCTGCTGTTGAAGATAATGGCCGTGCATCGATGTGGCGCAATATTATTGAGTCCATTCGTATGGCATGGCGGGCCTTACTCGGTCATCGCATGCGTGCATTTCTGTCGATGTTGGGAATTATCATTGGTATTTCTTCGGTGGTGTCATCAATGGCCGTGGGGGAAGGAGCAAGACGCTCCATCATGGATGAAATCGGGAAGCTCGGCAGCACGACTCTGGAAATTCGCCCCGGTACTGGGTGGGGGGCTAAGCGGCCTGATATGGAGCGTGCGTTATCGTTAAATGATGTTAAAAGTTTAAAGCAACTGCCATGGATTGAGTCTGTTTCCCCCGTCGCGAGTAGCATGACGATGGTCGTTAATAAAGGCTTGGATAACTCCATCATGCTTAATGGTGTTTCAGAAGAGTATTTTGCGGCACAAGGGTTTCAGCTTTTACATGGCAGTTTATTCAGTACGCTCGATATGGCTGACAGCGAGCCCGTTATTGTATTGGATGAAGGAAGCCGAGAAGTACTTTTTCAGCCAGAAGAAGAACCGTTAGGGCAAATTGTGCAGATTGGCCATTCACCATGGCGAATTATTGGTATTGCCCGTAAACCGGGGCCCAAAATGTCGAGCGGCTTTGTTATGGGGTGGGTACCATACTCATCGTTGCAGCAACGTGTGGTCGGGGACAAACCCATTGAGTTTATTTCATTGCGCTTCCCTGAAAGCTTAACCTCTCAACAAGCTGAATTACAGGTTGAGCGTTTGTTACTACGCGAACATGGTAAAAAGGACTTTTTTATTCAGTCGGATGACCAGCTCGCCAATGCATTACAAAAAACATCCGATTCGATGTCATTACTGATCACTTCGATTGCCGCGATTTCTTTATTGGTTGGGGGGGTTGGGGTGATGAATATCATGTTGGTTTCTGTAACGGAACGAACTCATGAAATCGGGATCCGCCTTTCCGTCGGTGCGCGTCCTCAAGATATTATGAACCAATTTCTGATAGAAGCCGTGATGATTTGCTCGCTTGGCGGGTTAATTGGTATTGTCGGTTCATGGTTAACGGGGTGGATTTTCTCTTATTTCACCACTGAATTTACGATGGTGTTTACTCTGTTCCCTGTTTTATTAGCGTGCGGTTTCTCAGCTTTAATTGGTTTGGTTTTTGGTTATTTTCCTGCTCGCCGAGCTGCCAAACTCAACCCAACGGAGGCATTGGCACGCGAATGAATATCAAATCACTTTATATTATTTCTGCTTTATTTTTGCTTAATGGCTGCGGCAGTTTTACGCGTACCGAATACCAACGCCCTGAACTCACATTGCCTCAGAAGTGGGATGATAAAATACGCCAATCTGGTGCGAATGACGTGATTACGTCAGTGCAGGGGGGGAATGTTGCTGGAAATTGGTGGGATAAGTTTAAAGATCCTCAGCTATCCCAACTGATCAATCAGGTATTAGAAAATAATAATGATTTAGCCACAGCGGCAATTAAATTAAAGCTTGCGCGAAGTACTGCCGGGCTAGCAAATACCAATATAACCCCAGATTTCTCCCTTGGGGGTTCAGCAAGTAATACAAAATCTATACGCCATGGAACCTCCCCTCAAGAGAGTTATAGCTCAAATCTAACCTTAAATTATGAAATCGATTTATGGGGAAAACTGGCACGTATTCGTGAAAAGAATGAGTGGGAAGCAATAGCAACCGAACAGGATTACCATGCAACAGCATTAGTGGTTATTAATACGACCGCACAATTATATTGGAATATTGCACTGTTAAATCAACAGATTGATAACCTGATAGCGAGCCAAAAGATTGCAGAAAAAAGCCAGCAGCAAATTAAGTCATGGTATTTAGCAGGAAAAGTTAGCCAGCTGGATTTCTTACAATCACAGCAAACGGTGATTAGTCGAAAAAATGAATTGCGACGACTCATTAAAGAACGTGACAGTTCCCGCAATGCATTAGCGCTATTGTTAAACCGCCCTGCGGAGCAGCATGTGCGTGAGCTTAGCGCACTTAATCGAAATCAACGGATTGAAATTCTTAACGCGACACCGTTGGCCGTATTAGCACAGCGACCGGATATTCAAGCTGCCGAGTCACGTTTACGTTCCGCGCTTGCTGATTCTGACGCTGCTAAATTGAGCTTCTACCCGACACTCTCTTTGCAAGGTGCGCTTAATGCGGGTAGCCAGCTGTTTTCTCAATGGTTTAGTGACCCGACACGTGTTGTTGGGGGGGCGATTTCTTTGCCATTTATTCAGTGGAACACCGTGAAATTGACCATTGAACAATCCGACTTACAAGTACAACAAGCTGCGGTGGCATTTCGTAGCGCGGCTTATACCGCCTTGTCAGAAGTCGATAATGCGATGGAAGCCCGTTTTGCCGCGGATGAAATTCGTCAGCAATTGCAACAGTCATTATCACTTAGCCAGCAGCGGCTAAAACTAACCAACAGCCGTTACCGAGCCGGTGCTGTGGATTATCAAACACTGCTTAATGCGCAAGATGACCTTTTAACTATTGAGAACTCATTAGCGCAAAATCAATACGATTATCTTTATGCAACGCTACAACTTTGGCTAGCACAAGGTGGCGGTAGCACTCGACAGGAGGACAACCCATTATGAACCAAAAATCTCACTTTAAACGCGTTGTTGTCACAGGCTATGGGGCTGTCACTCCTTTGGGGGATACGGCTTCAGCATGTTGGCAAGCGATTATGGATAAAAAGCTCGGTTATCGTTACGTTGATAAAACTGCGCAAAATATCCACAGTCATTTTTTAGGGCTTATTGATAATGAACCCAGCTTAAAAGGGGTTCCCGCGGCTATTCGTCGTCGTTTACCACGCCATACGCGTTTAGCCTTGGGGGCAGCGCGGGAAGCCATGGATATGGCCTTCGCAGGCACGCCATTAACTGATTTTTATGACCCACTGATGTGCGGTGTCATTATGGGAACGGGATGGGCAGGGCTTGATGAAAGTTATATGTCAGTAAGTGAATTTGAAGCGACAGGGATGACCTCGCCTTTCAACTGTTTTTATGCAATGCCAAATGTGACAACGGCGGCTTGCAGCCAGTTTTGGAACCTGCGTGGATATCAAAATACCACCATTGCGGCTTGTGCGACAGGCACTATTGCGATTGGTGATGCTTTTGAAGCAATTCGTCATGGACGAGCCGATATGATGCTCGCTGGTGCAGGGGAGTCCTTGCGGACAGATTGTGCTGTATGGAATATCGATGTCCTTGGCGCTTTAACTCGTGAAGCGGAAGACCCGACTCGTGCCAGTTGCCCATTTAGCGCAGACCGTAGTGGTTTTGTCCTTTCTGAAGGTGCGGCTGTGTTGTGTTTAGAAGAGCGTGAGAGCGCTATTTCTCGTGGCGCCACTATTTTGGGCGAGATTACGGGGTATGCAAATTTTTCTGATGCCTTTGATTTTACCTCACCAGCAGAAGATTGTGTTGCCCGAGTGAAAACCATTGAAATGGCTTTACAACAAGCGGGAGCCGCTCCTGAATCTCTCGATTATATCAATGCCCATGGAACCTCAACGGCTCTTAATGACTTAAATGAAACAGAATCATTGAAAAAGGCATTAGGCGCGGCAGCTTACCAAGTCCCAATATCCAGTACGAAATCCTATACCGGACATTTAATTGCCGCTGCTGGCAGTTTTGAAACCATTATTTGCTTGCAAGCGATGGCGCATGGTGTGATGCCCGCAACCGCGAACTTGCACCACTCGGACCCGCAATGTGACCTCGATTATATCCCTAATGAGCACCGCATTGGTGAAGTTAAGCGTGCACTAAACCTGAGTTTTGGTTTTGGTGGGGCAAATGCGGCACTGATTTTAGAGAAAGCGTCATGAGGACTTTACGCTATACCCTTGAGGATGCAAAACAGTGGGCCTCATTTTCTGGTGATGATAACCCTATTCATTTCGATCTTGAATGGGTCAAAGCAAAGGGTGGAGATCAACTGAGTGTGCATGGCATGCGTGCACTACTCGATGTAAAACAATTCGCAAGTGAATCATTAAATCACCCATTATTGGCTTCAAAAGAGGTTACCGCCCCTGAGTTTATCAAATGTGTTGTGCGGCTGCGCAATCCCCTGTGGAACGATAAAGATTATCAATTAGTTGCACGAAATAAAGCGGGGTCTGTGGCTTTACTCTCTTCTGATGAACAACAAAATTGCTTAACTTGCCAATTGTCTATCACCCCTCCACCGCTATTACATGAAATTGCGAATGAAATAATGATTTCGACCGCAGAGATGGTGAAATTGCAGTCAATATTTTCTCAGTTTTCCAACGAAATGTATGAATGGCAGTTTATTGACGCAGTTTTGTTCTGGTACTTAATTCATGATAGCTCGTTATTTGAACAACAAGAGATTGCACAATGGCTGCCGGTCGGCTCAACATTGAAAGATATTTTTTGCCGTTATCCTATCGTACAAACCCATCAAGAGGTGGTGTTTGACCGTGAACTTCTAACGAAATGGGTTCCTATCACCTCTCCTGAGCCTATTTATCTACGTATTTTACCGGCCTTAGTGATCGCGGATAGTGAGAGTGGTCGATTAGTGAGTATCAGTATCGCTGCTCGTTACAAAGAAAAAATAATAAATAATTCAATAACATTGAAAGTTAATTCAATAACTCAATAAGAATGCAAGGATAAAACAAATGAGCCAATATCAAGAAATTTATACCAAAATTAGTGACATGATCTGTGACGCAAAAGATTTAGAAGCAGAAGAGCTGAATGCGGATATGACTTTAGTCCAGTTAGAGTTCGATAGCTTAGATTATGTTGAACTGATGGTGCTTGTTAAACGTGATTTTAATGTTGCTTTAGATGCGGAATTTTTCCTAGAACATCCAGAAATTTCGGTGAAAGCGTTGTGTGAACATATTGATAAGGAGTCGAAATCTTAAAATGACAAATAATCAATGGATACTCGTGACGGGGGGAAGCCGAGGAATTGGGCTTGCACTGGTTAGCGAATTGCGACGCCACTGGAATGTGGTTTTTACTGGGCGTAGCGTTGATGGTGTTAATGAAACTCAAGCGAACCTTGAAAACCCCGATTTAGGTACATGGGTGAAAGGATCCCCGTGTGATGGTAAGAATGAAGCACAAGTTGATGCGCTTTCTAGCTCGTTATTGGAACAATTTGGAGCGCCTACGGCGATTATTCATAATGCAGGTATCACTAGGGATGCCTTACATATTCATCAAGATGCTGAAATCTGGCGAGACGTGCTAGAGAATAACGTCATTTCCGTGATGAATTGGCACCGTAAATTATTACCTGCCATGTTGATGGCGGGGAGTGGCTCAATCGTATTGATGTCATCAATTACTGGGTTAAAAGGC
The DNA here is from genome assembly GCF_028481645.1 of Providencia sp. PROV141. Lineage (NCBI taxonomy): Bacteria > Pseudomonadati > Pseudomonadota > Gammaproteobacteria > Enterobacterales > Morganellaceae > Providencia > Providencia sp. PROV141. Next base: position 222,671 of record NZ_JAMPPR010000006.1, on the reverse strand, counting down.
AATATTGGCCAAACAGCTTATGCGGCGAGCAAATCGGCGATGATGGGGTTGACACGTTCATTGGCTCATGAAGTTGGGCGTTTTGGGTTACGTGTGAATTGTATTGCTCCGGGGCTTATTGATAGTGATATGACCCGATCAATGCCTGAAGCTAAATTAAAAGCGATGTGCCAAAACATCCCTTTACGTCGCTTAGGGCAACCTCAAGAGGTGGCAGAGCTAGTTGAATTTTTGATTGGTAATAACAGCCAGTACCTAACCGGGCAAACATTGGTCTTAGATGGTGGGTTAACGGCGTAATCAACGGTTTTAAGTGCTGTTAAAAGAAAAAAGCAACTAGATTCGGTTGGTTTCTATGTTTCCCCTTAAACGTTTCAGTAAATTTTCGTTTAAGGGGATTTTTTATGTGTTTAAACAACCTTATTTAAGGTGACTTATTCGCCTGGTGTATGGCTTTCATGCAGTGATGTGTGGGTAGTAAAGAGCTGTAATATGACACCAAGTAGTGCGCAGCCAGCCATCGCAAAGAAGGTATAAATATAACCTAAAGAGCTATTCCAGCCGCCCCCAAGATTAATTAACCAGCCCATTAATAACGGTGATAATGCGCCCCCAATAAACATGGATGTGGTGATAATACCATTTGCAGTAGAAATGGATTGGTCATTAGCATTATCAGATGCCATGGCGTAGTAAATTGGCCAAACGGCATTGGCTACCAAGCCGAAGAACAGTTGTATCGCGATAATTTTTGGCATTGACGTTGCGAAGTAAAATAAAGCGATACCAATACTCATCCACAAACCGCAAATAATTAAGGTTCTTTTTCTACCGAGAATGTCGGATAACCAAGGCCAAATAATTTGCCCGAGCACGCCTGTTAATGTGAAAATAATACTCAGCCCTGCTGAGGCGGCTAAAGATAACCCAGAGACATGATATAAATAGGAAGGCAATACCATGCTGATCCCCATATAAACAATCTGAGTTAATAATGTGTTCCCTGCTGTTAGTGCAATATTTCTATTTTTTAATGTGGCGAGAAAAATTTTAACACCTTGGCCTTTTTGTACTTGGGTGCTACTACTTTCTGCGGGTTTGGTCATGCCTGATTTTTCAATATGTTCATATAATATTGAAATTCGTGCCGCGGTCGAATATTTAGCCCAAAAAATCATAATAGGCAGCGCGACCACGAGTGGTATAAAGAAGCTATATCGCCAGTTCGCTTCCCCAAATTCAGAAATAATAAAACTTGCTACAACGCCACTTAATAAAGCCCCGATGGGATATCCAGTATGGTGTACACCGAGAGCAAAACCTCTTTTTTCTTTCGGCCACCATTCTGCCGTATTACTTACTCCAACCGGCTCACCCCAACCTGCGCCGAGATTCACACCAAACCGTAATAGGATAAAATAGGTTAAGTTATGGCTAATGGCTTTAAAACCAGAAATAAATGAAATAGCGGTATAACCTAATACTAAAGGAACTTGAAAACGAGCGCGTTTCCAACCCGAACCATATCGGTCACTGAGAACTGAACCGGGTATATCTAAAATAGCGAGGGCTATCATAATAATAGCGACAATATTCCCCCATTCCTCAGGGCTTAAATTAAATTCCTGAGAAATAACAGGGCCTAGCCTTAATATCATTTCTCTATCATAAGCATTTAATAACCAAATAAGCCAACAAACAAATAATGAAACCCATGAGAAACGGTGTATTTTTTTAAATGATATTTTATGATTTGAAGCGTTATTTTTAATCATAATTGCAGCTCTTTTATAAGTATAATAATTTGAGAACCCGTGATATTCACTTGTGATTTAAACGTTATTTAACCCCCAAATCGTTTTTCAGGAATACCGGTTACACCAAGATTATGTATAGAGAAGACACTTCCGCGTAACTGGCCATCTTCAGGAAAGCGCGGTAATGGTGGTCTTGCCATTGATGTGACATATAAAATATCTAAGTTTTCACCACCAAAAGCGACGCTGGTGACTTTCTTAACAGGCATTTCGATAATTCTGTCAATCTCGCCAGAAGGGCTATATCGAACAATTTTTCCTGCATAAACAAGGGCATTCCAAAGATAGCCTTCACTGTCAACGGTCGCACCATCAGCAGCCCCGCCCGATGAGGTGTCAACGGCACAAAATGTTTGGCGGTTACTGATATTGCCTGTTGAGCCGTCATAATCGTATTTCCATATTTCACCTGTCCATGTATCGGCGAAATAGAAAATATCGCCTTTAGGCGACCAGCAAGGCGCATTCGAGACAATGATATTTTGTTCAATTTTATGAAGGGAATAATCCGTATCTAGCCGATATAACGCACCTGACGCAGTCTCTTCTTGCATATCCATTGAGCCGACAACAAAGCGTCCTTGTCTATCAACTTTTCCATCATTGAATCGATTATGGGGTTTATCACTTTCCGGTGAATGTAGAAGGTTTGTTTCACCCGTAGTGAAATCAAGGAGATAAATTCCTTTTTCGAGTGCAACGACTGCGGAGTTTCCATCTTTACACAAAGCCATTGAACCGATTTTTTGCCTAACATCCCAACTTTTAATTTCAGTTCCACGTTCTGTGCAGGAAAATACGCGACCATCTAAACTGTCAATCCAATATAAGCGTTGCTGTTGCGTATCCCAAACAGGGCCTTCCCCTAAATTATTCTTTAAATCTAATAATATGTTTATTTTCATTTTTACAGTCCTATTAATAATACCGATTGATTAGAAGGAATGTATCTAATTAATTTAGATATGATGTGATATATATGATTGGTTGTGGTTGGAGGTAATCTTAATAGTAGGGAAGTGCCATTAAAATAATGTGAAGATAGCTGTGTTTATTATACGGCTAATTGTTAATTTGATTGTTCATTTGCACAATAGAAGCAAATGGCACAATGTATTAAGCAGAAAATAATAGGTATATAAAAAGACTTTGAAATAGTTAAATCAACTAATTTAAAGAAATAACTTCGCTATATTTATTTTAATTAAATTAATTTTTAATGATAAAAACTGGGATGATTTTATTTTCAGTGCTGTTTAATGATTATGAATAGATAAAAACCATATACTTTGTATTGGATTATTGATCGTGCACAAATGCCCTACCAAGCCTCAGCGATAGAATGGTCATTGAGAGTAGATAAGTAAATTAAAGATAAAGATAAAAATAAATTTCAGAAAACCATTTTAAAACGCTGAAGCAATGTAAAGTGAGGCAGATATGAGTAAAGCATTATCTGAGGGAGTACTCCAATCGGAGATCAGCCGCAGGAAGCTAATGCAAACCAGTACCGTCGGGGGACTCGCACTTGCAAGTGGAGCGCTAAGTTTACCTTTTAATAGTGTTGCTGAAACCAGTGAAATCACACCCAAAACAGCCATACCTGAAGAAAAAATAGTTTGGAGTGCATGTACCGTTAACTGTGGGAGTCGCTGCCCGCTGCGTATGCATGTGGTTGATGGTGAAATCAAATATGTCGAAACCGACAATACCGGTGATGATGTTTACGGTAATAAGCACCAAGTTAAAGCCTGTTTACGTGGGCGCTCAATGCGTCGTCGTGTCTATAACCCTGACCGCTTGAAATACCCAATGTTGCGCGTTGGGGCGCGTGGTGAAGGTAAATTCAAACAAATCAGTTGGGATGAAGCCTACGATTTAATCAGTGATAACCTAAAACGAATTATTGCCGATTATGGTAATGAAGCGGTGTATTTGAACTATGGAACGGGCACATTAGGTGGCACAGTCGCACGTTCATGGCCGCCAGCGAATTCACCCATCGCCCGTTTGATGAACTGTATGGGCGGCTATTTAAACCATTACGGAACCTACAGTACGGCACAAATCAGCTGTGCAATGCCGTATACCTATGGTAGCGGGGCGGGTAATAGCGTTTCCGATATCGAAAACTCAAAGCTGGTGGTTCTATTCGGTAACAACCCTGCAGAAACCCGTATGAGCGGTGGTGGGATTACTTATCAATTAGAACAAGCCCGTGAGCGTTCTAATGCAAGAATGATTGTGATCGACCCGCGTTATACTGATACAGCAGCAGGGCGTGAAGATGAGTGGATCCCAATCCGCCCAGGAACAGACGCCGCATTGGTAGCAGGGATCGCCCATGTGTTGATTACTGAAGGTATGGTTGATCAACCCTTCTTAGACCAATATTGTGTGGGTTATGATGAGAAAACCCTGCCAGCAGACGCCCCAAAAAACAGCCACTATAAAGCGTATATTTTAGGCCAAGGGGATGATGGCGTAGAAAAAACACCACAATGGGCTGCGCAGATTACCGGTATTCCGGCTGATAAAATCATTAAACTCGCGCGTGAAATCGGTTCTGCAAAACCTGCTTATATTAGCCAAGGTTGGGGGCCACAACGTCATTCGAATGGTGAACAAACCGCACGTGCGATTGCGATGTTGCCGATTTTAACCGGTAATGTTGGCATCAATGGCGGTAATACAGGGGCTCGTGAAGGGAATTATGATATTCCATTTGAGCGGATGCCAACGTTAGAAAACCCAGTCAAAGCAAGCATTTCTGTATTTTTATGGACTGATGCAATAGAGCGCGGCCCAGAAATGACTGCAACTCATGATGGCGTACGCGGTAAAGATAAACTGGATGTTCCGATTAAGTTTATTTGGAACTACGCCAGCAACAGCTTAATTAATCAACACTCTGATATTAATAAAACGCATGACATTCTTCAGGATGATAAAAAATGCGAAATGATAGTAGTGATTGATAACCATATGACCGCCTCAGCGAAATATGCGGATTTAGTCCTACCAGATTGCACTGCCTCTGAACAAATGGATTTTTGCTTGGATGGCGCCGCCAGTAATATGGGGTATGTCATTTTCGCTAGCCAAGCTATCGAACCGCGTTTTGAGAGTAAAACAGTGTATGAAATGTGTACACAAATTGCGCGTCGCATGGGTATTGAAGAGAAATTTACCGAAGGGCGAACCCAAGAAGAGTGGCTACGCCATTTGTATGAAATCTCACGACAAAAGTTACCTGAGCTACCTGATTTTGAGACATTCCAGCAGCAAGGAATTTATAAAAAAATGGACCCGCAAGGGCATTTTGTGGCGCACAAAGCTTTCCGTGAAGATCCTATTGGTAATCCATTAAATACCCCCTCAGGAAAGATTGAGATCTATTCATCACGCTTAGCGGATATTGCGAAAACATGGACGCTAGCGGAAGGTGATTTGATATCAGCACTCCCAATGTATTCCCCAGGCTTTGAAAGCCATGATGATAAGCTCACCGAAAAATATCCACTGCAATTGAGTGGTTTCCACTATAAATCACGAGTTCACTCCACCTACGGTAACGTTGATGTGATCAAGGCGGCTTGTTTACAAGAGATGTGGATCAACCCTATTGATGCAAAACGTCGCAATATTAAAGATGGCGACATGGTGCGAATTTACAACGATAGAGGGGAAGTGCAGATTGCTGCCAAAGTGACTCCACGCATCATCCCAGGCGTTGTCGCAATGGGGGAAGGGGCTTGGTACGCGCCTGATGAAAACAAGGTGGACCATGGTGGTAGCCTAAACGTCCTGACGACTCAACGCCCGTCACCGTTAGCGAAAGGTAATCCGCAACACAGTAATTTGGTTGAAGTGGCAAGGGTATAGGGGATAAATCATGACAACACAATATGGTTTTTATATTGATTCCGCACGGTGTACGGGATGCAAAACATGTGAGTTAGCGTGTAAGGACTACAAAAATTTATCTCCTGCGGTGAATTTTAGGCGCATTTATGAATATGCAGGGGGAGATTGGCAAGAAGATAACGGTGTGTGGCATCAAAACGTATTTAGTTATTATTTGTCGATTTCATGCAACCACTGCGAAGACCCTGCTTGTGTCAAAGTGTGCCCAAGCGGTGCGATGCACAAACGTGAAGATGGCTTTGTTGTTGTAGATGAAAGCGTGTGCATTGGTTGCCGCTATTGTCATATGGCCTGCCCATATGGTGCACCGCAATTTGATAGCGAAAAAGGGCATATGGCCAAGTGCGATGGTTGCTATGAGCGTGTTGCGGTCGGTAAAAAACCGATTTGTGCCGAGTCTTGCCCACTGCGTGCATTAGACTTTGGCCCCATTGATGAATTACGTGAAAAACATGGTAATTTGGCCGAGATTGCGCCACTACCTGAAGCGCACTATACCAAACCCAATCTTGTCATTAAACCGAATGCCAATAGTCGCCCTGTCAATGATACGACAGGCCATTTAGCCAATCCTCGGGAGGTATAACATGGGCAATGGATTACATGAATGGCCGCTAATTTTATTTACGGTATTAGGCCAAAGTATTGCAGGTGGTGTGATTGTAACCGGGCTTGCATGGTTATCGACAGACGATAAACCCCAAAAACAGCGCATTGTGAATGCGATGTTGGCATTATGGGTATTGATGGGCTTAGGCTTTCTCGCTTCTATGATGCATATGGGCTCACCGATGCGCGCATTTAACTCGATGAATCGTGTATTTGCCTCGTCACTGAGTAACGAAGTGTTATTCGGCTCTATTTTCTTTGCGTTGGGTGGCCTATGGTGGTTGTTATCCGCAATCAAAAAGATGCCAACAGGACTCGATAAGGTGTGGTTAATCATCACCATGTTGATGGGATTGCTATTTGTTTGGGCAATGACACGAGTCTATATGATAAGCACAGTTCCGACATGGAACACGCCACATACCACTATCGGCTTCTTTATGACTCTGTTTGTTGTGGGGCCAATTTTAGGTACTTTACTATTACGCGTGGCTAAATTTCCATTTAATAGTGGTAAATTAGCGGCAATTAGCATCGTTGCTTATATCGTGACTATTGCATCAGTACTACTGCAAAGTGGTGAGATTGCGCTAATCACCACCTCAGTACAAAAAGCCGTGGATTTAGTCCCTGATTTTGGTGTTTTACAAGTGGTACGTATTGTGGTGACAAGTCTTGGGCTGTTGTTATGGATTTTACCTGTTGTGCGACAAAATCAGCCTTCGGTGCTGAGCTTACTTCTTGGTACCGTGCTGGTACTGGTTGGTGAATTTATTGGTCGTGGGCTATTCTATGGTTTACATATGACAGTCGGCATGGCTGTAGCTTAATTGGTAAACTTTCAGCGCAGGGTGTGATTTCCCTGCGCTGATAACTTCAGAGACAATCAATATGCAACAAGCGCACTTTCTTGAACACGTCGCAGTGACAGGGCGGGTTTTGGGATCTTTATTTTATTTCTCCCCAGAGAATGAAAACAATGCAGAAATTATCGCGATTTTACAAGAGTCGACTTGGCATGAAGAATGGCCATTTGCTTTACCTTCCTTAGTGAAAATTAGCCAGCTTTTGCAATCCAGTGCTCAGGAAAATGAACCACTGAGTGAAGCATGGCAGCGCTTGTTTATTGGGCCTTATGCTTTAGCAGCTCCACCTTGGGGTTCGGTTTGGCTAGATAAAGAAAAGATTGTTTTTGGCGACTCAACCGTTGAGTTGCGCCAGTGGATGCGTACTAAAGGTGTTGAATCCGTAACGACACAAAAAGAGCCTGAAGACCACTTTGGGTTGATTTTGATGTTAGCGGCTTGGCTGGCTGAGCAAAATCGCAGAGCGGATTTAGAAGAGTTGCTCGCTTGGCATTTATTACCTTGGTCGGCACATTTTCTCGAAGTGTTGATAGATTCGGCTAACAGTGATTTTTACCGTGCATTGGCAATATTAGTGAAAGAAACACTGGATGGTTATCAACAGCAATTGACTTTACCTATATCAGAGAAAAGCGTGTACCTCACCAGAAATAGTACCCTGTAGCATTCTGTTTTTCATTGGTAATAAATTTATCTAATTCAATTACCTGCAATAAATCTATGGATAATGGTACTATTGATTATTGCTGCGATTTTTAGGTGACTAACTCAATATGAATGATGCGCATTTATCTCTGATCCAACAACTTTGCACCCGTCTTGCTGAAATAGACAATACACCTTTATATGTAAAATTTGCTGAAACGGTGAAATTTGCCGTGCGAACAGGGGTTTTGCATCAAGGTGATATGCTGCCCAGTGAAAGGGAATTAGGTCAGCAGACAGGGGTGTCGCGTATTACCGTTCGAAAAGCGTTAGAGTTACTTGAACAAGAAGGCGTTATCATTCGGTCACAAGGTTATGGCACCCAAATTAGCGATAAGTTTGAGTATTCACTCAAAGAAGCTAAAGGTTTTTCACAACAAGTGGTTTTACTTGGAAAAAAACCCAACACACTTTGGGTCAATAAAAGTATTGTACCTTGTTCACAGGAGGTGGCAGAGTCACTCGCGCTCCCCATCAATAGTGATGTATTTATGTTAAAACGTATTCGCTATGTGGATGAACAGCCTGTCTCTATTGAGGAGTCATATGTTCCTATTGGGTTGATTGGTGACGTAGACGATATTGGCTTATCTTTGTACGATTATTTCCGCAGCCAAAATATTTATCCTACGCGAACAAAGAGCAAGGTGAGTGCTCGAATGCCAGATGAAGACTTTCAAACGCACATTAAATTAGAAAAGACCGTGCCTGTTTTAGTGATTAAGCAGGTGGCTTTCGACCATAAAAATGTGCCCATTGAATACAGTTTTAATCAATGTCGCAGTGATATGTATGTATTTGTCTCTGAAGAATAAAAAAGAGGCTAGGCCTCTTTTTTCTCTGATGATTAATATTGCTGTAAATATGTGGTGAGTTGCTCTGACGAAGGTGCACAATCTCCTCCGCGATGGCTAACAACATAGGATGCGACCGCATTTCCGAGTAATACGGCATCTTGTAGTGCCCAGCCGGACGCCAATGCCGCAATCACGCCTCCTGCATGGCTATCTCCTGCTCCAATGGTATCGACAACGGTGGTTTTAAATGGTGCCACCCAGCCTGATGAACGACCACTTTCTTGAAAGAACGCACCTTCTTTGTCGACTCTAACAATTACGGGAACTAAAAATTGAGAATGCCAAATATTGGCTAATGCTGCTGTATCCATTCCTTGGTGTGCGATATCAGGGAATAACGTGACGATATGTTCGACTTCTTGGCGGTTCAACGAAATGATTGGTTTTAAAGCCATTAATCGTAATAATTGTGTTTTCGAAAGGTCGGCGATCCGAGGGCCAAAATCGATAAATAAAGTGACGTTATCGGAGAGTGACTCCAGCCATGAAAGCAGAGTTTCGCCACATTTTGCGGCTAATTGGTAGCCAGAAAGGTAGATGATGGTGTTAGATGTAATTGGCAAATCATCTAGGGTTTGGCGCTCCCATTGGTTTTCTACACCGCTAATGGAAAGAAATGTCCTTTCTCCATCGGGTTCAACCAAGGCTAAACACCAGCCATTGTCACCTTTATTCGTTTCTATAACTGAACTCACACCTTTTTTATTGAGTTGGTTGCGGATGATATCTGCCCACACACCTTGCCCAATAGGTAATGCATTGAGTGACTGGATACCAAGACGTTGCAAGGCCACCGCAATATTCAGAGCACATCCACCGATATTGACACTCTGCTGGTGCAATTCGATATCACTTCCGCGATAAGGCAGTGAATATGCATCTGCAATCACATCAATAACGGCTGCACCAATTAGGCAGACAGGACGATGCTCTGCTTGCAATGGAAGATGGGCAATAAGTTCAGCGGTTTTCATAAGCTTTTTCTCTTGCAGTTCTCAGTACCATAAAGGCTTGGCTATATTGTACAAAATCAAGTTGGTTCACATCATCTAATTGTTTTTTGAGTTGTTTGTCGATGGCATCAACGCCGTGGAGTGCGCCACAAATGGCGGTGGCCATTGCCCCTATGGTGTCGGTATCACCTCCTAAATTAGCACACAGAATGGCACAGCGGTTGGGATCAGTTTCCGCTAATTCAACCATAGCAATGGCGGCAGGAACGGACTCAATGGTGCTAGTACCAGCGCCAACGAGTTGATAAAGCTGTTCCATTGCTTGTTCGGGACCAACTGCATTTTTCACTGTGTGTAAAGCAAGTTCAATACGTGCAGCTATTGAGGGGCTAAAGGTTGTGACATGCTTTTCTTGTGCTAACTTCGCTATAGCGGGTAATTGGTCACGAATTTGCGACCAGTTTTCGCCATCTATCGCTTTAGAAATCGCCCAAGCAATAGCAACTGCCCCTGCAATTGCCACATCCGATTTATGCGTTGGCGATGAGGCGAGTGTAATTTCATCAATAAATTCATCAATAGAATGCGTTGGCAGTAAACAACCGAGTGGGGAAACTCGCATTGCGGCACCATTTGTCATGCCATTGTTTTCTAACTGAGAAATCGGGGTTCCTTGTTTTATTGCTTTTAATGCAATTTTAGAGGTCGGTCCTAAGACATTTTTGTTAAAGGCATCAAATTGCTCTGCCCATTTTAAAATATTACGGCCAATAAGTTCAGGATTTACTGTGCCATCACATTCTATAATCGCGTCCGCAAGAGCGAGCGCCATTGAGGTATCATCTGTAAATTCTGCCGTATTGAAGTAGCAAGCTGCATTATTCTCTTTTGGCCCAGGTAAGAAGCGGTCTATCCAACCAAAATGTGCTTTAACACGAGAACGAGGCCATAATTCAGAAGGCATTCCCATTGCATCACCTAAGGCTTGGCCATAAAACGTGCCTAAAATACGGTTCTCTTTGTTCATTATAATTCCTTCAATTTTGGCTAAAAACAGCGCCCTTATGTGTTGGCAGTCGGTCAATAAAGGCGTTTAATTAATGATTGCTTAACTAATTGGATGTGGGTTTTACGCCACTTTTATTAATATCAATTTCTTGAATATCACGGCTCGACTCTTTAAACATCAACATGAAAACAATCGTGATTACGACGATCATGGCAGCGCCGAAGCCCCACATACCGGCCCAGTTAAAGGTTTGGCCGTTGACAGGTTCACCGTAAGAAAAAAGTTTTTCCATCATTTGCCCACCTAGGCTATAACCCAGTAAGCTACCAAAGCCTTGGCAACAGAGAGTAATTAAGCCTTGAGCCGCTGTCCGCATATGTACAGGCGTCTTTTTGTCGACATAAATATATGCGGTGACATAGTAAAAATCGTAGCTAACTCCGTGTAATAAAATACCAAGGAAGAGTAATCCATAGGTGAATAGATGGTCTGCATCACCATAGATAAAGAAAGCATAACGGATAGCTGCGGTGATTAAACCAAGGAGTAATACCTTTTTGATACCAAAACGTTTGGTAAAGAAGGGCAAAGCAAGCATAAAGAAGATTTCAGAGAATTGCCCCAAGGTCATCCATCCGGTGGCATTTTTCATCCCAACCTCAGTAAGGTAGCCGTTAGCAAAAATATAGTAAAAGGCTAAAGGCATGGCGAAGAGGAATGAACACACGAAAAACACTAAGAAATTACGGTCTCTTAACAGCACAATGGCATCCAATCCGAGCATGACTTTAATACTCATTTTGCCAGTTCCTTTTGGTGGGGTGTCTGGCAAGAAATAGGTAAAAAAGCCTAGTAAAGCCGAGCTAGCGGCTGTCACTAAGAGTGGAATATTAGTTGCAGAAATATCACCAAAGCCCATCATGGAAGGTAAAAATCCACATGCAATACCTGATGCAATCCAGCCGATAGTCCCCATTACACGAATACGAGGGTAGTCACGTTCCACATCTTCCACATTGGAAAAAGCAATACTATTGGTGAGCGCAATGGTTGGCATATAAGTTAGTGCATACGCTAAGAGTAGAGGGAAAAAGCTAGAAAATTCAGTTTGCTGAGCTGCGAAAAACATAAAGACTGCCCCTGCAAACATCAGTACTGCCAGAACTTTTTGCGCGGCAAAAAATCGGTCAGTAATTGAGCCTACAAGGATGGGGGAGATAATTGCAGCAATGGCTGTACAGGCGTAAGACCATGCTATTTGAGAAGGGGTGAAGCCACTTTTATTCAAAAATAGCCATAAGGGAACAAACCAAGCCCCCCATATAAACCATTCAATGAACATCATGAATGAGAGTTTTGCTGTTGTTTTTTTCATCTTTCATTCCTTTATACGGCTAATTATAGGTATTGTAGGGTACAATAATGACAATATCATTTAATAATACCTTTTAAATACCATTTGATGAAAACTTTGAGCTAGATAACATTGTTTCGTATAAATAGGGAAGCAGGGGTCGTTCAAGTAATAACACAGTGGGAAAGAGATACACGATAACGTGAATTGCTTTGAATATAGATTAAGTCAGGGTTGTAGGCAGCCTATACGGCAGTTTTAAATAAAAAAATAGCACCGCTATTATTTGAGCGGTGCTATTGGTTTTTCATATCAATCAGCTATTGATATTTACTGTTGTGATTCACCTTGTTGTACATACGGTGTGTACACACCTGTTAAGCTTTCAAGAAAGGCAACAATGTCGTCGACATCTTTTTGTGGCAGTTCTTTACCGACTTGATAACGCAGCATCAGTTTCACTGCTTCATCTAGGGTGGCAACATCCCCTCGGTGGAAGTAAGGCGCGGTTAATTCAACATTTCTCAGTGTTGGCACTTTTTGGCGTAACTTATCACGCTCATCAGAGGTGACATTCATGCGACCAATATCTTGAGCAGTGATTTCACCGAACTCATAGTCTTTTTTCAGGCCCAGAGGTTCGAAGGAACGACCACCTAAGATCACGCCACCATGGCAGGTTGCACATTTGTTCTCTTTAAATAACTGGTAACCATGGAGCTGTTGTGCGGTTAATGCAGTTTTGTCGCCTCTTAACCAATTATCAAACGGAGAGTCTGGAGTGATTAAGGTTTTTTCGAACTCTGCAATCGCATCTGTGATGGTATCACCTGTAAACCCTTCTGGATAAACTGCATTAAAATCTTGTTTTAAGACAGGGTCTTTATCCAATTTTTCAATGATTTCATCCCATGATTTTGATGCCATTTCGATAGGATTTAATGGTGGCCCACCGGCTTGTGCTTGTAAATCAGGCGCTCTACCATCCCAAAATTGCTCGACATTAAATACGGAGTTAAACACCGTTGGCGCATTGATTGGACCCACCGCGCCACCAACCCCAATTGACGTTTTACGGCCATCAACACCACCTGCATTGAGTGCGTGGCAGTGCGCACAAGAAATCGTGCTATCCCCTGACAGGCGTGCATCATGATACAAGCGGAAGCCTAATGCGACTTTTGCATCATCGACATCCAGTGATTTTGGAATTGGTTGAATCGGTTCGTTACGGTGCTCAGCAGCGGTATCTTGACTGGCATAGTGCTCTTCTCGCTGTTTAGCTATCCAATTCAAGAGGTTATTACGCTCTTCGTCACTGACGCTACTTGCCCAATGAAGTGCAACATAACGAGTTGGTGGCATGGTGTGGTTCTGCATAACCCACTCAATTTTATTTAGCTCACTTTGTGGTACAGGTTCTCCTGCGATGAGTGCAGCGCGTGCTGCCTCAAGGTTGAATGATTTATAACCTAGCTGAATGTCGTACTCCATCAATTGCTTAGCGATGGGGAATGATGCGTAGGCAGGTAAATCAGTTGACGGCGTATGACAGTAATCGCATCCCTTTTCAGCGAAGAATTTGAGAACTTGATTATTTTCTGCAATTTTAGATGTCTGAATGTCATTATTTTCTCTTCGTTGATTATCGTGATACCACACATATCCAGATAACCCAAAATAACCGAGTAAAAGCAAAAATATGACAGCGACCGTAATACGAGTAAGTTTTTTCATTACACTATCCTTGAAAGATTGCGGTCAAATATATTTAAATATTTTTTAATTAATATAATTCTACAGCCGGACTATCATGTATAAATAAGGTTGAGAGGTTCTTGATTTTTATCAATGATGGCCATCGGTTTAAGCAATTGCTGAAATAAGATTTACCTATCAATAAGAAGAAAATCAAAAAATAAACGTATAATTAATTTTTATTTGATTGAATTTAAAGGGTATTATTTAAATATAATCTTATTGTAATAAATTCTTAGTTCAATTTAATTGGTGGGTATTTATAAATAATAAATTCTGAATTATTAAAATAAATTAAGTAAAACTAATCAAAAACTTTAGTTTTATACTTTTTTTATTGTTGTGGATTAAATGCATATTATAAAATGAGCAAAATATAAATTATTCAAGAAAGCAATATTCTGAAAAATTATTGATTTTAGATAACTATAATATTAGTAAATGAAAAGTAATGATCTACATCATCGTTTTTGTGCTTTCACCATTTTGTCATAAAATAAACATATTGTTGTTATGAATCTGACTTAAGTTCGTCGTAACTCAGTTAGGAGATAGCATTATGTTTAGTGTCGATACCCTGCTGCACGATATTTTTCCTCATCAAACACCAGGCAAATGGAAACGTCGTTTATTAAAAAAGCTGTTGTTTGAACAAGAATTTCACCAATTTGCGCAAGATTATCCGCACTTAAAGGGCTTGGATCTTATTGAACAAATCATGGAGTTTTTTGATATTTCTTGCGAAATGGTTGAGGGTGATTTAGAAAATGTTCCGACTCAAGGCCCTGTTGTCTTAGTTGCTAACCACCCGATAGGTTCACTCGATGGTCTTGCCTTATTACGTGCAGTTGCTGCCGTTCGTCCTGATGTCAAAATCGTGGCAAATCAGTTCCTCAATTATATAGAGCCACTAAAAAGCTTATTTATTTCAGTGGATAATATGAATAACCGAACCAGTCGGCAGCAAGTTGAAGCAATCCAACAGCATTTGGACAAGCAAGGGGCATTAATTGTGTTTCCTGCGGGTGAAGTCTCTCGGTTTGGCCGTAAAGGGGTTTGTGATGGTCACTGGCGTACAGGTTTTTTGCGTTTAGCCGCAAAGGCCAGAGCACCTATCATCCCTATTCATATTCAAGGGCGAAATAGCCATTTATTCTATTTAACCTCGTTGGTTTACAAGCCGTTATCGACTTTAATGTTAGTCAGGGAAATGTTTAAGCAGCGAGGAAAAAGATTAAAAATTCGTATTGGTGGCAGTATCCCATTTATTCATTGGCATGATGGGCATACAGCGGCTCATGAGCTAGCAGGGCGCTTTCGTCGCCATGTCTATTTGTTGGGAAAAGGTAAGGAAGGGCTATTTACCAGCGAATCACCAATTGCGTTGCCAGAAGACAGAATTGAATTAAAAAAAGCGTTGGTGGCATGTGAGCGGCTAGGAACATCCCCTGATGGGAAAGCGATTTACCTTTATCACCGAAACCAAGAAGTAAGGTCGCCGATTTTGCGAGAAATAGGGCGATTACGCGAAATTGCATTTCGTGCTGTAGGGGAAGGCTCAGGTAAGCGCCGTGATTTAGACAGCTATGATAACGATTATTATCATCTGGTATTATGGGACGAAAGTGAACTTGATATTGTAGGGGCTTATCGGTTTATACCCACTAAAAAGCAAATTGAGACCAAAGGTTTGCAGGGTATTTACAGCTCTAGCTTATTTCATTATGACCAAGCCATGATGCCAATATTAGCGCAAGGTATTGAGCTTGGTCGGAGCTTTATTCAGCCTAAATATTGGGGAAAACGGGGTTTAGATTATTTATGGTTAGGTATTGGCGCGTATTTGGCGAAATACCCACAATATCGTTATCTTTTTGGCCCAGTATCTATTTCTGGCTCAATGCCGATTGCGGCGCGTGACTTACTGATTACTTTTTATCGGCTCTATTTTTCGGCGCAACACAGCATTGCACAGTCACATCAGCCATATCCAGCTTCTTTGCCACAGGTATTAGCCCAATTTTCAGGGGACAATTACCACGAAGATTTAGTTAAATTGAAAAGCTTACTCAATAACATTGGCTGTTCGATTCCGACGCTTTATAAGCAATATACTGAATTATGCGAGCCGGGAGGCGTACAGTTTATGGATTTCGGTACAGACCCCGCATTCAATGATTGTATCGATGGCTTGGTACTGGTGGACTTAACCAAATTAAAACCCGCACGTTATCAGCGATATATAGGGGTACATTTGGTTTCACAAGAAGAACATAAAGGGCAGATGAAAGAGGGGGATTAACCCTCTTTCATTATTTACTTAGCGATTATTTTGAAAATTGATGACCAATCCAATAGATAACAGAGGAAGAAATTAACCCTGCAACCACGACGGAAAGCTCAGGAGCATAAGCATTAACGATTAAGGCAATCCCTGAGGCGAGTATCCAAGAGATGAAAGCCAGTGGTTGCCATTTTTTTGCTTCATTATTTTTACGCTTAAGTACCAGCTGATCCATAATGATAATAGCGGCGATTGGCGGCACAATTAAACCCAGTAAATTCAACCAGGTTTGAAACGCATTCCAAATCCCAGTCACAGCAACAATAATCCCAATGGCACCTAAAATAATGGTTAAGGTTCTCATCTTTCCTTTCGTAATATGAGACCAGCCCACAGCTCCATTATATAAACAGTGAGTACAGCCCACACCTAAGTTAACAAATACAAAAATAATCGCGAGGATAGAAAGTAGTGGGCTTGAATTTGCTAAAATAGTGATGAAATCACCGCCAGTGACTCTGGGGTGCATGACTACACCTGTTGCCACAATAATTGCTCCAATCACTTCCGCAAAAAATTTAGAAATGGGGAACGCGGTAAAGGCTGCTAGAAAACCTTGTTTGCCATTTTTTGCCCAACGGGTAAAGTCGGCTGTCATGGTGCCTGAGTCCGTAAATGTAGAGAAAATCATTGTAACTGCAACACCAAATGATAGTGCTCCAGCCCCTGCAAGAGGTTGGTAATTGATAATATCTGATGAGCCACTTTTCATCGCGATGTAAACGGAGATTAACCCTAAAATCAAATACATCGGTGCAGCGATATACCCTAAAATAGCGAGGGCTTTAATACCAATAAACGTTGCGCCAACATATAATACACCGCCTAAAATGGTCATGAGTAATAAATCCTGCCCAAATGAGCGAAACATCGTATCGCCTGTAAGACCGACCATCAATGCGAACCAGCCGATAACGACCGTAGCGAGCAGTCCTGAAACTGCAATATAGCCGCGCTGCCCAAAGGTTCTTTTGGCTGAAATTGCAAAATTTTCACCTGTCTTCCCTGCTAAATAGCTCAATGACCCAATCACTAAACATAGCAATAAGTTACCCACTAAAATGGCGGCAACGCCCATTTTAAACCCTAGCATGGCAGTTACAACACCACCAATAACGGCACTAGTTAAGACTAATGGGAAGCTATACCAAACAGCGGAAACAGATGCAAAGCTTTTACGATGTTCAAGGGGAACGGGGACATGTTCATACTCGGAATCTAATAAGACATTATCTTTTTCTTTAATTGACATAATTAGGTGAACCTCATTTTAATTAAAATTAATTGGCGTACCTATAAAAATTAATAATAAAATTTTTATAATTTAAATTTTATGAATGTGAATGAACTGATTAAATAAATCCCATGGCGAATAAATAACTTTATTAACCTGTAATTGATTGATTTTTTGGGTTTGTTTTGATGGTGTAGCAAGAATAGCAACAGTTGATATGGAATAGAATCCATTTGAAAAAGATTCATCAATAGGGTGGGCGATTGTTGATTAGTTTTCAATAAAGGTTCATTTATGTGACCATACGCATTATTAATTGATAAATTAAAGTCGTTTTTAGATGGTATTTAAATTATAAATTGGAATTATTATTTATTATATAAATAGTAATTTCTTATTTGTGATTTACATCAAAATAAATAATTGTTAATTGTTAATTGTTAATTGTTAATTGTTAATTGTTAATTGTTAATTGTTAATTGTTAATTGTTAATTGTTATTTTTATGTTTTCTTTAAATAACATAAATATATTATCTATTATTAACAATGAAAATATTTTATGGATTTTCAGGTGTAGGGGATATAGGTAAAGAGTACAAAGTAAGCATTTACTAACTTACTTGTACTCTTTGCACTAATGATACATATAAAAACTTATCAATTAACTTATATCGCTCGCATCGTGGCGTTCGCGTACTTGCTGTGTAGGGTCGCCTTGTAGGCGATTAACCCGGCGGCCTCGCTGTACTGCTGGGCGTGCATAGATTTCATCAGCCCAACGAATAACATTTTTATATTCATGGACAGATAAAAATTCTGCGGCATCATAAAGCCAACCTTTCACTAATGCACCGTACCATGGCCAGATGGCGATATCAGCGATGCTGTAGTTTTCCCCTGCAACATATTTATGTTCTGCTAAACGCTTGTCTAACACATCTAATTGACGTTTAGTTTCCATGGCAAAGCGGTTAATTGGGTATTCAAATTTTTCAGGTGCGTAGGCATAAAAATGCCCAAAACCGCCGCCAGCAAAAGGTGCTGAGCCCATTTGCCAAAATAACCAGGATAAGGTTTCAGCTCGTTCCGGCTGAGTTGTGGGTAAAAAAGCAGAAAATTTTTCGGCTAAATAGGTCAGAATCGAGCCTGACTCAAATACTCGGATAGGCTCCTTGCCGCTTCTGTCGACTAAAGCGGGAATTTTTGAGTTAGGGTTAATTTCAACAAAACCAGAACTAAATTGGTCGCCTTCACCAATGTTAATTAGCCAAGCGTCATATTCTGCCTCTTTAATGCCAAGGGCTAATAACTCCTCTAACATGATAGTGACTTTTTGCCCGTTCGGCGTTCCTAAGGAATATAGCTGTAGTGGGTGCTTACCTATAGGTAAAGATTTTTCGTGAGTTGCACCGGAAATGGGACGATTAATATTGGCGAATTTTCCGCCGTTACCTTGCTCCCACTGCCAGACTTTTGGCGGAATATAGGGGGTGTTTGCCATGAGTTATCTCCTTAACCGTTTGCAAAGGTGGTGATTGTTTTCTCATCAATCTTTTCATTGTGAAGGTCTTTCACTGTAGCAAGCTCTAATGAATTCGCCACTGTTTTTATCGTATTTGGTTTGGTAGGAAGGCTAAATAGCACAGAGTGCAAGAACATATAGAAGATAAACAGATGAGTTAAGTATTCGCGCTGAGCGACTTTTTAGTCTGGGAGTTATTGTTTATACGCACAATGATAGTTGAGTTATTCATCGAAATTAACACATGTTTTGAATGGTTAGGTAATAACAAAAGGTAAATATGCTCGTGCATAATAAAAAATCAGCGCTTGAAATAAGACTTAAGTGAAAAAATTGTTAACAAACGCGTTGTGCAGATCACTAATTCAAATAAAAAAAGGGTGTGAATAATTTGTGAAGATTGGCACTAATTTGCTGGAGTGTATTTTATACATTGATAGCATATCAGTCATATTCAGGTGTATCGGAGTGTGTCCATGCTTGCGCCAAATTCAAACATCTATCAAAGCTTATCACAAAGAGCAAAAGTGCAGCCAGACGCTGTTGCGATTGTATTTGAAGAGCAAAGTTGGAGTTATCACCAATTACTTGAGAAAGTAAACCAAACAATGTTATGGCTAACTACCGCCGCACAGTTGAAAAAAGGTGATCGGATAGTACTCGGCTGGGGTAATACAATTGAATTTTGCCAATTATTTTATGCCGCTGTAGGGTTGGGTATTCAGGTAATTCCTTTAAGTACTAAAATGAAAGAGTTTGAAGGCAAAGAGCATTTATCTTGTATTAATGCGGATGCTATTTTTTGGGATGACACATATCAACCATGGTTAGCTCAGTTCAGTACAAAAGGGATGAGTCTTTCTCAGTGGCGTAATCTAATACTTACTGAAGAAATTAACTTTATCAACCAAGTTAATGAGGAAGACCCCGCGGTTGTGATATTTACCTCAGGTACAACAGGTGCACCAAAAGGTGCAGTGATCACGCACAAGAATATATTGTCTGCAGTATATGCCTACCAGGAAACATTAAAGTTATCTGAACATGATAAAACAATTTTAGCGGTACCGATTTATCATATTACTGGGCTTTCTGCTATTTTAGCGTTATTTATTCATATTGGTGGAACTGTTTATCTTCAAAAGAGATTTAATGCAAAAGATATTATTTCAACAATTGCAAAAGAAAAAATCACATTCTTACACGGTTCACCAACCGTATTTATATTATTAATTCAAAAAATAAAAGAAAATAAAGGGATTAATCTAGAAAGATTTAACTCATTAAAAATGATTGCTTGTGGTGCAGGTCATTTGAATGAAGGCACGATTAAAGAGCTTTCTTATCTATTCGCTAAAACATCCATTCATTCTATTTATGGTTTGACAGAGACATCATCCCCAGCCACCGTATTTCGTGAAGATATTCGATACAGTGATAAAAAGGCGAGCTCAGGTACACCGGTTCCTGGATTACAGGTGGCCATACGAGATGATAAAGGTGAAGATAAGCCCGCTAACAGTACCGGTAATATCTGGGTTAAGGGAGATGTTGTTATCCAACGTTATTGGCCAGATAGCCCTGCGAACACCACGTCGTTTAATGATGGTTGGTTTTTTACTGGCGATATTGGTTATAGGGATGATGATGGTTTCCTTTATATTCAAGATCGAATTAAAGACATGATTAACCGTGGTGGGGAAAAAATATATTCTATTGAAGTCGAAGATTTGATTTCTAATTACCCAGGCGTTAATGAGGTCGCGGTCATTCCAATTGAAAGTACAATATATGGCGAAGAACCCATTGCATTTATTATTCCTGAGAACCAAGTATGTTTAACCAGTAAAGAAATTATTGAATGGTTAAAAGATAGAGTGCCAACGTATAAAGTTCCAGTAAGAATTATGTTTACACGTAATTTCCCTAGAACTTGGAATGGGAAAATAAGTAAGAAAGATTTGAAATTACGCTATTACTCTTTAAATAACTAAAATCTAAATTAGTTTTTAATTAATCAAAAAGGGGCTATGAAATATTAGCCTTCAGGTAGGTTTTATCATGAATAATAAATTTATTTCTAAACAAGATGCCGCTAAATTAATTAATAATGGTGATACGATTTGTACTGTGGGAATGACATTAACCAGTGCTGCTGAATCTATTTTATCGGCAATTGAACAACGTTTTTTATCCGAGGGCGTACCAAATCAATTAACTCTCGTTCATGCGGCTGGGCAATGTAACCGTATTCGCGGGAATCAACACTTTGCCCATGAAGGAATGGTGAAACGGATTATTGGTTCCCATTGGGGGTTAGCACCTAGATGGATGCAGATGATTAATGACAATCAAGTCGAAGCGTATTGTCTTCCGCAAGGGCAAATGGTGCATTTATATGGCGCAATGGCCGCAGGTTTACCAGGGCGCTTATCCAAAGTGGGGCTAGGGACATTTATCGACCCTGATCTCGAAGGGGGGAGGATGAACGTTAAAACGTTGGCGCTTCCTCCTTTAGTTGAAAAAGTGAATTTCAAAGGGGAAGAATGGTTATGGTATCCAGAAATTCCTTTAGATGTGGTGGTGATCAGAGGAACCCATGCGGATAGTAAAGGTAACCTGACCACCGATGAAGAAGCCATGGCGTTAGAGGTTTTACATGCGGTACTGGCTGCTAAACGCTTTGGTGCCAAAGTGATTGCACAAGTGAAGTATTGTGTCGAAGAAGGAACTTTGCATCCTAAACGTGTCACGGTTCCCGCTAGCTTTATTGACCACATTGTCGTGTGTGATAACCCTGAAGAAGACCATCGCCAATCCTCAAGCTGGTTTTTTGACCCAACGCTATGCGGCGATATTCGCACGCCTATCCAACAAACTACGCCATTACCTTTAGATATTCGCAAATTGATTGGGCGAATTGCATGCCGTTATCTATATGAAAACTGTGTGATTAATTTAGGAACGGGAATTCCAAACGATGTTATTGGTTCAATTATTCAGGAAGAAAATGCAACCAAGCGTGTTGATATTACCGTGGAGTCAGGGATTTGGGGGGGCGTCCAAGCTGGCGGTATTGATTTCGGCATAGGCCGCAACCTGTCAGCGATGATTAGTCACCAAGACCAAATGTTGTACTACAACGGTGCAGGCGTTGATATCACCTATATGGGCGCAGGGGAAATGGATGCCAGTGGCCATGTTAATGCGACGTTGTTAGGCAATATTTGCCCTGGTGCAGGTGGGTTTATTGATATTACCCAAAATGCTCGGCACGTAGTGTTTTGCTCAACGTTTACGGCAAAAGGGTTAGATATTCGTTGTGAAAATGGGCAATTAGTTATTGTGCGGGAAGGGGATATTAGAAAGTTAGTTAACCAAGTACGGCAAATTTCATGGAATGCGGATGTCGCGCGAAATATCAACCAAACCATGCATTTTGTCACGGAGCGTGCGGTGTTCACTTTAGGGGGGAAAACCCCTGTATTGGTTGAAATTGCCCCCGGTATCGACCTAGAGCGTGACATTCTTGCCCATATGGACTTCGTACCTGAAATTTCTCCAGACCTGAAAGTGATGGCCTCTTCATTATTTGAAGAGGCGCCTTTTGGTCTGGTTTCGTATTTGTAGTTTCAATATTAAAGAGGAATTTATCCATGTTAGTAAAAGATAAAGTTGCCATTGTGACGGGTTCTGCAAGAGGTATTGGTTTTGCGATTGCTCAGGTACTTGCAGAAGAAGGGGCAAAAGTTGTTATTTCTGATTTAGCCATGTCATCAGGTGAAGAAAGTGCAAAACAGCTACAAGAACAAGGCCATCAAGCCATTTTCATTCCTTGCGACATTGCTAAACGTGAAGAGGTGAATGCCTTATTTTCTAAAGCATTAGCACATTTTGGGGCGATTGATGTACTGGTGAATAATGCGGGGATTAACCGAGATGGCATGCTGCATAAATTAACGGAAGATGATTGGGACAAAGTGATTGATATCAATCTGAAAGGGACATTTAACTGCATGCAAGAAGCGGCAAAATTAATGCGTGAGCAAGGAAGTGGCCGAATTGTCAATATTTCCTCGGCGAGTTGGCTTGGGAATGTTGGGCAAGCCAATTATGCCGCGTCCAAAGCCGGGGTTATTGGTCTGACTAAAACGGCTTGCCGTGAACTAGCTCGTAAAGGTGTCACAGTAAATGCGATTTGCCCAGGATTTATTGATACGGATATGACACGTGGTGTACCTGAAAAAGTTTGGGACATCATGATCAGCAAGATCCCTGCGGGTTTTGCTGGCGATCCACGTGATGTCGGCCAATGTGTTGCATTCTTAGCCTCTGATAAAGCGCGTTATATCAATGGGGAAGTGATCAATGTTGGCGGCGGAATGGTGTTATAGGGGGAAATAATGAAACAAGCGAATGATATTGTCATTGTCAGTGGTGTGAGAACAGCAATTGGCACGATGGGGGGAAGCTTTGCAAATACGCATCAACACGACCTTGGGGCCGTGGTTATCCGTGAAGCTGTGAAAAGAGCTGGAATTGCTCCCGAAGATGTCGATGAAGTCATTGTGGGTAATGTTGGGCAAATCGCAGAAAGTGGTTTTATCGCTCGCATTTGCCAGCTACGAGCAGGGCTACCAAAAGAAACTACAGCATATTCGGTTAACCGCCAATGTGGTTCCGGGTTACAAGCTTTAGCCGATGGCATGATGTTACTGCAGACCTGTCAATCCGATGTTGTGGTGGCATGCGGTACAGAAAATATGACGATGCTGCCGTACTACTTACGCAAAGCGCGTTATGGCTACCGCATGGGGAATGATGTGCTCGAGGATGGATTAACGTCCATCCTAACTTGGCCTGAAGGCCCTTATCACAACGGAATGACTGCAGAAAACGTTGCAGAACAGTTCAATATTACCCGCGAAGAGATGGACGATTTTGCATGGGACAGCCAGCAAAAAGCGTTAAAAGCGATTCAAGCAGGTTATTTTGCTGACCAAATATTACCAGTAGAAATACCAGAAGGCCGTAAAGGCACACGTATTTTTGATACCGATGAACATCCACGTGATACACCACGTGAAAAATTAGCTAAGTTGCGCCCTGCATTTAAAGCCGACGGCGTGATCACGGCGGCAAACTCGTCAGGGATTAATGATGGCGCAGCGGCGTTAGTCATGATGCGACGTGAAGAAGCGGAAAAACGTGGTCTGACCCCACGCATGAAAGTGGTCGATTGGGCAGTTGCGGGTTGTGAAGCGGCCATTATGGGCTTTGGGCCTGCGCCAGCGACGCGCCGACTAATGGAAAAGCTCAAGATGAATGTAAAAGACATTGACTTAATTGAGCTAAATGAAGCATTTGCGGCACAAGCTATCGCAGTTATGAATGATTTATCTCTTGATAGCACTAAGGTGAATGTGAATGGTGGCGCGATTGCTCTGGGTCACCCAGTGGGCGCCAGTGGGGCTATTTTGCCCGTGAAGTTAATGTATGAAATGGAACGCCGTCAGGTTGCCACCGGGTTAGTCACGATGTGTATTGGTGGTGGCCAAGGGATTTCAATGTTGTTCGAAAGAGAATAAGAAAAAC
This sequence comes from Providencia sp. PROV141, assembly GCF_028481645.1. Taxonomy (NCBI): domain Bacteria; kingdom Pseudomonadati; phylum Pseudomonadota; class Gammaproteobacteria; order Enterobacterales; family Morganellaceae; genus Providencia; species Providencia sp. PROV141. The sequence continues at coordinate 198,120 of NZ_JAMPPR010000006.1, read as the reverse complement.
TGCAAGCAGAAAGCCCGACGTGGGGCGTCGGGCTGTTGCTGAAGTAAAAGCTACAGGTATGGGGCACTGATAACCAAGAGCCGTACCTGTTTCACTACAACATGAGGATCTTATCTATGTTTTCTACAAATGCAAAGTTAGATTTTGCGGCTCAGGGGAAAAAAACCAACGCAAAGATATACCGTAACCTGATGCCGTTGTTGATTTTAGCGTACATTATTAGCTTTATTGACCGAACGAATATTGGCATGGCAAAAAATGCGATGTCGATTGATTTAGGATTATCTGCAACCGCATTTGGTATCGGAGCAGGGCTTTTTTTCCTAACCTACTCAATTCTTGAGATCCCAAGTAATTTGATCATGGAAAAAGTAGGCGCGCGTTTTTGGATCACGCGGATCATGATCACGTGGGGGTTATTATCTGCGGCGATGGCGTTTGTGACAGGGCCGACTTCTTTTTATATCTTACGGTTATTACTGGGAGCCGCTGAAGCAGGTTTATATCCCGGGGTTATTTTATATATGACATATTGGTTTAGCCAAGAGGAACGAGCTAAAGCAACAGGGTTATTTTTACTTGGGGTCTGTCTTGCGAATATTATTGGAGCACCGCTAAGTGGCTTATTGCTGAGTATGGATGGCTTATTAGGTTTCCATGGCTGGCAATGGATGTTTATTATTGAAGGTTTGCCTGCGGTGATCCTCGCATTTGTTGTGTGGTTTGTGTTGCCGAATAAACCGGAAGATGCGAAATGGTTAGATGAGGATGATCGGAATTATATTAAATTTAAACACGACCAAGATAAAAACAGCATTAGTGTGAGTAATAGTAAGTTCTCACTCAAGTCGGCATTCAAAAATAAAGCCTTTATGATGATTGTTGCTATCTATTTTACTCACCAGTTCTCCGTCTATGGTTTAAGTTATTTTTTGCCTACTATTATCGGTGAGTATGGCAAACTGACACCGATTCAAATTGGCTTATTAACAGCGATCCCTTGGATTTCAGCTGCAATTGGTGGCATTTTTGTAGCGAGAAAAGCGAATACACCGCGTCGGTCATCGCGCATTTTAATTTCAGGTTATGCCGTGATGGCGGTTGGATTAGTGATAGGTGCGCTGGGAGGCCCAGTTGTCGGCTTAATAGGCTTTTGCTTGACTGCATTTATGTTTTTTGTGGTTCAATCTATTATTTTCTCTCTTCCACCCACTTATATGAGTGGCAGCATGCTGGCAGGAAGTTTAGCATTATTGAACTGTCTAGGATTATTTGGTGGTTTCCTCGGCCCGTTTATTCTTGGATTTTTTGAGGATTATACCGGAACAGCGACTTCTGGATTATGGTTTGGTGTCGGTTTGTTAGTTATCGGAACGATTATTGCTTCACGAGTGAATACTAACGGTATGAGCGAACCCCAACCATTACAAGTATCGGCTTCAGTGGAAAGCAAATAATTCAACATCGCCATTTACAATAGGAAAGTCTGCATGAAAATTGTTATCGCACTTGATTCCTTTAAGGGAAGTTGTTCTGCAAGGTTAGCATGCCAAGCCGTTGCTGAGGGTTTCAAGCGTGTATCCTCTGAATTAGATATGACGTTATTACCCATATCTGATGGCGGAGAAGGTTTGTTGGAGTCACTGGAACATAGCCCTGCGCTTTCTGGTGTAACACCTTACATTTTTAGCTGTACTGGACCTTATGGTAGTAAGGTTGATGCAGGATTATTAGTGCTGGAGGGAAAAACTGCTTTTATTGAAATGGCACAATGCTGTGGGCTGGAATTAGTTCAACGCGAGCACCGTCGCGTTGAAAATGCCTCAACTTATGGCTTGGGTGAAATGGTCAAGCATGCATTAGATATGGGTTGCTCTCGTATTGTTATAGGGATAGGAGGAAGTGCAACTAATGATGGTGGTGCAGGGTTTGCTCAAGCACTAGGTGCTTTGTTTTATGATAAAAATTCTCAGCTTATTGAGGCGCCAATTTGCGGTAAAGACCTCATTAATATTGCAAAGATTGATTTTGATAAATTTGACTCGCGAGCCGCTAAGGTTGAATTTAATGTCTCTTGCGATGTTGAAAATCCTTTATTAGGCAATAACGGTGCGACTTATATTTATGGTCCCCAAAAGGGAGCGGACAAAGCCACACTCGACCAGCTTGAAATGGGGATGACCCACTATGCGAAATTAATGTCAGCCATAACGGGAAAAGATGTTTCGCTGGAGGCCGGCAGTGGTGCAGCGGGTGGATTAGGTGCTGGGCTTCGTTGGTTTGTTTCGGCAAAGCTCGAAAAAGGAATCGATCTCGTTTTGGGGCTCCTTGGTGCAAAATCCTATATTCAACAAGCGGATTTAGTCATTGTAGGAGAAGGGCGGCTTGATAGCCAAAGTGCGAACGGTAAGGCTCCTGTCGGAGTGGCTCGTATGGCCAGCCAGTATGGTGTGCCTGTTATTGCGCTTTGTGGAGGATATAGTGAAGATAGCCGTATCCTATATCAACATGGCATTAGCGCAATGTGGTCATTGTGCCCTGGGCCGATTTCCCTTGAGCAAGCCATGACAAATGGTGAGCGTTACTTGGCAGATACAGCAGAAAATTTGCTGCGAACCGTACTCGCGAATCCGAATAAGCAAATAAAACCCTAAAGTGAGGCGGTAAGATGCTACTGACTGAAAAATTAGCCAATGATATTGTCACACGTGCAATGGGGATTATCCATCACAACGTCAATGTGATTAATAGTCAGGGCGTGATTATCGCCTCAGGGGAAAAAAAGCGTATTGGTGAAATTCATGAAGCCGCAGTGGAAGTGATTCGCTGCGGCAAACGGATCACTATTTACAATGAAAATGAAGCGCGAGCTTATTCGAATGTAGCTCCGGGGATAAACCATCCGATTGTTGTGGCAGATAAAGTGGAATTAGTCATTGGGGTGAGTGGTGACCCTGTTGTGATCCAGCGTTATGCCGAGCTTGCCATACTGACGGCTGAGCTGCTAATTCAACAAGAAATTGAGCGGCGTAGTATTAATTGGCAGCACCGTTTGCGTGATATGTTATTTGTCCAGTTTATAGAAAGTACAACGCAAGCACAGGGGCGCAGTGCGTTACTCAAACTGCATAACTCTGGTTTTGCATTCACTTTACCGACTATTCCTGTGATTATTAATATTGAAGCTATTCAGTATCGTCCTGAAATACTCGATACGATCATTACTGAATTATCAGCCATGGAAAAAAGTGATGTGTTATTACTTAATAGCCGCGAAATTTTGATGCTATTTCCATCAGCGTATTATCAACATGAATCATTTATTCCTAATCTTCATTTCATTCTAGATAGCCAGCTTAGCCAATATTATATTGGTGTTGGTGTTCAAGCAGATACGCAGGAACATGTGAGGGATGCCGTTCATTTTGCACGTTCAGTCATTGAAGTTGGCCGGCTAACGGTGCCCGATAAACAAGTTTTTCTATTTAAAGAAATGGCATCGTTGTGCCTCTTTAATGAATTGGAAAATAGCTATCTATTTAATTTCTTTTTGGATATTTGCCATAAAATATTGTTGCATGATTCGGGGGATATTTTGATTGAAACCCTTGAGTTATTCCTATCGCAAAATGGAGAAATAGGCAGTACCGCACAGCAATTAGGCATTCACAGAAATACATTAAGTTATCGGTTACAGCAAATTAAAAAGCAAACCAGCTTGGACCCGACAAGGTTTACGGATCTGATTCAATTGTCTGTTGCTATGCATGGCTATCGTCGACGTTACCCAAAACAACAGCCATGGCTTGATGCATTAAGTTAAGGTGCTGTGTCATTACTTTTGTTGTAAAACCCAAATAGCCGCTTCAACACGCGATTTTAAATTGAGTTTCTTTAGTAGGTGTTTGACATGAACTTTGACGGTGCTCTCTGTGATTTGTAATTTATTAGCAATCATCTTATTTGATAGCCCTTGAGAGATTAAATCTAGGATATGGGTTTCTCTTGGGGTTAATGCCGATAAATTATGCTCTGTAGAGGCTCGGTTATCTCTTAAGGATTCAGCTAAAATGGAGGTGAGCGTTGGGCTAACGACCATTTTTCCACTTGCTGCTTCTTTTAATGCAATAATTAATTTTTCGGGTTCCATGTCTTTCAGTAAATAGCCATCAGCACCTCGTTTTAATGCATTAATTAAGTCTTCACCGTAATTGGATACTGTAAATAAGATAATACGGCCTGAAAGTTCGCGGCTACGTAAATTGTCGAGTACTTCAAAGCCATTCATACCCGGCATATTGAGATCTAATAGAATTAAATCGGGGTCTTGCTCTTCAGCAATTTTAATACCCGTTATTCCATCGTCTGCTTCACCAATTACCTTTAATGTGGGTTCTAAACTAATTAATTGTTTAACACCGTTACGTAGCATTGGGTGGTCATCAATCAGTAAAATGGTGGATTGCCCAGTTAGTTTATTTTCATTTTTCATTAATGAGTTACTCCAATTCAATTAAGCCACAGTCAGTGGAAATACGACATTTACAGTAGTGCCTCCTTGAACTCTTGGCGAAATTTGATATTTCCCATTTAGGCTCAGAGCTCTCTCTCTCATAATAATCAATCCGTAATGGTTATTTTTTGTTGGCTGAGGCTGAATCCCTTCCCCATTATCTTCTATCGTCATAGTGATTAATCCGTTATTTTCAATTAATGAGACTTGTGACCAGTTTGCATTAGCATGTTTGAGAATATTGCTTAAAGCTTCTCGGATTATCTGGATAATATGGATAGATTGATGTGGAGAGAGGCTTTTTGCTGGAATTTGGTAATTTAATCCAATTTGAAAACCAAGGCGCTGACTGAATTCTTGGATTGTGCTTTCTAAAGCAGGAAATAAGCCGGGTTCAGTTAATTTTAGCCTGAAGGTTGTTAAAAGTTCACGTAATTGGCTATAAGCGGAATTTATTTCATTACGCATTTCGTTTAATAGTTCTTGGTGCTTAGTTGGCAATGTTTTAGGTTGCATTTGCAGATAACTAATTTGCATTTTGAGACAAGATAATGATTGCGCGATGGAATCATGTAATTCTCTCGCAATCGCCGAGCGTTCATCCATAATCAGTAACTGCTGTTGTTGTTCTAATTGGTGCTCCATTGCTAGCATTCCCGCAATTTGTTTAACTAACATCAGCACTAAATTATTTTGCTCTTCAGATAATGGCTGATTTATATCTATTTCAGCCAAAATCATGCCATAACGCTGTAAATTATCGGAAATCTCCCATGATATTACTTTAATGTGTTCAGCTACCTTGGGTGACTTGAGTGAGTCTTCCTTGTTTTCTGGACAATAAATTTCATGAAAGCAGGCATCATTATTTTCTTCGTATAGTCTCAAGCTGATATTCTGTAGCGGTATTAAGTTTTTAAGCTCAGATAATACTTTTTCTAACCTGACTGATAGTGGCCCAATGGCATGTAATGTGCGATTAGATTGGTATAAATAGAGTAATACTTTATTTTTATTTTGCAGGTCAGTCGTTTTTTCGATAACTCGAGATTCTAATTGATGGTAACTTTGTGCAAGCTCATCCGACATTTGATTTAACGTTTGGCCCAGTGAATTTAGCTCATCTTGTTTTTTGCCTACAGGAAAGCGCTGACTAAAATCTTGGTGACTAATCGCATTCACCATATGAAGTAACTTAAGCCAAGGTGTATAAATTTTCTTTCTAAAATGGCAGATAGCAAAAATAAGCAGCAACGAAACGAGGCTAATAAATACCATTTGAGTGATTGCTACATAGGTTATCTTTCGTTCTGTTTTTTCATCAATATTGCGAACTAATGCATCAAGCTTATTAACAAAAGTAACGACCGCAAGCCGTGCATCATTAGGCGAAACTGCATGGTTAAGTGCAGGTTTTAATTCTGTAACCCAATATTGATAAATCTCAGAAAATTGCGGTTTTAAATCTTCTATTTCGACGACTTGTGTCAGTTCATCGCTTAATAAATTTTTTTCAAGTTCACTTACATATACGTCAGAATATTGGTTGAGTGGTACTAATGAAAGTAAATGATAGCTTTGCATCCGCAATGAGCCTGATTTATTAATTGCATGTGCATTTCCTTGCACACTAATGATCATACTATTTGAGATTGTCATGCCAATAATACCGAGTACGGCAATCAATAACATTAAACCAATAACTTGGTTAATGATTGAAAATCGGTGATAAGCAATAGACATAAATAATCCTTTCTACGGTACATGTTTATTATTTTTGATAACGTAGATATTGTTTATCTATTATATAAAATTGAATATGCCACTTCGGTATTACTCCTTAATATCCCATTGAGATATTCGCTTTAAATCCCAATATATAAAATTACTGAGTAATGAATTTTTTTGTTTTAATTCAATTTGTTATTGGTGTGTACTCCTAATACTCCTCTGGTGGTTAACGAAAAAAATCCCGCATATTTCATTTAAGTCTCTCTTGATTTAGATCAGCTTCACGGTGGTCTATTCGCCACACACTGCGAGCAGAAATTGTATTTATCGGGGTGATTTATGTCTCAACGAGATAATGTTAATAACGTAGTTGCACCGTCAAATAACGGAGTTATACAGGATTGGCGTCCTGAAGATACTCAGTTTTGGCAGCAAACGGGGCAGCGTATTGCAAATCGTAATTTATGGATTTCTATTCCATGTTTATTGCTCGCATTTTGCGTATGGATGTTATTTAGTGCAGTTGCGGTTAACTTAAATAAAGTGGGTTTTAATTTTTCGACAGACCAATTATTTTTATTAACCGCATTACCTTCCGTTTCAGGCGCTTTATTAAGAGTCCCTTATTCATTCGTTATTCCTATTTTTGGTGGGCGTCGCTGGACGGCGATTAGTACACTATTTTTAGTGATCCCATGTATTTGGCTAGGTTATGCGATTCAAAACCCAGCCACGCCTTATCAAGTCTTTGTCATTATTTCCCTACTTTGTGGTTTTGCTGGCGCTAACTTTGCATCCAGTATGGCCAACATCAGCTTCTTTTTTCCTAAAGCTCGCCAAGGCGGGGCACTTGGTCTAAATGGTGGGTTAGGCAATTTAGGCGTCAGTGTCATGCAATTGGTGGCTCCTTTCATTGTAGGCGTCGGCGTATTTACTTTTGTGGGTGGAACTGGAGCGACTCAGCCGGATGGCTCAACGTTGTGGTTAGAAAATGCCGCTTGGATTTGGGTGCCATTTCTGCTGCTTTTTACTGTGATGGCTTGGTTTGGCATGAATGATTTAGCGGCGAATAAGGCATCTCTTAAAGCGCAATTACCTGTTTTGAAACGGGGTCATCTATGGGTATTAAGCCTGTTATATCTGGCGACATTCGGCTCGTTTATCGGTTTTTCTGCCGGTTTCGCTATGTTATCGAAAACACAGTTTCCAGATGTCATTATTTTGAAGTTTGCCTTTTTTGGTCCTTTCCTCGGAGCACTAGCTCGTCCAGTCGGCGGCATGTTGTCTGACCGTTTTGGCGGTGTGAAAGTCACATTACTGAACTTTGTGGTCATGGCTGTTTTCTCCGGCTTGCTATTTTTTACGTTACCAGAAAACGGTCAAGGAGGCTCTTTCGGGGCGTTTTATGGCGTATTTATGGTGCTGTTTTTAACGGCAGGGCTAGGCAGTGGCTCAACCTTCCAAATGATTGCTGTCGTTTTCCGTAAATTAACTATGGACAAAGCCATCTTAAGAGGTGCTTCAGAGCAAGAAGCCCAAAAAGAGGCGGTAACAGAAAGTGCTGCGGCTCTAGGGTTTATCTCTGCAATTGGGGCAATAGGTGGCTTCTTTATTCCAAAAGCGTTCGGTACATCACTAACACTGACGGGTTCACCGGCAGATGCGATGAAAGTGTTTTTTGTATTTTATCTTTCCTGTGTGTTTATCACATGGCTGGTATATGGCCGTAAACACAAATAATAACAAGTCATAAAAATCAATTTTAGCAATGTACGGCGCCGGTCGCCGTCTCTTTGGAGGCAATCCGATGAGCAAGTTTTTAGACAGATTTCGGTATTTTAAGCAGTTAGGCGAGACCTTTTCAGGTGATCACGGGCAAGAATTAAATGTAAACCGTGATTGGGAAGATGGTTATCGTAGCCGTTGGCAGCATGACAAAGTCGTGCGTTCCACCCATGGTGTTAATTGTACTGGCTCTTGTAGCTGGAAAATTTATGTCAAAAATGGATTAGTCACTTGGGAGACCCAACAGACGGATTACCCACGTACTCGTCCAGACCTACCTGATCATGAACCAAGAGGATGCCCTCGTGGGGCGAGCTATTCATGGTATTTATACAGCGCAAACCGTGTTAAATACCCAATGATGCGCAAGCGCTTACTTAAATTGTGGCGTGAAGCAAAAGCAGAGCAGCAAGACCCTGTTGCAGCGTGGCTATCTATTATCAATGACCCACAAAAGGCACAAAGCTATAAACAAGCTCGTGGTCGTGGGGGTTTTGTTCGTTCAAGTTGGCAAGAAGTGAATGAACTGATTGCAGCGGCAAACGTCGCGACGATTAAAGAATTTGGTCCTGACCGCATTGTTGGCTTTTCTCCAATTCCCGCTATGTCAATGGTTTCCTATGCCTCAGGCGCCCGTTATTTATCCCTTATCGGTGGAGCTTGCCTGAGCTTCTACGATTGGTATTGCGACTTACCGCCAGCATCCCCAATGACGTGGGGCGAGCAAACGGACGTACCAGAATCAGCGGACTGGTATAACTCATCCTACATTATTGCTTGGGGCTCGAACGTCCCGCAAACCCGTACGCCAGATGCTCACTTCTTTGCAGAAGTCCGCTACAAAGGGACGAAAACTGTTGCTGTCACGCCAGATTACGCAGAAATCACTAAATTCTGTGACCATTGGTTGAACCCGAAACAAGGAACAGATAGCGCCATGGCAATGGCGATGGGGCATGTGATCCTCAATGAGTTCCATGTAAAACGTGAAGCAGAATACTTCCGTGAATATGTGCGTACTTACACTGATATGCCTATGTTGGTGATGCTCGATAAGCACGAAAATGGTGCCTATGTTGCTGGGCGTATGCTGCGTGCTTCGGATCTCGTTGATTCTTTAGGCGAAGAGAAAAATGCCGAATGGAAAACCATCGCGATTGATGAAGAGACGGGCGAATTATGTGCTCCACAAGGTTCAATGGGGTTCCGTTGGGATAATAGCCAAAAATGGAACTTAGAACCGCGTGCAGGGCAAGATGCGCACCAGGTCAAAATGCAACTCAGCCTTGCGGATACGCACGATGAATTTGTTGAGGTTGGCTTCCCATACTTTGGTGGTTTAGAAAGTGAACATTTTCAAAGCGTTGAACTGAAAGATATCTTACTGCATAAATTACCCGCGAAACGTATTCAGCTTGCCGATGGCAGCGAGTCACTGGTTACTAGCGTGTATGACTTGATGCTTGCTAACTACGGCATTGACCGTGGTTTCGGTGATGAAAACTGTGCGGTTGATTATGATGATATGAAAGCGTATTCCCCTGCATGGGCTGAAAAAGTCACTGGGGTGAGCCGCCAAAATATCATTCGCATCGCCCGTGAATTTGCGGATACCGCAGAGAAAACTCACGGACGTGCGATGGTGATTGTCGGGGCAGGGATTAACCACTGGTATCACATGGATATGACTTACCGTGCGATTATCAATATGTTGATTTTCTGTGGATGCGTGGGGCAAAGCGGTGGTGGCTGGTCTCACTATGTTGGGCAGGAAAAATTACGCCCACAAACAGGCTGGACGCCACTTGCTTTTGGCCTTGATTGGCAGCGCCCACCACGGCACATGAATAGCACATCATTCTTTTATAACCATTCAAGCCAATGGCGCTATGAAACGGTGGGAACAGAAGAGTTGCTGTCGCCTCTAGCCGATAAACATGCCTTTAGCGGCAGTTTGGTTGATATGAATGTACGTGCAGAACGCATGGGGTGGCTGCCGTCAGCACCACAATTAAATGTAAATCCATTAAATATTGCGAAGAATGCACAAAATGAAGGTATGTCACCCACAGACTATACCGTTAAGCAATTGAAGGAAGGGAATATTCGCTTTGCAGCAGAACAGCCTGATGACCCACAAAACTTCCCTCGTAACCTGTTTATTTGGCGTTCAAATTTATTGGGGTCCGCAGGGAAAGGCCATGAATATTTATTGAAATATTTATTGGGTACTGAAAATGGTATTCAAGGCAAAGACTTAGGCCAACAAGGCGGCGTCAAACCGGAAGAAGTGGAATGGCAAGATAAAGCAGCAGAAGGGAAGGTTGACTTAGTGGTGACTCTCGATTTCAGAATGTCGAGCACCTGCCTGTTCTCAGACGTTATTTTACCGACCGCTACTTGGTATGAAAAAGACGATATGAATACCTCGGATATGCATCCATTTATTCACCCATTGTCAGCAGCAGTCGACCCAGCTTGGGAATCCAAAAGTGACTGGGAAATTTATAAGGGGATTGCCAAAGCATTTTCTGAAGTCAGCATTGGGCACTTAGGCAAAGAAACGGATGTAGTGACGTTGCCGATTCAACATGATAGTGCAGCCGAGATGGCACAACCTTTTGATGTGAGAGATTGGAAAAAAGGGCAATGTGAGCTTATTCCAGGAAAAACTGCACCGCACATTATTTGTGTCGAACGTGACTACCCCAATACTTACGCGCGTTTTACCTCCCTTGGCCCATTAATGGACAAATTAGGGAACGGTGGGAAAGGCATCAGTTGGAATACGCAAGATGAAGTTGATTTCCTGAAAAAACTGAATAAAACCCAGCAAGAAGGGATCAATGCAGGCCGCCCTAAAATTGACACTGCCATTGATGCAGCGGAGGTCATTTTAACACTCGCGCCTGAAACCAATGGGCAAGTAGCAGTAAAAGCATGGGATGCATTAAGTAAGGTTACAGGGCGCGACCATACGCATTTAGCGCGCTACAAAGAAGATGAAAAAATCCGTTTCCGCGATATTGTGGCACAACCACGTAAGATCATTTCCAGCCCGACGTGGTCAGGTTTAGAAGATGAACATGTTTCCTACAACGCTTGCTATACCAACGTGCATGAAATGATCCCATGGCGGACGCTCAGTGGTCGTCAGCAATTGTATCAAGATCACGAATGGATGCGTGCCTTTGGGGAAAGCCTTGTGGTGTATCGCCCACCGATTGACACACGAGCGGCTCAGCCTCTTATGGGGAAAAAATCGAATGGATTCCCTGAAAAAGCACTGAACTTTTTAACACCGCACCAAAAATGGGGGATCCACTCTACTTACAGCGACAACTTATTAATGTTGACGTTAGGCCGCGGTGGCCCAGTTGTTTGGCTTAGCGAAGAAGATGCCCGCGAACTGGGTGTTGAAGATAACGATTGGGTTGAAGCTTTTAACAGTAATGGGGCATTAACCGCCAAAGCGATCGTTAGCCAACGTATTCCTGATGGCATGATCATGATGTACCACGCCCAAGAACGGCTGATCAACTTACCCGGCTCTGAAATTACGGCTCAACGTGGCGGAATTCATAACTCGGTCACGCGTGTTTGCCCGAAACCGACCCATATGATCGGTGGCTATGCGCACCTTGCCTATAGCTTCAATTACTACGGAACAGTAGGTTCTAATCGTGATGAATTTGTGGTTGTTCGCAAAATGAAACAGGTTGACTGGCTGGATGGTGAAGGTGATGCCTACCAGCAAACCTTGAGCGGAAAGGAGAAAGCATAATGAAAATTCGTTCTCAAGTCGGCATGGTGCTAAACCTTGATAAATGTATTGGTTGTCATACTTGCTCAGTGACCTGTAAAAACGTGTGGACTAGCCGCGAAGGGGTAGAATACGCATGGTTTAATAACGTCGAAACCAAACCGGGTATTGGTTATCCCCAAAATTGGGAAGACCAAGAGAAATGGAAAGGCGGCTGGATCCGCACCATTAAGGGTAAATTGGTTCCACGGATGGGAAACAAAGTGGGGGTTTTATCGAAAATCTTCGCTAACCCAGATGTACCTGCCTTGGATGATTATTATGAGCCGTTTAATTATGACTACGGCCATTTAAAAAATGCCAAAGAAGGCAAGCACGTACCGACAGCACGTCCTCGTTCATTAATTACTGGCGAGCGAATGAGTAATGTCAAAATGGGACCAAACTGGGAAGATGATTTAGGCGGTGAATTCGCCAAACGAGCCCAAGATAAAAACTTTGAACATATTCAAAAAGAGATGTATGGGCAGTTTGAGAATACATTCATGATGTATTTACCACGCCTTTGTGAACATTGTTTAAACCCAGCGTGTGTCGCGACTTGCCCAAGTGGGGCAATTTATAAGCGCTCAGAAGACGGTATTGTGTTGATTGACCAAGACAAATGCCGCGGCTGGCGTATGTGCTTAACCGGTTGCCCGTATAAAAAAATCTATTTCAATTGGAAAAGTGGTAAATCAGAAAAATGTATTTTCTGTTATCCACGTATTGAGTCAGGCATGCCAACGGTCTGCTCTGAAACCTGTGTTGGTCGTATCCGTTATTTAGGTGTATTGCTGTATGACGCGGACAAAATTGAGTCGGCGGCCAGTGTAGAAAAGGAAACTGACCTTTACCAGAGCCAACTTGATGTTTTCCTTGATCCTCATGATCCAAAAGTGATTGAAGAAGCGCAAAAACAAGGGATCCCATTAAGCGTGATCGATGCGGCACAGAAATCCCCAGTGTACAAAATGGCGATGGAATGGCGCTTAGCTCTGCCACTGCACCCTGAATATCGCACGTTACCAATGGTGTGGTATGTGCCACCTTTGTCACCGATCCAGTCAGTAGCGGATTCAGGGCTCTTAGCCAATAACGGTGTATTGCCAGATGTAGAAAGCTTACGCATTCCAGTGCAATACCTTGCTAATTTATTAACGGCGGGAGATACGGAACCGGTGTTATTGGCGTTAAAACGTATGTTAGCAATGCGCCATTTTAAACGGGCAGAAACCGTGGAAAACCAATGTGATACCAGCGCGTTAGAGCAAGTTGGCTTAACACAAGCTCAGGCACAAGAAATGTACCGTTATTTAGCCATTGCTAACTATGAAGACCGTTTTGTCATTCCATCCAGTCATCGAGAATTGGCACGCGAAGCATTCCCTGAAGCCAAAGCTTGTGGCTTTAGTTTTGGTGATGGTTGCCATGGCAGCGATAGCAAAGCGAATTTATTTAATAGCAGGCGCATTGATGCCATTGATATCACACCAAAAAATAATCAGGAGAAAGCACTATGATGACACTAAAAGTGATTTCTCGGTTATTGGAATACCCTTCGGAAGCGCTTTGGTTACATCGCGATGAGCTCATTGAAGCACTAGAACAGGCTGATGAGCTGCCAGTCACACGGGCTGTTCAATTGATGGTGTTTGTGCGCGAGTATCTCAACGAAGACTTACTTGATATGCAGGCGCAATATTGTGAGCTGTTTGATAGAGGGCGCGCAACATCATTATTGCTATTTGAGCATGTACATGGTGAGTCCCGAGACCGAGGACAAGCGATGGTTGATTTAATGGCTCAATATCAGCAACACGGTTTGCAAATTGATTGCCGTGAATTACCCGACCATTTGCCCATTTATTTGGAATATCTAACGGTATTACCGAGTAATGAAACTCTCGAGGGGCTACAGGATATTGCGCCAATTTTAGCGTTGCTAGGAGAAAGGCTGAAACAGCGAGAAAGCCGTTTCTCCGTTTTATTTGATTTTTTACTTGAGCTTTCTCATAGCGATATTGCGGCGGAGCAATTAAGCAAACAAGTGGCAACCGAAGTACGGGATGACACCCCAGAGGCGCTAGATGCGGTTTGGGAAGAGGAGCAAGTGAAATTTTTTGCCGATGAAAAAACATGTGGTAGCGAAGTGGCGGCACATCAGCATCGCTTCGCCAATGCGGTGGTACCGCAGTATTTGGATCTCAGTGTGGGCAGCCATGTAGGAGTTCAAAAATGAATTTTATCAATCAATTTTTCTTCGATATTTACCCTTATATCGCTGGGACGGTGTTTATTGTCGGTAGTTGGCTACGTTACGATTATGGGCAATACACGTGGCGAGCGGGTTCTAGCCAAATGTTGGATAAAAAGAACATGCGTTTGGCATCAAACTTATTCCATTTGGGGATTATTGGGATTTTTGTCGGGCACTTTTTAGGTATGTTAACGCCTCATTGGATGTATGAATCTTTCTTGCCAATGCATATTAAGCAGCTAATGGCAATGATTGGTGGGGGCGCAGCAGGTGTGATGATGTTAATTGGTGGCGCGATGTTATTGAAACGCCGCCTAACGAATCCAAGAGTGAGAGCAACTTCATCCTTCGGTGACATCATGATTTTAACCTTGCTGGTGGTACAAGTTTGCTTAGGGTTACTTACCATTCCATTCTCAGCACAACATATGGATGGCAGCGAAATGCTGAAATTAGTGGGATGGGCGCAGTCTATTGTGACATTCCATTGGGGGGCATCCAATTACCTAGAAGGTGTTGGTATCGTTTTTAAACTGCATATTGTGTTGGGGATGACGATATTTTTACTCTTCCCATTCTGCCGTTTAGTGCACATTTGGAGTGCACCTATCGAATACCTGACTCGTCGGTATCAATTGGTGAGAAATCGCCATTAGGTTGGGTTCCACAAGGAGGTGGGCCAGTACATTGCTTTTGTACAACTTGTTCTTGTGTAAACAACAAATATTGCTATTTTGGCACCCCATCTCATATGAGATGGGGTTTTTTGTTTTATTTAGTGCTGGTTGGCTCGATATAGCCAAGGCGGCGGGAAATCAGTAAGCAAACGTGGGCAAGTTCTTCATTAACACGGTCTATTTTGGAAACCATTCTGTGAGTCGGCCCAGCGACACTAATCGCGCCGATCACATTACCGGTATAATTAAATATCGGCCTAGCTACGCAGGTAAGCCCTTCTTCATTTTCTTCATCATCTAAAGAAAAACCTTTTATACGGATATCAGCCAAAACTTCATACAGTTTCATGCGGTCGATAACTGTTTTTTCGGTGTATTTGGTTAACGGTTTATCCAGTACTGCATCAATTTCTTCTAACGGTTGGAAGGCTAATAAAGCTTTTCCTATACCAGTACAATAAGCGGGTAGTCGAGCACCCAGTTTTGCGGAGGTTTGAATGGATAGCGTTCCTTCACTTTTATAGAGGTAGACCACATGGCCACTGTTATAAACCCCTAAAAAGCAAGTTTCAAACGTTGAACTCGACAACGTTTTTAAATAAGGGATTGAAACTTCGACTAAATTAACATTCATTAAGCCTTTAATGCCTAGTTCAAGGCTTTTTAAGTCAAGGTTATAGCGTTCTGTAAGATGGTCTAAGCTGACATATTGGCGTTCTTTTAGTGTTTCTAATACGCGAAAAGCCGTAGTTTTTGGAATCTCCGTATTCTTGACCAATTCGGCCAAAGAAATTCCGTCAGAATGGTTACTAATCTCTTCAAGTATGGTCAGTACTCTGTCGATACTCGACGAGTTTGCTTGACTTTCTTTCGTCATCGTAGGCTCCTCACTCACGCTAAGCTCTTTCATTGTACTCATTATTTAAACGTCGTTCCATTTTTACCTCGATGTTATCTTTTTCTCTGAAAAAACATGCAGTACGTAATGTATTGATCTTCATTGAATTTGATTTTTTGATTGTGATCTCTGTCGTTATTCTTATTAAATCGGAACGACATTCCTATATTTTAATGTATGTTATTAAAAAAGGAACGATGTTCCGTTATTTTAAAGGGATAAACATGTTGATAGTGACCATTGATACAGGGACAACGAATACCCGAGTTAGAGCATGGAAAAATAACGCGGTTGTTCGTGAACAAAGTGTTGAAGTTGGTATTAGGGATTGTGCAAAAAATGGCGATAAAACGCTGTTAATTCAATCGATAAAAACAGTGCTAGATAAGCTGTTATCAGGAGTGAATGCTGAAGAAAGAGAAAATTATCAGCTCGTTGCATCAGGCATGATTACATCCGAAATTGGGCTGTGTCACTTACCTCACCAAGTGACCCCGGTTTCAATGCAGCAACTTGCTAAAGCCACAATGCCTTGTGTTATCAAAGAAATCAGTGAAAAGCCGATTATTTTTATACCAGGCGTTAAAAATAACGTGGCAAATATGACGTTTGATTCAATTGAAAGCATAGATGTAATGCGTGGTGAAGAAGTTGAAGTTTTTGGCATTCTAACACAGCAACCGGATCTTGGCCCTGCCTTAGTCATTTTGCCCGGCTCGCATTCTAAGTTTGTACGTCTTGATGAAAATAATAATGTGGTTGCATTGGCAACAACGATGGCAGGGGAGATTTTCGATACATTAACGCACCAGACTATCTTAGCCAGCTCTTTAGAACACCAGTTTGTTCAATGTTTAGATAAAGAATATTTACGCAAAGGTGCTGAGCTTAGTCTGCAAGTAGGGATTGCAAGAAGTTGTTTTTCGGTGAGGCTACTAGACCTTTTCACGGAAGCGACACTTGACCAACGCTCAAGTTTTTTATTGGGAGCTATTTTGGCGTCAGATTTACTCGCAATAAAACATAGCCAAGCTCTTAATATTACTAGCGATATAAAAATTGTTATTAGTGGAAAACCTATTTTGGCGGATGCACTTCAAGAGTTAATTAAAAACGATAGTTATTTCACTGGGGAAATACACCTATTAGACGATAAAAAGGAACAGCCTTTTTCTGGATTGGGTGCAATTTCAATATTAAAAGAAACGCAATACAAATAAATATTATTAATGGTTTTTTATTAGGTGATTGTTATGAATTCTAAAAATGAAATACCGCTTATTGCAATATTACGTGGAATAAAACCTGACGAAGTTTTAGAACATATCGCTATCCTTGCAGATGAAGGTTTTAATTATATAGAAATTCCTCTTAACTCTCCCGAGTGGGAAAAAAGTATTCCATTAGCGATTGAAAACTACGGCGATAAATTAAAAATCGGTGCCGGTACTGTACTCAATAAAAGCAATGTTGAAAAGTTGGCAATAATGAACGCTAAAATTATTGTCACACCCAACATTAATGTTTCTGTGATCACGACTGCTCTTGAAAATAAGATGGAAATATTTCCAGGTTGTGCAACAGCAACAGAAGCTTTTACCGCGATTGACGCCGGTGCTGTTAATTTAAAAATTTTTCCTACAGCGCCTTTCGGGGTTAATTATGTGAAATCGCTGATGTCAGTGATCCCAAAAAATATTGCCATTTATGCGGTAGGAGGCATCACTCCGAATAACTTGCATGAATACCTAAGTATTGGCTGCCATGGTGCAGGGTTGGGAAATGATCTTTATCGAATAGGCCAAACACCAGAGAAAACCAGAGAAAAAGCGAGAGCATTTATATCTGCATATGTCGCATTTAAAAATCAAACTAATTAATCTTAAAGAGATATTCAAATGAAATACGATTATGTTTTTAAAAATGCCACTGTAATAGATGGTAGTGGTAAAAGTGAGTTTGTCAGTGATATTGCCGTTAAAGATGAACGGATTATTAAAATATCAAAAAATATAAGTGAAGATGCTGAAAAAATAATTGATTGCTCAGGTTTAATTTTATCACCTGGATTTATTGATGTGCATACTCATGACGATTTAATTGTGATTGATAAGCCTGAATATATCGAAAAAACATCACAAGGTGTAACGACAATTATTGTCGGTAATTGTGGTATCAGTGCAGCCTGTGCAACATTAAAGGGCGAAGTTCCTGACCCAATTAATTTATTAGGTGAATTAAACGAATTTCAATTTGCTGATTTAGCCAGTTATAAACAAAAAATTAATAATGTGATGCCAACCGTCAATGTTGCGACATTAATAGGGCATACAACCTTAAGAAATAATTGTGTGACAGACTTATTAAAACCCGCGACGCCAGACAATATCGCTCATATGAAGCAAGTATTGGCCTCTGCGTTAGATGGAGGGGCTTTAGGATTAAGCACTGGTTTATCTTACGGTAATGCGATTAATTCTTCGACTGAAGAAATTTGTGAGTTGGCTGAATTATTAGCAGAGCATCAGGGAATTTATACCACTCATATGCGAACTGAATATGACGGTATCATTGATGCGATGTATGAAGCCTTCCATATTGGTCGTCATGCAAAAGTTCCTGTGCAAATTTCCCACCATAAGTGTGCTGGGGCAAAAAACTGGGGACGCACAAAAGAAACGCTTGCCCTCATTGAAAAATACCAAGCCATGCAGGATATCAATTGCGATTGTTATCCATATCGTGCTGGTTCATCAAACTTAGATATCACACAAGTCACTGAAGACTATGACATTCTAGTCACTTGGTCAACGCCATTCCCTGAAGTCGCAGGTAAAACATTAAAAGAAATAGCCGCTATGTGGAGTAGCGATATTTTCCAAGTTGCTGAAAAAATTGTGCCTGCGGGAGCGATTTATTTCCAAATGCACGAAGACGATGTGCGTCGTGTGTTACAGCACCCAAGCAGTATGGTGGGCTCTGATGGCTTACCACGTGACCCTAATCCACATCCACGCCTTTGGGGCACCTTCCCACGAGTTATTAGCCACTATAGCCGTGATGAGCAGCTTTTCCCAATGACCACTGCGATTTACAAAATGACAGGTATGTCAGCACAACGTTTTTCTTTAAAGGATAGAGGCCTTATCCAAGAAAATTATTTTGCAGATATCGTTGTATTTGACCCTGAAAAAATTAATGAAACAGCCACATTCCAAGACCCAAAACAAAAAGCAGATGGCATTGAATATGTGTTTGTTAATGGTGTTCTGACCTATACCAAAAAAGAAATGACAGGGAATAGAGCAGGTAAATTCTTAGAAAGAAATAAATAAAAGAGAGAAAAAAATGATTAAAAGATTCGGAATTGAAGGCTCAAAAGGTACTGGCGGGCAATCTTTACCTTTTGCTAAAGCCGTGTTAGCGGACGGATGGCTGTATGTTTCAGGGCAAACACCCATGATTGACGGGGAAGTGATTGATGGCGGAATTATCGCTCAATCTAAATTGGCTATCGAGAATTGTTTAAACATTATGAAAGATGCGGGATTTGCTACGCAAGATATTGTGCATATGAAAGTGGTATTAAGTGATGCGCGCTATTTCCAATCTTTTAATAAAGTATTTCAGCAATTCTTTGCAGATAACCCACCTGCACGGGTGTGTTTTGTTGCTGACCTTGTCGTCGATTGTATGGTTGAAGTGGATATCACCTGCTTCAACAGCAAATTCAAATCTTAATTGCTAAGGCGATGAGAGGCTACTATGGAACATGATAATTTCTTAATGTGGTTTTTGTTATATGCATTTGTGATGATGTCTGTGGGTTGGTACGTCACAAGGCATCAAAAAACGGGTGAAGACTTCATTCTTGGGGGCAGAAAGCTCCCAATGTTACTCACTCTCGGTTCAACCGTCGGTACGATGGTGGGAACGGGCTCAAGTATCGGTGCAGTCAGTTTTGGTTATTCCAATGGCTGGGCGGGAATGTTGTATGGGATTGGTGGAGCGACGGGGATCTTACTAACGGCTTGGTTATTTGCGCCAGTAAGAAATTATCGCTTTATGACCATGAGTGAAGAGATTTGCTATTACACAGGTGGCAGCCGTCTAGTGAAAAACTTGGTTGCATTATTAATATTCTTAGCATCGATAGGCTGGCTTGGCGCTCATATTCTTGGCGGCGGCTTATACCTAGCATGGGCGGCAGATATTGATATTACTGTTGCGAAGATCATTATTGCGGTTGGCTTTGTTTTTTACGTGGGGATTGGTGGCTATAAAGCGGTTTCATGGATTGATACACTTCAATCAATTGTTTTATTCCTCGGGTTTATCATTCTAGCGGTTGCTTCGGTAAGCTATGTCGGTGGTTGGGATGTTGTTGTTAAGAGTACAGACCCTGACGCCTTTACTTTATTTGGTATTGGTAAATTAGGCGTTTTACCTGCGATATCATTGGCTGTGGTCATTGGCATTGGTGTGTTAGCGACACCATCATATCGCCAACGTATTTATTCAGCGGCATCAACTAAAGCTATCCGTCAGTCCTTTATTATCACAGGTTTACTGTATATGGGGTTTTCGTTCCTACCTGCGATTATCGGGATGGCAACGCATGTGATGGAGCCGAATTTAGAAAACAGCAGCTTTGCTTTCTTATATGCAACTAATGCTTTACCGCATGTGTTAGCGATGGTGGTATTGATTGCAGGTATGTCTGCCAATATGTCATCAGGCAGCTCAGATGCTATCGCGGGTGTTTCTATTATCCTACGTGATATCTATACAATGGTAACAGGTAAGATGCCTCCACCAGAGAAAGCGATCAATTTATCTCGTATCTTCTTACTTGGCGTCATCTTGTTAGCACTTATCTTTGCATTAACTTCGAATGACATTATCGGCTACATTACAAAAATGATATCAATGATTATGTCAGGCCTGTGTGTGACCGTGTTGTTGGGTAAATTCTGGCATCGGTTTAACTGGCAAGGCTGTATTGCTGCATTGGTTGCGGGGAGTTCAACATCATTAACGATTATCTTGACGCCAGAGTGGTCTGCAAAATTAGGTAATCCAGTAATCCCTGCATTAGCCATCAGTTTGCTCTGTGCGGTTGTTGTGACATTGATAACACCAAAAAATAAACTCAGTCGTGAAGAAGTACTAGAAAATATTACTCACGAGAGAGAAAACACAGCCAAAAGCCAGTAACCAGCAAGTTGAGGAAAAAAAATGACGAAACTGAATGTGTTAGCAGGCGTAGGGCATAAATCAGCCTCATTAAATCAAGAGGGTATTTCGGTAAATATTCTACATGAGGATGTATGCTTGCCTGCGGTGGTAGTGAAGCGTAATGAACTGGAAAATAATATTGCATGGATGCAGCATTATTCGAATGTGGCGAATGTTTCGTTGTCCCCACACGGTAAAACCACCATGACGCCTGCCATTTTTAAACGACAAATTGCTCAAGGTGCATGGGGGCTAAGTGTAGGAACAGCTTATCAAGCCAAGGTGGCAGTGGAGTCAGGTGTTCAGAATATCATTATTGCGAATCAAGTCGTGGGTAAAACCAATATTCGATTACTTGCAGAGTTAGTGCAATTAAATCAAGCCAATATTTATTGTTGTGTTGATAACGTGACTCATGCAAAACAGCTGGCGGCCTTTTTTTCATCGTTAGATTTAACCATAAATGTTCTGATTGAGTTAGGGGTTAATGGTGGACGCTGTGGGTGTCGAAGTGAAGAAGAAGCCATCACATTGGCAAACGAGTTAACCAAACTTCCTTCTTTGATGATTGCTGGCATT
This sequence comes from Providencia sp. PROV141, assembly GCF_028481645.1. NCBI lineage: Bacteria > Pseudomonadati > Pseudomonadota > Gammaproteobacteria > Enterobacterales > Morganellaceae > Providencia > Providencia sp. PROV141. Next base: position 176,637 of record NZ_JAMPPR010000006.1, on the reverse strand, counting down.
GAATTCTATGAAGGCGTTATTCATAGCGATGATGCCCAAAAGGATATTGAAGAGATACAGCAATTTTTACAGCGAGTGTTAACCACCAGTCAAAAACTGGATAACTTAGGCGTATTTGCACGTTATTCAGGGGAGTTATTAATCACTGGGGCAGGTTCAGTTTGGTATGATCTGGTCAGTAAAAAAATGGCAGAGTTTCATCTTTCTAAACCTATTCGGTTTGTGATCCGCCCTGGATGCTATATTACACATGACCACGGTATTTATGATGAAGCCCAGAAAGCATTGAAAGTTAGGGATAGTATGGCCTGCCAGTTAGATGGCGATTTGATGCCAGCGATGGAAATTGTGGCATTAATTCAGTCAGTACCTGAGAAGGGACGAGCGATTGTTAATTTTGGCAAAAGGGATGTCGCCTTTGATGCAGGTTTACCTCAGCCTCTAATGCAATATCGAGAGGGGAAGCCAGTCTATTTTCAAACGAATAGTGCAAAAACAGTCGGATTAATGGATCAACATGCCATTTTATCTTTTGATGAAAATTGTGATTTCCAAGTTGGCGATATACTGATCTTTGGGACATCTCACCCCTGTATTACATTTGATAAATGGAAAGTGATTTATCTTGTTGATGATAAATATGATGTTATAGAGGAAATGCCAACCTTTTTCTAATGTAGAGTTATTAACTCACTTTATTTTAAATCGGTCACTTGTTTTAAGTGGCCGATTTTTTTATTCATCACATTCTTGTGATCGAATTCATAACAAATTGTGCATTTGCACAACTATATTCAATTTTTAACATTGAAAACTAGTCATTCTTACAATGCCTTCCTGATAAGTGAATTATATAATTTTATTAAATCAAAAAGTCTAATTGATATTCATTTTGTTGATTAATTGGGTGGTGATAAAAATGACAGTTAAAATCGTGTTTCTCGATCATGAAACTTTCCCTGAAGGAATAAATATTAAGGAAATAAATAAAGAATATAGTTTAGAACTGTATGGGAAAACATCGGAAGATGAAATTATTGAGCGAGTAAAAAATGCAGACATTATTATTACCAATAAAGTAAAAATTACTAAAAAAGTTATTGAAGCTGCAAAGCAACTCAAATTTATTTCTGTCGCTGCAACAGGAACGGATGTGATTGATATTGGTGCTTGTAATGAGCGTAATATATTAGTTTCTAATATCAGAAATTATGCAATAAATACAGTTCCTGAGCATACGTTTACCTTGATTTTAGCCTTACGTCGTAGCTTATTAGCCTATGCACAATCAGTACGAAATGGTCGTTGGCAAGAGTCAGGCCAGTTTTGTTATTTTGATTATAAAATTAATAATTTATCTGGGTCGACGCTTGGTATTATTGGTGATGGTGTCTTAGGTAAGGCAGTTGCTGATATCGCAAAAGCTTTTGGTATGAAGGTGCTATTTTCCACATACAAAGGCACAAATAATATGGGCCCACTATATACACCATTTGAAGATGTTATTGCGAAAAGCGATATTATCTCTATTCATTGTCCATTACTCAAATCCACTAGGGATTTAATTAGTTTTCCAGAATTCGAGCAGATGAAACCGTCTTGTATTTTAATTAATACTGCACGAGGTGGGATCGTTAATGAAGAAGCATTATATGGCGCTTTAATAAATAATAAAATATTAGGTGCTGGGTTTGATGTTTGTATTTCAGAACCACCAGAAAAAGAAAGTTATATGATGAAATTAACTCAGTTATCAAATTTTATTCTTACCCCTCATATCTCATGGGCTAGTTTTGAAGCCATACAAACCTTATCAGACATGATGATGGACAATATCGAAGCCTTTTTATCTGGCCATCCTCAAAATTTAGTTAATTAATTCACTCATTGATTTAAAGAGGTCATCAATATGTTTTTAGGAAAAGAAATCCGTTTAAAAAGATTATTAAATAAAAAATCTGGTCGTCTTCTTGCAATTACTATGGATCATCCGATTACACGTGGTGTATTACCGGGAATTGGTGATATTAAATCTGTCATGAAACAGGTTGTTGCGGGCGCACCTGATGCCATTACGATGCATAAAGGTATTATTGAAAAGGTTTATCCTCCGTATGTTGCTTCCGATGTTTCTATCATCATGAAAGCGACAAGTTATTCCATACCCTACCATGAAGCTTATGACACACCCGTTGCTGACGTTGAAGAAGCGATTCGTTTAGGAGCCGACGCCATTTCCGTCGGCTGTATTATGGGTGGACCAGAACAGGCACAGCAATTGACATTTTTAGGTCAAGTATCGAAAGCCGCTGCTTCCGCAGGACTGCCTTTAGTCGCACATATTTATCCAAAAGGCCCAATGATTGAAGACAGTTTTGATGCGAAAAATCTCGCTTACTGTGTTCGCGCAGGTGCTGAGCTAGGTGTCGATATCATCAAAACACTCTGGTCTGGTTCCCCTGAGACATTTAAATCTGTCGTTGATAGCTGCCCAGCGATGGTTGCTTTAGCTGGTGGCGATATGGGGAGCGATCTTGTTAGTTTCCTAACAAATACACGTAAAGCATTAGATATTGGTGTTGGTGGTGTGACGTACGGGCGTTTCGTATGGCAGCACGAAAACCCAACAGCAGTCATTAAGGCTCTGAATGCATTAATCAATGATGATTGTTCGGTTGACCAAGCTATCGCGGAATACAAGCAAGCGGGTGGCAAATAACCAACGTTCATAGCTGTTATGCATGGGGAGGAAAAAATGAAAGCAGCGGTATTGTATGCGCCTAATGAACTTAGAGTGGTAGACGTTAAATATCCACAAGTTGGTAAAGGCGATGTAGTTATTAAAGTCAAGGCTGCCGCGATTTGTGGAACTGACGGACGGATTATTTCCGGTAAAAAAACCAAAGGTGTACGTTACCCTTCTGTAATAGGACATGAATTTTCAGGGGAAATTGTCGAGGTTGGTGAAAATGTGACCGAACTAAATGTAGGAGATGCAATCGCTGTTGACCCTGTCGTGCCATGCCGTTCTTGTGTTTATTGTCGTATCGGTAAAGAAAATGTCTGTTTAAACCGCCAAGCAATCGGTTATGAATTTGATGGCGCTTTTGCGGAATATGTTCGAATACCCGAGGTTGCTTTGTCATCGGGTAATGTCTTTAAGATACCGCAAGGAATGTCTTTTGAAGCTGCAGCATTAGCTGAGCCGTTAGCTTGCTGTATCAATGGACAAAAAAATGTGGGTATTGAGCTCGGTGATACTGTGGTCATTATTGGTGCTGGGCCTATTGGGTTAATGCATGTGCAACTTGCGCGTTTCTCAGGTGCGACAAATATTATTGTTAGTGAACTCAATGAACAACGCCAGCAGGCTGCGTTAAATTGCGGTGCCACACGTGTCGTCAATAGCCAGCAAGAAAACTTACTGGATGTGGTAAAAGGCTTGACGGAAGGGGTGGGGGCAGATGTTGTGATTATTGCTATTGGCATCCCTGGATTAGTTAATCCTGCATTGGAACTCGCTAGAAAAGGAGGACGAGTTAACCTGTTTGCTGGCTTTTCAAAGGATGATATGGCGCAAATTGATGTCAATATTATTCACTACAACGAGCTTATTCTTACAGGAGCCAGTGCGTTAAGTCGAGAAGGCTACCAGCAAGCCTTGACACTGATTTCTTCGGGCTTAATTGATATCGAGAAATTAGTAACTCACCGATTTGCTTTAGATGAGATCAACGAGGCCATGGCAACCGCTCAAAAAGGTGACGCGATTAAAATTATTATACATAACAATTAAAAGCAGGCGTTGGAGGCAGCATGATGGACAGTGTCTATTTGGGAATTGATGCAGGTAGCAGTAGCGTGAAAGTTTGTGCGTTTAATTTCCATGGAGAATTATTGGCAAAGGCTTCACGTGATACCAATATTATTTCCAAATCTCCCAAAAATCATGAAATCGACTTAAATGACTTTTGGAAAAAGACCGCAGATGCAGTCAGAGAAGTGACTTCTCAAGTAAAGAATATCGTATCTGTGAGTTTTTCTGTTGCTTGCCCAACGCTGGTTTTATTGGATAAACATAATAAACCTGTCGCAAATGGGATTACTTATCTTGATGGACGTTCCGAAGGGTTCATACAGCAAACACTCGGGGAAAATATAACGCATGTTCGGGCGCTTTCTTGTAATAGTCCAAGTCCGTCCGCATGTTGGGTGGGAACGTTAGGATGGCTACAAGAACAACAGCCGGAATTAATGCAAAAAGTTCATAAAGTTGTGCTACTTAATAGCTTTTTATCTTTAAAGTTAGGAAGTCAAAAAGCTGCCATTGACCCGACTCAAGCCGCGTATTCTGGCGCAGTAGTTTTGTCTAAAGCACCTAAGTGGTCAAAAGAACTATTAAGGTATTGGAAGTTTAATCACGATATTTTACCGCCGATTTACCAGTGCACTTCTGTGGTTGGTAAAGTGAGTAAAGAAGCCGCTCAAGAAACGGGGTTAAAAGAAAATACACCAATTATTTTAGGGTCGGCAGATACTGCTGCTGCGGCATTTGCCGTTGGGCTACTTGACCCAGAAACAGCTTTTGAATCAACAGGAACATCAGGGGTCATTACGTTTTGCTTAGAAGAGCCGAACTTTGATCCTCGTTTTATGAACCGATACCACATCGTTCCTAATCAATGGTTGGCCCATGGGGCGATGTCGACAACTGGGGGGACATTCAGTTGGCTAAATCAGGCGGTTTGGCCGGAAGTTAATAACCATGAACAGTTGGAGATCTTTTCAAAATCATCAGTACCTGGTGCTAATGGCTTAATTTATCTGCCTTATTTAGCTGGAGAACGTAGCCCTATTTGGGATGTTAATGCATCGGGAGCATGGATAGGCTTACGTCTAAATCATACTCGCGATGATATGGTCAGGGCGGCATTTGAAGGGACAGCATATGGTTTAAAACAAATTTTGAATATTGCTAATGAAAAATGGGGAGTGATATTAGATGAATTACTCAGCGTAGGGGGAGGATCACGTAATACGTTATGGACTCAAATTAAAGCGGATATTCTTCAGGTTGAATATAATATTGCCCAAACAGCAGACGCAGCGGCTTTTGGTGCTGCAATGGTTGGTGCGACAGGAGCCGGTTTTTTCTGTGGCATTAATGACCCTGATTTGCCGATTATAAAAACAGAAGATATCACATTCACACCAAATCAAGATAAAAAAACACAAGATACTTATAACAAGCAGTTTAATATTTACAATGGGCTGTATCCTTTATTAAAAGAAACAATGCATAGCTTGTCGAGTAAATAAAATCAGTTGAAGTAAGTTTAAATTAAATAACGTTCCTAAATGTTAATTTTAATGAATTAGCAGGGATCGTTTCATTCTTAAAAAAGCAGGTAATAAAACGTGTATTAAATAATAAACTGCTCTGGAGCGAAAATAATGATAAATTCAAATCCGATTAGGCCAAAGACGAATTATCGTTGGGTGGTATTAGCCCTGATTTTTATCGTCTATGCTGTAAATTATGCAGACAGAAGTAATATTGGTGCGGTTTTACCTTTTATTACTGATGAGTTTAAATTAACTAATTTAGAAGCGGGCTCTCTCGCGAGTATGTTTTTCCTCGGTTATGCTTTATGCCAAATACCCGCAGGATTTTGGATGGCAAAACGTGGGATCAGAGGTATGGTGTCATTATCCATTCTCGGTTTTTCTGCCATGACTTGGTTTATTGGCTTAGCCCAATCTGCCTTTGCTATTAAGTGGTTGCGTCTTGGCCTAGGTATGGCCGAAGCACCAACTCCTGTCGGGCTAACGTCGACAATTAATAACTGGTTTCCAGCAAAAGAAAAAGCAACTGCCACTGGCGTTTATATTGCTTCAACGATGTTTGCTCCGATTATTGTTCCACCATTAGTCGTTTGGATTGCATTAACTTATGGATGGCGTTGGGTTTTTATTTTATTTGCTATTCCCGGTATTTTTCTCGCAATTATTTGGTATTTATTTGTTAGAACAAAACCAGAGGAAAGTCGCTTTGTTTCGCAAAGTGAATTAGATTATATTCGTGCCGATAATTCAGAAATTGCAGAAAAGAAAATAGAAGGCAATATTGTTTTGAGTCCTAAATTTAATACGTTAGATAAATTTATTCGTGTTAAATCAGTCACACCATTAAGTTCAGCTTCCCAAATATTTAAATCTAAAAATATTTGGTGTAATACTATTTCTTATTTCATGATGGTAAGTATTTTATATGGAATATTAACCTGGATACCGTCTTATCTGGTAAATGAAAAAGGCTTTTCATTTATGAAGATGGGCTTTGTTGCATCAATGCCATTTATTGGTGGGTTTATCGGTTCGATTTTTGGTGGCTGGATCTCTGATAAAGTTTTTGGTCGTCGTCGTAAACCCACCATGCTTTTTACCGCAGTAGCGACGGTTGCGATGATGTTAGTGATGTTGAATGTACCCGAAAGCACGACCGCAGTTGCACTTGCCCTTTTCTCGGTTGGTTTGTTCTTGAATATTGGCTGGCCTGCATTTACTGCTTATCCAATGGGAGTCGCTGATAATAATAACTATCCAATTGCGATATCTGTTGTGAATAGTGGAGGAAACTTAGGGGGCTTCGTTTCACCTATGATGGCAGGGTTATTGTTAGATATGACCGGTAAGTTTGATGCTGTTTTCTCTTACTTTGGTATCTGTGCGGTGATTGGCTTAATTATGATCCTTTTACTCGATGAACCGAAATAATAAAAAGTCGTATCAGGTGGGCGAGTACCCACCTGAATTTTTAACTTATTGATAATAAAAATTTCTAAAGGATTATTTTTATGAAAATAGTCATTGCACCTGACTCATTTAAAGAGAGTTTATCTGCATTGAAAGTCGCAACGGTTATTGAGAACGGGTTCAAAGAGGTATTTCCACATGCAACTTATGTTAAGTGCCCTATTGCGGATGGCGGTGAAGGCACAGTTGTCACGATGGTTGAGGCGACCAATGGGGAAATTTATCATCTTGATGTTATTGGTCCTTTAGGCTCGAGTGTTCAGGCATTCTATGGTTTATCTCAAAATAAACAGCAAGCATTTATTGAAATGGCTGCGGCAAGTGGGCTAGAGCTAGTCCCTATTGAATTAAGAAACCCATTACTTACGACATCATATGGAACAGGAGAATTGATAAAGGCCTGCCTAGATACTGGGGTAAAGCAAATTATTATTGGTATAGGTGGAAGTGCAACCAATGATGGCGGAGCAGGAATGTTGCAAGCACTTGGGGCCAAATTATTAGATTCGCATGGGCAACAAATCAAATTAGGGGGACAAGCGCTTGCCGATTTAGCGAGTATTGATGTCAGCACAATGGACTCTAGGATAAAAGCTTGTCAATTTAGTATTGCTTGTGATGTTTCGAACCCATTAATTGGGAAAAATGGGGCATCTGTGATATTTGGCCCCCAAAAGGGTGCGACGAATGAACATGTTGAAATATTAGACAAAAATTTAGAACATTTTGCAGATATCATTAAGCGAGATTTGCATGTGGAAGTTCACTATATTGCAGGAGCAGGTGCTGCAGGAGGGATGGGAGCGGCATTACTTGCTTTTCTCAAAGCGGAACTTAAGCCTGGTTTTGATATTATTGCACAAACCTTGAACCTTGAATCACATATGGTAGGGGCAAATTTAGTCATTACAGGGGAAGGGCGGTTAGATAGCCAAAGTTTAAATGGCAAAGTGCCTTTTGGCGTCGCTCAGTTAGCGAGAAAACATAAAATACCCGTTATTGCCATTGTTGGAAGCCTTGGTGATGATCTCAGTCATTTACAACAATATGGTATTGATTCAGCGTTTAGTATTTTACATAAAATTAGCTCACTAAAAGAAGCTCTAAATAACGCAGAAAGTAATTTATTTAATTGTACTAAAAATATTGCAAATACGCTGAATATTAAAATAGATAATACAAATTGAAATAATAGTTTTAAAATTTAGCTTTGTTTGCTTTATTTTAAATGAAATTTATTTTTCTTGATTTTTTCAAGGAATATTGAATACTGGAGCTTATTAAATTAAAAATAAGCATTATTAAAATTTATGATTGGAAAGTTTGTTTCTATTTTACAGCACCAGTAAAAGAGGTTGAAATATGTATGATTATTGTCTTACCTCCAAATTAGCTCAAGAAATCGTTGATAGAACCATGAAAATTATTGATTGTAATATTAATGTTATGGATGAAACTGGGTGTATTATAGGAAGTGGAGATAGTAATAGATTAGGAGAGTTTCATGAAGGTGCTTTACTCGCAATAAAGCAAAAGCGAACAGTTGTTATTGATGACGCCACTGCGAATCATTTACATGGGGTTAAACCAGGTGTTAATTTACCTCTTTATTTGAATAGTAAAATTATTGGTGTAATAGGATTAACGGGGGAGCCAACTCAAATTAAACAATTTGGGGAGCTGGTTTCTATGACGGCAGTAATGATGTTAGAGCAGGCAGAAATTTATAACCATTTGAATTTAAACGATCGTTTTAAAGAGGAAATTATTCTTGCGTATATCGAAAATGGAACAATTCCTGATAACATAACTGAATGGTCTAAAAAGCTTAATATTAATTTCTCTATTCCACGAGTCGCTATTATTATTGAAGTAGATAGCGGACAATTAGGTGTAAATAGTGCATTTAGTGAATTGCAAGAAATTAAAAAATTAATAGAATATAATAATCCTGATAACTTAGTCGCTATTCAATCTTTGACGGAAATTGTCTGCTTAACCCCTGCATTAAATAAGTTCAATCGCTGGGATATTGACAATGAAAAAAAGAAAATTTTAAAATTAGAATCAGATATTCTTAAATTATTTAAATTACAAGTGAAAATATCATTAGGTAATTTCTTTTTAGATCCTGCAGAGGAATCAATTAAAAAATCATATGAGACAGCTAAAATTACCATGCAAGTGGGGAAAGCTAAAAAACCCCAATTAAAAGTTTATTGTTACCAAGATATCATGCTACCCGTATTATTATACGGGTTAAATTTTAAATGGTCTTCAGAAGAATTATTAAAACCATTGAATACATTATTGCATGAAGATTCTAATGGTGTATTGATTAAAACATTAACAGTCTGGTTTAAAAATAATTTATTATCTCGTGAAACAGCTAAAGAGTTGTTTATTCATAGGAATACACTAGATTATCGTTTAAAAAGAATATCTGAGATAACAAAATTAGATCTACTAACGATTGAAAGCAAGGTTCTATTGTATGTTGCTTTACAGCTGAAAAATTAATCCGATAACACTATTGAGGATCAGCTCTCATGGGGTAAGAGAAGAAAAAATTAGCCTTGTTGGCAATCACCTCAAACTCTGACGCCACGAAGCGGCAGTAAAATTTCTACTTCTTATCTTATACTTTGACTAGTTAGAGACTATCTACCGACTCACCTATGCTTAGAGTATGATATGGCTTCTTGCTTACTCACATGTACCATCTCAATGTATACCTTATCATGAAAATAAAGACGTATTGACATCAAACTAAGCTAGCATAGATTGTTCTTAACCTGATTGAGATCAATCTATTTTATATTTGACTCAATAATATCTACTTTCATCATATTTTAGTTCCATTGTTCTTGGGTAGTAAATTAAGTTTTTAGCTACCTACAAATGCAACAATAAGTATGTCGATAATGTTAATAATAAAGATGAATTATGTTTTATTTGATGGGTGTTTTTACTTAACGGTAAGGTCTCTATATTTTAATGTCACTATTATGTCAGTGATGTAATTATCGATAACAATTTAAGATATCATACTTACTCATTGTGAGTTTTCTAATAAATGATTTTATCTAACTTATCTTAATTAAATAGATTAATTTCATAATGAAATTGTTATTGAAAATATTTATTTTGAATTTTCTAGGTCTTAAGATAAGATTTTTGTGTTTATAAATTAATTAAAAATTACCTTTAATTACCTTTTGAAATATTTTGTAATACGAAGGTTTTTCTAGTGTATGCTTTTTTTGAATTTTCACTTAATTGTTTCTATTTTCATTTTAATTTAAAAAAATGTTTTACTATATTATTCTTTTCTCGTTGTGATTTATGTTTTTATGTATGGTTATATTGATTTATCTATTTGATATTATTGTAATTATTATGTTTGAATTATTTGGGTTGAAATGTAACAATTAATGAATTAAGAAATATTATGAAATTATTTAGTTCTTTTTTTTGGGATATTTCTGATTAATTATCCACCGATAAAAATTTCGTTTTAATAATTTAGGCTTGTTTTAATGTTAGCGTTATTTTCCGAATCATTTTTTTTCACTAATAAGAACCCGTTTTATGAGTATAAAAAACTTTATTAATAATGATTGGGTTTATTTTGTGGTTTTTTATTAAGAAAAAATCAATTTAATTAGATTTACATCACTTGTTTATCCTGTAATGGTGTATTCAAAATAGAGTATATTATGGATATTATATATATATCACTAACTTACAATGTGAGTGGTTAATTAATTTGTGGATTTGACATAACTAAAATGAGGTATAATAATGGCAACGCATTGATGCATTGTTTAATTATTTTATTTATTAATGGAGTTTGATAAATAGGAATAATTATTAGTGTCAATCCTTAATGTTTACTAACCGAATATATTTTAAGAAAAAAATTAAAATAATCAGATTAATAATAACTTGTTATTTTAATTTGTGTTGTCTTTTTATCTAATGGAAATGTATAAAATGAAATTAAATAAACTTGCTTTAGTATTAGGTTTAGGTCTGGCTGTGGTTGCTGGTTCTGCTTCTGCAAACCAAGGTGGCGGCCAAGTCACTTTTAAAGGTTCAATCATTGACGCTCCTTGCTCAGTTCCACCTGGTTCTCAGGCATTTGAAGTTCCAATGGGAGCTATCGCGACATCTGCATTAAACGGTGGCGGTAAAAGTGTTGCTCGTGACTTTAATATCCAATTAGAGCAGTGTGACATCACGACGCTGAAAACGGTTCAAACCACATTTTCTGGTATTAAAAGTGATGCTGTACCAGATGGTTTAGCTATCGCGGGTACTGCGAAAAATGCGGGTATCGTGATCACTGATTTCAACGGTACTAAAATTGCCTTAGGCGCGAAATCGGCATCTCAAACTCTACTCACTGGTGCGAATACATTGCGTTTCCAAGCGTATTTGCAAGGTGATGCTGATGCAACAAATAACCCTGCTGTTCCAGGTGAATTTGATGCAATCGCAACATTCGCTCTGAGCTACCAGTAATTGGTATCGCCCGTACAAGGATGTATGGGCACTAATTTTAATGCATTGAAATTGGTTATTACGTTGAAATGGAGTCGCTATGAATCACTTTGGCATCATTGTCATGGTGCTTTCAGGAATGATATTTGCCCCGATAGCGAGTGCGCAAAATCAAAATTCTCGGGCACAAAGTCAGTTCAAAGGAACTGTCACTATGGGCGGTTCAATCATTGAGAGCCCTTGTGCAATTGATGCAGATAGCCGAGACCAATCAGTTAACATAATAACTGTACCGGTTAGCCAGATAATTCACGACAGAGAAAGTCCAGCAAGTGATTTCTCTATACGCCTTATCAATTGCGTTCTAACACCGGTAACTCCTGGAGCCCCTAATTGGCAAACTTTCAATATTACATTTGATGGTCCAACAGATGGCCGCAGCTTCGATGTTTTCGGGCATGCAAATGGGTTGTCAGTAAAAATTTCTGATATAGCTGGAAATGTTGCAATACCTGGTAAGGCAATGCCTGATTTACCCATTAGAGCGGGGGAGACAACTCTGCACTATAAGGTGCAGATAGTACCTAATAATAAACGCTTAAAACCAGGAAATTATCAGACAACTATCCGTTTTAAAATGGATTATTACTGAGTTATTACTAAGGGACTATTATGGCTCTGCGATTAAAAAGTAAAAATAAAGTATTTAATAACTCAGTAAGTTATTTTTTAACGCCTGTTGCTACCATGGTGTTTATAGCCATTGCTCATATAAATTTAGCTAATGCGAATAATGATAGTATTGAGTTTAATACGGATGTTTTAGACCTTCAGGATAAAAGCAATATTTCCTTAAATGAGTTTTCTCGAGCAGGCTATGTCATGCCAGGGAAATACCCATTTAAAATAAATTTAAATAGTCGCGACTTAGCTGACACTTTTGATATTGAATATATCGCGGATCCTAATGATCCGAGTATGACAGAGCCTTGTTTAACGCCAGATGTTGTCGACCATATCGCTTTGCGCGATGAATGGAAGCAGAAGGTTGAGTTTGCTAATAAGAGCCAATGTTTAATTCCTGAAACGATCCCAGGAATGACAATCAATGGTTCTTTAGCCAAAGAAACTATCACAATTACGGTACCTCAGGCTTATATCGAGTTTACTTCTGATAACTGGGATCCACCATCACGTTGGGATGAAGGGGTACCCGCTCTAATTTTTGACTATAACTTGAATGCTAACTTAACAAGACCTGCGGATTCAGCCAATAAACAGTCGGTTACTGGTAATGGTACTACAGGTTTTAACCTTGGTGCGTGGCGGTTTAGGGCTGATTGGCAAGCAAGTTATAATCGTACTAATGGGCAGCCGACAGACCGGAAATGGGATTGGAGCCAATATTACGCTTATAGAGCAGTAAAAGAACTGAACGCGAAGCTGACTATGGGTGAACAATTTCTGCGTTCTGGGTTATTTGACTCGTTCCGCTATATGGGGGTAAGCCTTATCTCTGATGAGAGAATGTTACCACCGAATTTACGTGGTTATGCGCCTGAAGTCACCGGTGTTGCAAGAACCAACGCAAAAGTTATTGTGACTCAGCAAGGGCGAGTTATTTATGAAACCCAAGTTGCACCAGGGCCTTTTCGTATTCAAGACTTAAGTGATGCGGTAAGCGGTAAATTAGATGTCCGCGTCGAAGAGCAAGATGGCTCCGTACAAGAATTCCAAATGAATACCGCCTCTATTCCTTATTTAACGCGTCCAGGCTCCGTGCTGTTTAAGATTGCAGGTGGCCGACCTAATAATATGGAACATGAAACAGAGGGACAAGGGTTTGTTACAGGAGAGTTTAGTTGGGGGGTCTCCAACGGTTGGTCATTATTCGGTGGTGGAATAGCGGCGGGCGACTATAACGCATTATCACTCGGTATTGGTCGAGATTTACTCGCCTTTGGTGCAATTTCATTCGACGTCACTGAGTCACGCGCAAAACTGAAAACAGATAACAAAACCTATACGGGTGCGTCTTATCGCTTAAGTTATTCAAAACGTTTTGAAGAATATGATAGCCAAGTCACTTTTGCAGGATATCGATTCTCTGAACGTGACTTTATGAGTATGAACCAATACTTAGATCGCCGCTATAGAGGTGTGGAATTCGATAATAGTAAAGAGCTGTATACGATTACATTTAATAAGTATTTCACAAATGCAGACCTAACAGCGTATCTGAACTATAACCACGAAACCTATTGGAATAAGCCAGCGGCAAAACGCTATAACGTTTCTATTGCGAAATATTTCAATATTGGTCGTTTTAAAAATATCAATTTAAGTTTAACGGCATTCCGCAACAAATTTGATAATAGAAATAATGACGATGGGCTATACATGAACCTCTCTTTGCCATGGGCAGATAGAGCATCAATTAGCTACAACAATATGATAACGAAAGATGGTAACTCACACACTGTCAGCTATTTCGACTCCGTTGATGATAAGACCAACTATCGTGTTGGTACTGGGGTGAGTAGCCGAGGCCGTGGAACTATTGATGGTTTCTATACACGTTACGCAGATTTAGCAACAGTGACTGCAAGTACCAGCTATATCAATGGCGATACTTCTTCAGCCGCCTTTTCTTTACAAGGTGGTGCAACAGTCACAGGTCATGGTGCCGCACTGCATCGTATTAATACCCCAGGTGGTAGCCGTGTGATGGTGGGTACTGAAGGTGTAAAAAATGTACCTATCCAAGGTTTTGGGCCGAGCACTGAAACCAATATTTTTGGTAAAGCGGTGGTCGCCGATATCAGTGATTACTACCGTACCAATACACATATTGATGTGACTCAATTGCCTGATAACGTGGAAGCTATTCGGACATCTCAGCCAATTACGCTGACCGAAGGGGCGGTTGCTTACCGCGAGTTTGAAGTTTTATCAGGTGTTAAAACCATGGTGAGATTGGCATTGGCTGACGGTAGTTACCCGCCATTCGGCGCCACCGTGAGAAATGAGAAGAATAGAGAGCTCGGTATCGTGACGGACAATGGCTCCGTGTATATCTCTGGTATTAACCCAAATGAAGTTTTAGATGTGCATTGGGATGGAAGTGTGCAATGCAAAATCCAGGTTCCAGAAAATATTACAACGGCTGAATTTAACTCACTGTTATTACCGTGTACAAGCAGCCCAAGTGTTGAACCTGGGTATATGCCAGCAAAAGCCGTTCCTGTTGGGCAGTCAGCTCCAGTTTACAAACCTGCACCGATTAAACAGGGCGTAGCACCGAGTCAGCGTTGGTTATTGAAACCACCGGATATTGCTTACAGTGCAGATTATACCGAGTAACTCACGTTACTTGATTTTATAAATAGTTGGTACATATGAATATTAAAAAAATTGCATTTTTTACTACGACAATCACGTTATCTGCGGTGCTATGTGGGCAGGCTTTGGCCGCGATTGCACTTGATAGAACACGCGTCATTTATAATGGGGCTGAAAAGACCATTAGCTTGAATATTAAGAATGAAAACACAGAGTTACCTTACCTTGCACAGGGGTGGATCGAAGATGTAAATGGTAACAAAATTGAAAGCCCACTCACAGTTTTACCCCCGGTTCAACGTGTAGAAGCGGGGGAAGGTAGCCAAGTTAAAATTCAATCTCTCCCTGATGTTGCCGCATTGCCTCAGGACAGAGAGAGTGTTTATTACTTTAATTTACGTGAAATTCCACCACGTAGTAAAGAAGCGAACGTATTACAAATTGCATTACAGACGCGAATTAAATTGTTTTATCGCCCAAAAGCGTTATATGCCACACGCACGGATTTAGAAAATCCATGGCAAGAAAAAATCACGCTAACACGTAAGGGTGATGCCTACGAAGTCACGAATCCAACCGCTTATTTCGTCACTATTGTAGACGCAAGTACAAAAGTGGGCGGAGACACGGTGAAACAGTTTGAGCCTGTCATGATCTCACCAAAAAGTAATGGAATGCTTAAAGGTAGTGCAAGCGCCATGGGGGCAAAACCAGTTCTAACTTATATCAACGATTATGGTGGAAGGCCTAAATTGATGTTTGGTTGCGCTGGTACAACTTGCAAAGTTGAATCTTCGACGGACAGATAACGGGGAATAACGTATGAAAAGGACTCTCCTGTTCAGCACTATCTTATTCGGTTTAGTTCCAGTGTTCACCTTTGGAGCAGACAGTTGGGATATTGATGGATTACACGGAACATTGACAGTAAATGGCATGATGACCGAAGCACCTTGTACGATGGATGTGACTAATTCAATGCGCCAAGAAGTGTCTCTAGGGGAGATCCCTTCTTATTCACTCCGTAAACCGGGTGATAGAGCTGAGCCAGTTTCATTCGAATTAGAATTTAGACATTGCATTCGCACGGAAAGCCGAATGAAA
Source organism: Providencia sp. PROV141 (assembly GCF_028481645.1). Taxonomy (NCBI): domain Bacteria; kingdom Pseudomonadati; phylum Pseudomonadota; class Gammaproteobacteria; order Enterobacterales; family Morganellaceae; genus Providencia; species Providencia sp. PROV141. The sequence continues at coordinate 160,869 of NZ_JAMPPR010000006.1, read as the reverse complement.
GACACGAGAACGGGTCGAGCGCTTTGGGATGCAATGCAACCAGTGATAACTGTCTCTTTTGTTGCTGTATCAGATCAGCATTTTCCAGAAATGTTAAGTGTAAAAGGCGTCTCCGGCTTGGCGTTAGAAGTGACAGATGCACAACGAGAAGACATCAGGCTAGGAAGCCGAGGTCGTCCTCAATTTCTCGATGCACCGCAGGGAACTCTTCAATATTTTGTTACACCAGTGAGAACTCCCGAAAAACTGACGGAAGGAAGTTTCAGCGCCGTAATGGACTTTAAGGTGGATTATGAGTGATTTAAATAAGCAGCGGTACCTGCTGGCATCTTGTCTCGCTGGACTATTTTTTACATCGGTTTCTTATGCCGGATTACCCGATTCGCGTATTAGCCCATCGGGAAATACACGGGCGACAATCACGCCGGGTATGATAACTGTACCGATTAAAGGGGTTGTTTTGGCTCCACCGCCTTGCAAAATCAACGGCGGGAATATCATTAAAGTCAATTTTGATGAAATCATGAGTACGCGAATTGACGGTAACGCTTATTCAAAACCTATAAATTACAATATTAATTGTGAGAAAAGACCAACATCACAAATGAAAATGACGTTGGTTGGTGTTCCTGCATCTTTTGATAACGGTGCAATTGAAACAGATCTTCCGGGTTTAGGAATTGCTTTTCGTTATAACGGAAGCAAGCTTCGATTAAACCAAGAAATCAAGTTTGTTTACCCAAATGCGCCTCAGTTTGAAGCCATACCTGTTCGTGATTTATCCACAACATTAACAAAGGGTGGGGTTTTTCATGCAGGCGTCACTATCAAACTTGATTATCAGTGAGGGAAAAATAATGCAAAGAATAATGAAAAGACTTCCTCTGATAATGAGTTTGTTAGTTATACCTAGCAGTGCCGTGATGGCAAATGATGTGGAGTTTACGGGAACCTTACTAATTCCACCGCCTTGCACTGTTTTTGAAGATAAAGTCCACGTTATCGAATACAAAGATATTGGTTTACATAAGATTGATGGTGTCAGATTTACGAAACCTATTAATTACGCTTTGAAGTGTGAAGACAACTTAAAAGGTTGGGACTTAATGCTAACTATCAAAGGGACTGCAACAGATTTTGATAAGTCGGCACTGGAAACTAATTTCCGAGATCTTGGCATGCGTATTACCCAAAATGGTTTAGGTTTTGAAATCAATAAACCATTAAAAATTACCTATGGGCAACCGCCTGTTTTAGAGGTTGTTCCTGTCAAGCGATTGGGAGTTACGTTGCCTGAAGGAGGCTTTACTGCAACAGGGACATTGCTAGCGGAGTACCAATAATGAACAAACTAATTCAATGTGCAGTAGCAGGAGCCTTACTTATTAACTTTAATGCTGCTTTTGCTGTGCCTGATAATTTAAGAGTTATCGGTAATTTAGTAGAGGAACCTTGCACTATTTTACCGGGTGATGAAAACATTCCGATGGATTTTTTTGATACACCGGAGAAAAACTTTTATGCCTATGGTGAAACCCCGCCTAAAGAGTTTGTGATTAAGTTGTCTGACTGTGACACGACAATAGGCAAATTTGTGGAAGTCACCTTTTCAGGAACGCCTAATCTAGCACTGCCTGGTTTTTTAGCATTATCAACGAGTAGTGTTGCATCCGGTTTCGCGGTGGGGCTACAAAATTCAGATAAAACACCACTGGCGATTGAACAGAAAGGCTCGAAGCTAACGCTACAAGATGGTACTAACCAGTTGCGGTTCTACGCCTATTTAAAAGGTGAACCGGATGCTATTGCTGATAAGACAATAAAAGTAGGGCCTTACAGTGCTGTAGCAACATTTAAATTAGATTATGAATAATAAGGCTGAACTAATATGAAAGTTTTTTTATCGCTCTTGTTTGGTGCAGTCATGTTGTCATCTACTGCATCCGCCTCTATTTTTTCTTATATCACGGAATCAAGACCCGGTAATAACCCAAATAATGGGGATGCAGACTATAAGTATGTTATTGCTCGCTGGGACCCTGAATTGCCAACTACGTATAATCCTTGCTTTGGGTGGTCGAAGTGCTATCTCACCATAAGCCATAAGCATACCGCTAGTGGAACACCGGGGGCGGCAACTGTCGAGTTGGCCGAAATTTCTAAGTATCGATACATGCGTGACATTCAGAATATACCCGGTGTTTTGGCAAGGGCGACAGCTCCAGCAACACAGTGGGCAGTTCATACCGGAGTTAGGCTGCAAAATAACCAAGAGTGCGTGGGGCTGTTTTACCAAGATCATACTGGGGTTACAAGTAGAGGTGGGTTAATTCCCGGCTCATTATGTGGTATTGCGCCTCCACCGATTGGAGCTTGTAAGATCAACAATACGATCCCAGATATCAACTTTGGCCCAATTAGCGAAGCAGAACTTGCTGGCCAATCAAAACAAGTGAACATCAGTGTGACATGTAACTTAGCAATGGATGTTTTGGTGATTGCCACAGGTGTTAACGTGACAAATGGCCGTGTAAATTTACGGGCAGATAATAGCTTATATGCGAATTTGTATTTAGGTGGGAACGATACCCCAGGGGAAAATGGTTACAAAATCCATGTACCTGCTGGTGGAACAAATTCGGTCACCCTGAAAGCAGTATTAGGTACCAATGGCCGAGTTCAAGCCGGTCAATTTGAAGGTGCCGCAGCTCTTATTTTAACTGTGCCTTAATAAATGGTGAAAATATGTATTCAGAAAACGGCAGTGAAAAAATCCATTATATGGTAGGTCAGAGGATCTTAGAAAAACGTAGAGAACTGGGATATACAGGGTTTCAGTTAGCTCAGTTGTTAGGTGTTAGTCAGCAACAAATCTCTCGTTATGAAAGAGGCAAAATCAAAATTGATTTGTTTCATTTATTTAAACTCTCATTTTTGATGGGCACACCGATTGATTGGTTCCTTGAAGATATTAGTTCTCAGCTCAGTGAAAATGGGCGACTGGATGATATGTAATAATGAGCATTTAAATGGGCGTTAATGGTAAATAGGTTGAGATGATGACTTTATGTCGCCTGCTGTAATAAAAGTAGTTATGCAAACAAGTACAGTCGAAAGCTCAACCTATTTATTCTACTGAATGAAGTGTCATCACACGCTGCCAAATCACGTTTTTATTCAATTTTCCTCGCTTTTTATATTTTCCTTTTCTTTTAAAACATTAAAACTCATGGATTCAACGTATTAAATTGATGTTTTTGTGCGTTGTGACAACTTTTCGGTGAATGCAAATGCAAACTAATATCATTTGCGCTTATTTGCGTGTAATATACGCTAAATTGTGAATCACAAAATTTAATCATCAGTACTTTTATCGATGGACGGAGGACATTAGATGTTTGCAAAATCATTAGTTTCGGGTATTGCTTTGTTATCTGCGTTAGTATTAGCCGGTTGTGATAACGCGAAAGACACGACAGAAACAACTCAAGTTGCAGAAAAACAAACTATTACGATAGAACATGCCCAAGGCAAAACCGAAATTCCTCGTCACCCTCAAAAAGTCATTGTGATGAACATGGAAACACTGGACATCATGGATGCACTGGGAGCCCCAGTTGCAGGCGTTCCACAAACCAACGTTCGCTTCCCTGAATTCTTAACGAAATATAGTGGTTCTGAATACGTTAATGGCGGGACATTATTTGAACCTGCTTATGAAACATTAAGTAATGCTAAACCTGACCTGATTTTAGGTGGAAGCCGTGCTCGTGACGCCTATGACAAACTCAGTGGTGTTGCGCCAACAATTTCATTAGACATTGATAACAAAAACTTTATTGGTAGCTTAACTGAACGTACTAATGAACTTGGTGCATTGTTTGGTAAAGAAGAACAAGCCAAAAAACTGATTGCTGACTTCAATACCAAAATTGACGGTATCAAAGCTAAAGCGCCTACTGCGGGTAAAGCGATGGTGATCTTAGTCAGTGGTGGTAAAATCTCCGCATACGGTCCAGGTTCTCGTTTCGGCTTTATCTTTGATGTATTAGGTTTTGAACCTGCTTATGTGTTTGAAGAAAACACCGGTCGCCACGGTAATATCGTGAATGCCGAGTTACTGGTAAAATTAAACCCTGACTGGTTATTTGTTATCGACCGTGATAGCGCAATTGGTAAATCTGATGCACAGCCAGCGGCTGAAGTATTAGATAACGCATTAGTGAGAAAAACCGCCGCGTGGGAAAAAGGCCAAATTACTTACCTAGACCCAACTGCTGTATACATTGCGGGTGGGATTCAAACTTACTCTAAGTTAATGGACGATATCAATACAGCATTAGAGAAGAGCCAAGCAAAATAACCAATGAAAACGCTTTATCTTTTTTGTGGAATTATCGCGTTATTGGTTTTAGCGGTATTAAGCTTGTTTATTGGAGCGGGTGACGTATCACCCGTTTCGCTTTTCACCGACCCAGAGATGCAAGACATCTTTTTTATTAGCCGAATTCCCCGAACCGTCTCCTTGATTTTAGCAGGTAGCGCCATGAGCGTTGCTGGGCTAATTATGCAATTACTAACACAAAACCGCTTTGTTGAACCTTCTCTTGCAGGGACAACCCAGTCAGCCAGTTTAGGTTTATTGGTCGTTATGGTGCTTTTCCCAGCAGCAAGTATTATGACTAAGATGGTGGTCGCTAGCGGTTTTGCACTTCTTGGCACCATGTTGTTTATGGTGCTATTGCGTCGTGTAATTTTAAAATCCGCCCTGATAGTCCCCTTAGTAGGGATTATGTTGGGTGCAGTGATTAGCGCATTAACCATTTTTACTGCTTATTATTTCGACTTATTACAATCACTTGGTGCATGGATGAGCGGTGACTTTTCTAGCATCATTCAAGGCCGATATGAACTATTGTGGTTAGTAGGAATATTAACGTTAATTGCTTGCTGGATTGCCGATAGCTTTACGGTTGCCGGTATGGGACGTGAGTTTTCAATTAATGTTGGCCTAAATTATCGCAAAGTGATGACCATCGGTTTATCGATTATCGCTTTAATCAGCGGTGTAGTAGTCGTGGTGGTCGGGGCATTACCTTTCCTAGGCTTAATTATTCCAAATCTCGTGAGCTTAGTGATGGGAGATAACATACGTAAAACCATCCCATGGATTTGTATCGCTGGCGGTGGCTTAGTTTTACTGTGTGACATTATTGGGCGCTTAATTCGCTATCCATTTGAAATCCCTGCAAGTGTGATTTTAGGTGTTGTTGGCGCGGTGATTTTTTTATATTTATTGTTGAAGCAACAACGTTATGCAAAAAGTTAATACATCAATAGCGTTGCCTAAGAAAAGGGTAACGCCGTTGCAAAGAATATGGATACTACTGGCATTGTCATTGTTATCCATTATTCTTTATATGACGGTCAATTTGGGCAGTAACCTTGCCTACATTTTGCCGCATCGAGGCTATATTGTTCTCACGATGATCGTGGTGGCTTTCGCTGCTGGGGTTTCAACAGTTCTCTTTCAAACCATTGCTAATAATAAGATACTGACCCCATCTATCATGGGGTTAGAAGCATTATTTATATTATTACAAACCATTTTTGTCTTCTATACCGATAGCTTTCCATCCTCTTGGTTATTGAATATTGGTAAATTTTTATTAGAGTCCACATTACTTGTGCTGTTCTCTGTTCTGCTTTATCGCTGGTTATTTGTGTCAGTTAAAATGAATATCAACCTAGTATTGATGGTAGGTATCATTCTTGGCACATTATTTCGCAGTGTGGCGACATTACTACAGCGTTTAATGGACCCCAATGAATTTTCTATTTTACAAAGCCGGATGTTTGCAACCTTCACGAAGGGGACTCCCGAACTGATTATATTTACACTGCTGATTACAGCTGTGGTGGGTATCTTATTATGGCGCATGCGCTATTGTTTTGATGTTATCGCGTTAGGGCAAGCCAATGCGGTGAACTTAGGGATCAATTATCGCCAACAAGTCACTGTTATTTTGTTACTTATTTCAATCTTGGTTGCCGTTTCTACGGCACTGGTTGGCCCTTTAACATTCTTAGGCTTGATGGTCGCGAACTTAGCTTATTTAGTGGCTGGCAGTAGCCAGCACCGCTATTTGCTCCCCGTTTCCTTTCTACTTGGTGTCATTGCGCTGATTGGTGGCCAGTTGATTCTTGAGTATGGTCTAAATATGGCGGGAACATTATCAGTCGTTATCGAGTTTGTCGGCGGAATTTTCTTTATTTATATGGTGTTAAGAAGGTTTTAGTATGATTGAAATTAGTCAGATATCGAAAAGTTATCAGGATACTAAAGTCTTAGATAACGTGACAACAACAATTAAAAATAGCGGTATTACCTCAATCATCGGGCCTAATGGTGCAGGTAAATCAACACTGCTGTCGATTATTGGGCGTTTGTTACAGCCCGATGACGGCGGTTATGTCAAAGTGAATGAACTCGATGTCTCAACAACACCCAGTGATAAATTAGCAAAATGTTTATCGGTTTTGCGTCAAGAGAACCAATTTGCGAGTCGATTAACCGTTGAGGAACTGGTTGGTTTTGGGCGTTACCCATACACGAAAGGCCGTTTAACCATTGATGATAAAAAGAAAATTGATGAGTCACTCTCTTTTCTTAATTTATCAGATTTGCGTCACCGTTATTTAGATGAATTATCGGGTGGCCAACGACAACGAGCTTATGTTGCAATGGTTTTATGTCAAGATACAGAATATGTTTTACTTGATGAACCGTTGAATAATCTCGATATGAAGCATGCAGTGATTATGATGAAATTACTGCGTAAAGCAGCTGATGAGCTGGGTAAAACGATTATTTTAGTCATCCATGATATTAACTTTGCATCAGTTTATTCTGACTACATTGTTGCACTGAGAAATGGGCGTCTGTCTTATCACGGTAAACCAGAAGAGATCATGAAATCTGAAATTATTGAGGATATTTTTGATACGCCAGTGGATATTAAGCGGGTGGATGATCAGTATATTGCTCTTTACTACTAAATTTTCGTCATCCTTCGCACTGTAGCGGTGTTGGCTTCGTTTAGCTACTCGGGTCACATACCTTTGTATGCTCCCCGAGATATCTTCTCTTGCCGCCTTGCTACAGTTCGAATGATTTAGAAAATTAAATTGTTGTCATCCTTCGAGCTGTAGTGGTGTTGGCTACGTTCAGCTACTCGGGTCACATACCTTTGTATGCTCCCCGAGATATCTTCTCTTGCCACCTTGCTACAGTTCGAATGATTTAGAAAATTATAGTGAATTAGAATATTTTTCTTGGAAAGAAAATAGAAAAAACAAAACATTTACGGTGAAATTTCAATATCTTCATCGGTTGTCAGTAAATCTAGTGACTGCAATACTTCTAAACGCTTTATCCCATCGGCATTCACTACTAAACGAGCCAGCTCATTATAGGTTTTTTTGTTAATTGTGACGCGACGACAAAGGTAAATGTGATACACCTTTTCACCAATAATTGCAGGCTCATCATCATTCACAGTGAGTTCTTCATAGCTAATATCAATATATTTTAGGAAATCCGAAATATTAAAACGCGTAATATCTGCGATTGATGATTGGTTTTTTTCAAACACGGATTGGCGGTTATGTAGCAATACATCTTTACGGTAATACAGGATATCTTCCATTCGCTGGACGTTAACTAAATTGACCCAATGAGATTTTTGCCGCATTTCACGGATATCCGGCGAAAGCATATTTTCATTAATAAAACGAAAAGACTCTTTACAAATACCGACTGGTGCTTTCACTCCTTCGCGGTAAATGCGTAATTGTCGGTCGGGGATCCATTTTTGAAATAGGCGATACAACTGCTCTCGGCCCACTTCTTTCAGCCTATCTTTGAAGATATAGCCGATGACCATAGCCAAAAATAAGTTGGCACTCAAAGCTCCATACTTTCCTTGCCAGAAAAAGGCGATAACCGTAGCGAAAAGCATTGAAATTGCAGCGGCAATACCATAAATAGAGTGTAATAGCAGGGGAAGTCCCCGCTTGTGGCGAATTTCTAAATAGAGATAGCGATTAATATATTTTTTCAATAAATTACGGCGATATGTGACTAATTCAGCATCCGTTTCATCACTAGGAAAACAATCAGGGTATTGTTTCTTCAGATAACGCATTTCTTGATACCAAAAATGACGTATTTCTTCACGTAACGGCATTTGCTTATCCGCTAATAAATCACGTAAGTAATTCATGGTGTAATACGTCATAAATTCGTCACAATAAGAAAAGGCATTGGAATGGATGGCTTCTTCAATTTTGGTTGACTGTGTTGCTAATTCACGATAAGTACAGAGACATTTTGCGATGTTTGCCATGAACTCAGCTAAGTATTCAGGCGTTTGCCGTTGGGGATTTTGGCTTACCATTTTAACATTCAAACGAACGGTTCTTTTGAAGGTTAAAGCATAGCGCTTTAGCCTATTTTCATACTCGTCTAATGAAGGTAAGTTTTGTGGCGTACATTGCTGTAGCCACTGTTTTAGTTCATCTAATGCCCCGTTTTCATCAGCCAGTGATGATAATTTTACGGTCGGTGGGCGCAGCCGAATATAGTTTTTTAGGCTGCGCTGGAGGTTTGATGCTGTGTAGAGGTCTGGGTTAATCTGTAATGATGAAGGCAAAAAGAAAAAGGTCTCTACTTGGTAACGGATCTCTTTAGACTTACGTGGAAACAACACTTTTTGTTTGATTTCAAACTGTTTTTTTCCATGGATCTTGAGAGATTCTTTAATCATATTTTCCTTCACACTGTTCTTTTGGCCAATATTCTATCTTTACCAAAGATAACTATTAAATCCCATGAGTGGCATAACGTAATGTGTCCATAGTATTAGTAGTATCCAGATAAGGATGAGTTGAATCATACCATATTTAAATGAGTCACCGGTTGAATATTGGTCAGTCAAATAGCTTATATTGGCGGGTTTAGAGTTAAAATAGAGAACATAAACTTGGTTAATCATAAATGCCATGGGTAAACAGAAGCCAACTAAATCCCAGTTATATCGTTGAGCAATAGCAATAATAATAGGGAATAAAATAATTGTACGTGCTGTTTTACTTTCACTAATCAATGTGGTGAGTGCAAATACTGCGCTTAATACAGCGAAAACAAGCAGTTTTCCAGCACCTTGAGGGTCTATGTTCCAATGGTCAAAGGCTTTGTGGACATAAAGGCCGACAATATCAGTCTGGTCCATCATACCGCCTAATACATAAGCACCAAAACTAAACATTAACATGTGCCATGGAATATCAGCATCATTCCATTTCATGACACCCATTGCTGGCAGCCGTGAAAAAGAGGGCATCAGTACAATACAAGCACCTGCTAATGCGACAACTTCAGCACGTAAACCTGTCCATTTACCTGTGGACCATAATAGTAAAACAAGAATAAATACGACCCCTGCTTTAATTTCACTGATTTTGACTTTACCTAATGCATTATATTCCGAGCGTAAGCGGTCCATGCCACCTTCGAGTTTCGGTGTTTTTTCTTCATCTGTAATCCTAAAAATAAACCGAGTTCCAGTCCACCATGCGACTAAACATTGAATGACAGCCAATGGGAATAGTGCAATAAACCAATCTTGATAAGTGACTAATGCACCTGCTTTTTCTAGCATTGCTGCTGCTAATAAATTGGCCGCAGAACCTGTTAAGAATGCGCTAGCGGAGACATTATTAGCCAGCAAGTTAAGGAGCACCATATTACGGCCAACATTGTTACGCTGAGCACCACCAGTGGCACCGTAGATAGCCGAAATTACCATAAATAATGGCAGTAGTAGTGCCGTTTTTGCCGAGGTTGCACTAATAAATGCACCAAAAATCAAGTTTAATGCCACAAAGCATAGGAATAACATGGTTAAATGATTTTTAGTTTTGAGTACTAGCATGAGTGAAATACGTTTTGCCAAACCTGTCGTAACTAATGCGCTCGCTAGGATAAAGCTGGCAATATTTAGAATCATGACGGGTTCACCCAGCATCGCGAAGGCTGGGCGCATTTTCATCACACCAGTAATGATAACGACAACAACGACAATTAATGACGTGAGATAATTTGGAATAGCTTCAGTGAGCCATAAAATCAGTGAAGCAACAAAAATTCCCATTGCACTATAGCAATGAGCTGCGGGAACTTTTGTTTGTGCTTCAAATACATCGATTGTCCCACACCATTGTAATTCGAAAAATAGAAATGAGAGAATAGCTAAAGGTACACCAATGAGTTTGAGATTTTGCATTAGTGCGCCAGCTTTGATATCACGGAATTTTTCTAATGAATAATTACGCATATCAAGTGGGTCAAAGCTTGGCTTACTATTTGCTGACATACATATCTCCTTTTATTATTATCATTCAAGGGTCGGTGTTATTTGACTCGACCCATATAGATGAACAACGATATGCATTACATAAAAGAGTTACATGCCAACAACACGCTTGGCGGCTTTCAAATAATTTGTGTTAGGCAATTTATTGATACCTAAGGCATTAACGACGGCTTGCATTTTTTCGTAATCTTCACTTTCACAACAAGCGGTTTCCATTAGTGCCCCATTGAACCAAACGCGTGCAAACTCACAAATAATGCCATCGACCATAAAGCCATAGCGCATTTTTTCAACGGTGACTGCATTGAGACAAGGGTGTTGGCGTACAATAGCTTTGAATTCCTCTATTTCATAGCTGTCTTTATCGAGAGGAATATCAACTTCAAGGTGAGATAAAATAATATTTAATTCTTCTTTTTTTACTGGAAATTGGAATTTGCCTCTCGGTTGGAATATTTCATAGCCCTCTTTTGTTTCACCAACTTTAACTTTAATATCTAATAATCCATCACGTACTTTTACATTGGCATCATTGGTTTTTTCAGATAAAAAATAGGTTTCTATTGGCATTTTTCGCGCAGCGTATAAGGTTGCTTTGACATCCCAAATTTTGGCTTCTATTTCGTTAATAAGGTCATGTCCAAATATTCTAAATTCTGCTCGAGGTACTATTTTACTCGCATCTTCTTCTGATATCGCAATATTTTTAGTTAATGTATTCATAAAATTCCCCTTATTTTTTCCATGTGGTATAAGGATTAGCAACAAGATTAGAATTAAAATATTTGGGGTCTGAAGATATTTCGTCGCCTACCCAGTCAGGTTTGTTAAAGAATTGATTTTCATCGCTAAGCTCGACTTCAGCAACGATTAGTCCCTCGTTAACACCAAAAAATTCATCTACCTCCCAAATTAAGCCATTGAAAGGGATTTTATAACGTTTCTTGTCGATAATAGGTTGTTCTGCTAATTGCGTCAGCATAGCAACACAATCAGCATGGGGAATTTCATATTCATATTCAGATCGAGTAATACCGACGGTAATTCCTTTAATTGTTAAGAAGGCTTTATCATCGATAGTTCTTATTCTAACGGTTCGTTCTTTCTGACTATTTAAATAACCTTGGGTGTAACGAACACCATTGGCTAATTCTCTCCATGAATCACCCGATACTAAAAATTTACGTTCAATTTCTTTAGCCATTATGATTACTCCTGAGAAGAACAAAGTGGTTAAGTTTTATTATTAACCATGAGTTTTATTTAAAACCATCTTTGCACATTCATAGAAGAACCAAAAATCAGCAAGTTGTATGCGTAATATAAGTAAATATTATAGTTGCTTATCTGTTGTATAATTGATGCAATTTAGATATTTTCGGTATGAATAAGTTGCTCTATATCACTATTTAATGATATTTCGTCAGATATTTCGCGCAATAACATAATAAATTGAAAAGCAGCTGCGGAAAGCGAACGATTAGTTTGGTAAGTTAAATAATAATCTGCATCAACATCAAAGGCATTAATTTGTAGCTGGATCAATTTTCCTACACTAATATCATCGCTAACACTTAAATAAGGTAACGCGGTAATCCCAAAACCACTTGCGACTAATCTTTTTGTCGCCTCTAAATTAGTGACAGTAATAATAGGGGGAGGGGAATCATGGAGTGCAATATGTGCTTTTAGCCAATCTTCAATTTTAGCTCGGGTGCGTGTTCCCCTTTCCCTCATCACGAGAGAAGCGTTTGTGAACTCTTCGATTGTTAATGGGCGCTGAAGTTGTAGAAGTGGAGAATTGGGGCCAACAACGGCGATATAGGGCTCCCGGTGTAAGAATACTTGGTTTACATTCGGCACAATAGGAACTCGGCCTGCTAAACCAATTTCTGCTTCTTGTTCTGCTACCCAATCCATCACTTGCTGTGAATTGCCAATTTTTATTTTTATATGAATCAGCGGATAGCGAGTATTAAATTGTTTTAGGATATCTGGCAAATAATAACTGCCCATAACAGCGGTTGCGGCAATTGTTAGCGTACCAGTTTGTAATAAATTTAAATCTTGAAAGACATGCTCTATCTCATCAAATAATGAAAATAATCTTTTGGTATAGCTATAGAGTACTTTTCCTTCACTGGTTAAGGTGATTTTTTTTCGGGAACGGTCAAATAAAGCAACCCGTAGAGAATTTTCTAAACCTTGGATTTGTTGGCTAACAGCTGGTTGGCTCAAAAATAAAATATGTGCTGCTTGAGTAAAGCTACCACTTTTAGCCACGTAATGAAAAGTTTTAAGATGGTCTAAATTCATTCGACTGACAGTATTGTGAGTCATTTTTGTTTACCCGCGATGTCATATTTTTCAGCTCTGATTTGTTCTTTGAAATTATAAGTAGGTGTGAATCGGTTGCACAGAAAATGAGTGATAATTTGTGACCGCGCAGAGGATAGGGGGATAAATAATAGCGGTAGCGTGAAGTAATGTATCAAAAAAAGAATAGAATAGGATTATTAGGGGGAAATATAACGAGGCATAATGATTATGCCCCATTATTGATTATTCTTCGTTAGAAGAACTTATTTTTTTGCAGCAGGGCGTACCGCTGTCACTTCGATTTCTACTCTCCAAGCTGGGTTAGCCAGTTTAGCGACTTGGAAGGTAGAACGAGCTGGCAGATTAGTGACTTTTTCAGACTCATAGAACTTGTTGTAACCAGCCATAAAGCCAGCGAAGTCCATAGTACCTTGAGTTTCTTCACCACCAACTAAGAATACTTGCATTTTAACAACGTCATTCATCGTCAAGCCCATACCTTCGAGGTTAGCTTGGATTTGTTTTAATACGTTGATTGTTTGTGCTTCGGTATTACCATAAGACTCTAAAACGCCTTCTTTCGCGTCTGCAGAGATTTTAGAAGGGACTTTTCCGCTGAGGAAAATGAGGTTGCCCGCATTGATTTCTACTGATTCAGAGATAGGGAATCCTTTCACTGGAACGCGTTTAACATCATCGGCTGCATTCGCACTTGCTACACCTAAAATCAAAGGCAGAGAAAGCAATAAAGTTTTATAGCGCATGTAAACTCCTTAACATTATCAAAGTAAATAGGATCTATTAGTTTTATCAAAAATTAAACTTTCATTTAACTTTAAACTATTCGCTAATAGATCCACAGTAAAAATCGCTATTTTTCCTGTTTTTTAGCTAAAACGGGAAAGTTTATACGGCGTAGGGTCGATAAATGGTGTTTCGCCCATTAATAATTCCGCCGTTAATCGACCAGATGCTGGGCTCTCAGTCATACCCCAACCTGTTGCGGTATTGATGACTAAGCCTGGGTACTGCTCGACTGTTGAAATAATTGGAATTTCATCATCTGTTGGTGCAACGGTACCACCCCAACGTTCAACCACTTTAGACTCTTTAAATACTGGGAATTCTTTTCTCAGTCTTTCCAGAACGCCATCTAAGTGTTCGTTGTTTGGTGTATTAGTTGCAGTACGGAACTCTTCGAAAGGTGTTTTCTCGTCTAAGTTCCAAGACGTTGCCATCATGAATGAGTTAAATAAGTCTTTACCAAGAGAGAACTCTAATGGTAATTCACCACCGCCTAATACGTGTAGGAATCTTGGTCCTAACAGGAAGCTATCTTTAACGATAGAGCTGGTAAAGATACGTGGTGCAACCGCGTAGGTACCATCAGCTTGTTCACGGAAGTGAATACCGTTAGGTAAGTGGACGTTACCTTTTGGTGCGCCTGGTACGCCACTGATGCGTTGTTGTGATAGGTAAACGTTCAATGTTGGAACGTCAATACCTAAGTTACCCATGAACAGACGCGACCAAATACCCCCCGTCAGAACAACACGAGAAGTTTTGATTGCACCTTTTTCAGTGACAACATCAGAAATTTTACCGCCAGCAGTTTCAATACCACGTACTGCACAATTGGTGTAGATACGAATACCAATTGATTTTGCGTAGTTAGCCATTGCTGGTGTGACGGTTTCTGGGTCAAGACTACCAGAGTCTTCTTCAAATCCACCAATTTTCCATGGGGTTTGAGCATCAACCAGACGATTTGCCAGTTCAGTCCCTTCAATCATACGGGTACGTAGTGGGGTATCGAAGCCTGGGTTTTCAGATGCAGATTTAATCCACGCTCTTGAAATTTCTAAATCTTCTTCGCTTGAAGGTACTTCAACGCGGCCTTGAACACGGTAGCTGGTATCTGCACCGATTTTTTCGTTCATGCCAAGCCATTGAATTTTCCCGTAATGGTGTAAAGGGAAAATCGCTGGAGAAGTCTTATAACTGATGATTTGGCTATATGCACGGCCTGATTGCTCACCACCGACAACACCTTTTTCACAGATAACAACATTAAGACCTTTTTCAGCAAGGTTAATTGCAGTCATGATCCCTTGAAGGCCAGCACCGATGATGACTGCATCTGCAGACTCTGGTAATTTGCCTTCTGTGCCAGCAACAGCTGGTACACGTGATTTAGTCGATTCAAAACGACCTTCACGATTGATCATAGGAACAACCGCAGCACCCCCTGCTAAAACACCAGCAGCACCAACCCCTAATAATAGCTTTCTTCTCGAGATTTTCATCTATAACCTCAATAACAATCTTGTTTTTTATATAGTAAATAATTTCAAATTGAGATGATGATCTTATCATATATTTCATATTTATTAAGTATGGGTGACATTTGTTAATAAAGTTGAGTGAATGATTCGTGGAAGTAAATTGGTATTGTCAGTGTTGTAAAGGGTTTGTCGGAGATTATGCTGTTTTTCTAATTTATGATTTATTATTTTTTATAAGTAACTGTCATGAAAAGTGTACGGGTGTAAACATGATAATTTCAGTTAAGGGCAATAATTACTGAGCGGATCAAAGAGAGAGGTTAATATTTCACCATAGATGAAAATGCTGAATATCCCTTAGGTGATAAAATCAGAAAATAAATATATCAATGAAGTTTTAATGACTTTATTGGGCTATTTTTTGTTCATTTTATTATTAACTATTCATTTGGTAAGACCTGCTGCATCTAATATTACCTGGATAGTCTGTATAAATATTATTCGTTATATAATCTGAAAGTGATTATTTTAACCTTTTGATAAAATTGATTATTTTATTTTTTATGTAGCAGTTAAATAGCAAGAAATAACCTGGGTTTTATTAAGGTTAATTAATGTAAGCATTTATGCGATATAGCCAGATAAATTCAAGGAGATAGGTATTTTTCATTACTTTTAATGTTGTTAAAAAATAACCATTTATTTTTTGATGGCTATCAAAGATAAAAATTAATCGAATGTATAACAAGAATAGATAATTAAGATTACGTAATGAATGACAATTTAAATAATAAGCTAAACTAACGTAAAAAATAAAAAATACAGAGTTATTCATGCAGTTAATTGAAATTTAACGAATGGCTTTTTTATTTCCAGGTACATATCATTCAATTATTTTACTTTATTAGTCGATATGCACCATCATGAGTTCAATTACGAGTGATATATTCATTTCCTGTAGGAATTTGTGCAAAAAAATCAGCATAATCTTCGGAACGAACCTGTTGAAGAATGATGAACAGCGCTGATAGTGGTGCTTCTGACCAGTCACTACGAATATCAATGTCTGGATATTGTCGATTATTCCAGACTTTTAATGCAGCGGAACGGATCCCTCGGTAGTCACCACCTTTATCTGCACCTGCTTGCATGGCGATAAGTAATCGATCAGCCAGAGCTTGATGTGAGTTGTTATGGTAGCTCTGATAAATGGCATTCAGGACTTGCTCTCCAACTAACATATTTCCAGCAATGGCTAAGTTAGGCTCCGATAAACTTCCGCACCAAGGTAAGCAATTTTGGCCGGTCCAATCAGCTGTACCTCCATGATTATCAAGAATAATCAGCTGTCGTTGCTTCCGTTCAATATCTTGCGTTACAAGGTAGTCTAAGCTGTTATTTGCATTATGGCCTTGTTGCAAATATTCAATACCTGTTAAGCCTGCAATTGGATTTGTCATTGCTTGAGTGGCGATGGCTCCCGTTTGGCTTTTACCATGTAAGACTAATGCTCCAACCGCAGGACCACCTGTTGCGGTCGCTGCACCTATTTTTCCTGTTAATGGGCAACGCGCCACAATTGAAAATGTCATTTTACACCTCATAAATTAGACCTTGATCAAATTTATCATTATAAATTCTTGCTTGAAATATAATTTATCATCATAAATAAAGAAAAAGATAAAATTATTAACAAAATTGACACAAATCACACTTCACAATCATATAGCAATGTCAGCACTCGGGGAGGAGCGAATGAATATGCGTTTATGTAGATGGATAGCCAGTCTTTGGCTTTTATGCTTTATTTCGCTACCGACATTGGCGGTGAACCACCCAAATGTCTTGTTATTAGGGCAAGTTGCAGAACCGCAATCATTAGACCCGCAAGTCGCAACCGCTGCGAATGATTCCCGAATTTTGGTTAACTTGTACGAAGGATTAGTTCGCAATGCTGATGGCACATTAACGCTTGAACCTGCTTTAGCTCAATCATGGTCTATTAGTGATGATGGCCTCACATACACTTTCCACTTACGTGAAAATATAAAGTTTCATGATGGTAGCCCCTTCAACGCAGATGCAGTCAAATTCACGTTTGAACGAATGTTGGATAACCAGCACCCGTATTACCATACAGGGCCATTCCCATTATCGTTTTTTTTCTCTGCCATAGACAAAATTACAACCCCGAATGACAAGACTGTGGTTTTTACCTTAAAAGAACCATTTGCCCCGTTTTTATCAAACTTAGCCACGCCCGCAGGGCTGATTGTTTCGCCCACAGCAGTAAAGCAATATGACAAAGACTTTAGCCGCCATCCCAGCGGAACAGGCCCCTTTAAATTTGATGAGTGGACGGCAAACCAAAGGGTTGTCGTATCTGCTAATGAAGACTATTGGGATGGTAAACCCGGTTTAAAACATGTTGTTTTTCGGCCGATTACTGACGCCAATACCCGGGTAGCCGAAATGTTATCAGGGGGGATTGATGCCATGGTTGAAGTCCCTGCTGATAATGTTCCGTTATTTGTTAATGACAACCGCTTCCATGTTTATGAAGCGGTAGGACCTCATGTTTGGTATGCCATGCTCAATGCATCTCAGCCACCGTTTGATGATGTGCGTGTAAGGCAAGCAGTTAACTACGCGGTAAATAAAGAAAATATTGTGAAATATATTCTTCAGGATTCCGCAGGAGTGGCACAAGGACCGATTCCATCGGCTTTCGATTGGGCATTTGATAAAGAAACCAAAGCTTACCCTTATGACCCTGAAAAAGCCCGCCAATTGATAGCAGAAGCGGGGGCTCAAGGGCAAAAAATTATTTTTTATGTCACCGAAGGGGGCTCAGGGATGTTAGACCCGATTCCCATGGCCACCGCCATTCAAGCTGACCTGAAAGCGGTTGGCTTAGTTGTCGAAATTCAAACCTTTGAGTGGAATACCTACCTATCCAAGGTCAATGCAGGCCTCAAACAAGCGCATATGGCCGAAATGGCGTGGATGACGAATGACCCAGATACCTTACCTTTTTTAACCTTGCATAGCGCTTCTTGGCCGGATAAAGGTGGATTTAACTCCGGTTATTACAGTAACAAGCAACTGGATGAATTGTTAGATAAAGCGCGGGTCACGAATAACCTCGAGGAGCGCGCTCAATTATATCGACAAGTTCAAAAAATTGTTCATCAAGATGCGCCTTGGTTGTTTGTGGCGAATTGGAAGCAAAATGCGGTTGCTAATGAGCATGTTAAATATTTCAAATTGCAGCCTAATTTTAACTTATTACTTAAAGACGTTCGTAAAGATTGATTAATGTGAATTGGTTATTTAATTAATTATTTGATTTTATGGGGAAAAACTATGTGGTTATACTGTTTGAAACGCATTTTAGCGACCATACCCATACTGATTGGTTTGACGTTAATTGTCTTTTTTATCATGGCAATGATCCCTGGAGACCCAGCTCAAGCATTGCTTGGCCCTTGGGCGACTCCTGAAAATGTGGCTAGAGTAAAAACAGAGCTTGGGTTGGATAAGCCGTTATATCAGCAATATTTTATTTGGATGAATAATTTGATATCGGGTGATTTTGGCCGCTCATTTGTCCTTAACCGACCTGTTGTTGATGAGGTTTTAGAGCGATTTTCTGCCACATTAATTTTGGGTGGAAGTGCATTGTTACTCAGCTCAATTTTAGGGCTATTAGCCGGGGTTCTTTCCGCCATTCGTCAATTTAGTTGGAGTGACCGATTTATTACACTCGCCGTTTTATTGGGTATCTCAATGCCATCTTTTTGGATTGGTTTACTGATGATTATGTTTTTTTCTGTTCAATTACAATGGTTTCCGGCATCTGGAATGTACGATATTTGGCAAGGCGGTGGCCTGAGCGATTTATTGCATCACCTTGTTTTACCTGCTGTGACGCTTTCATTGGTTGCGACAGGGGTGATAGCGCGTTTGACGCGTACAGCAATGTTAGAAGTACTGCGACTTGATTTTATTCGTACAGCAAGGGCAAAAGGCTTAAGTGAGCGCAAAGTGATTTTTCGCCATGCATTTCGTATGGCATTGGTTTCCGTCATTCCCGTCATTGGTATCCAAGCGGGCTTTGTTTTTGGTGGTGCGGTGTACATTGAAACCGTTTTTCAGTGGCCGGGACTCGGCGCCATGCTAGTGAAGGCAGTGGCAACCCGTGACTTATTTTTAGTCCAAGGGGGCGTATTGATTGCAGCCGCGTCCTATGTCTTTATCAATTTACTTGCGGATGTTGCGCAAGCCATATTAGACCCGAGGTTGAAATCATGAGCCAGTCTATGACCCCTGTTATTCAGCATCGTCATCGCCAGTCGATCGGCTCGTTACTGCTAGCGAACCGCCTAGCAACTTTGGGGCTATTTACTTTATCTATCATTATGCTCTTGGCATTTTTAGCGTCTTGGCTCCCTCTTGCTAATCCTGATGAAACTGATTTAGTTAATCGTCTACTTCCCGCTTTTTCGTCTGGTCATTTATTAGGTACTGACCATTTAGGGCGAGATATTTTATCTCGATTGCTGTGGGGAACGAGAGTGTCTCTATTGGTCGGTATTTCAGCAACTCTAATCGCTGCAATATTCGGCACCCTGATAGGCTTGGTGGCTGGGTATGTCGGCCATCGCACTGATACATTATTGATGCGTTGTATTGATATGCTAATGGCATTTCCATACATTCTATTGGCATTAGCCATTGTCGCGGTACTTGGGCCTGGGTTGCTCAATGCGTTATATGCGATCGCATTAGTGAATATTCCCTTTTTTGCTAGGAACATTCGTGGGTTAACGGTCGGTTTGCGCGATAGGGATTTTATTCAAGCAGCTAGGTTGTCAGGTAAAAACCATTTACAAGTCCTATTAACGGAAGTGTTACCGAATGTCTTGCCAATCATTGTGGTTACCATGTCAACGACCATCGGTTGGATGATTTTAGAGACGGCAGGCTTGTCATTTTTAGGGCTAGGTACTCAGCCACCTAATGCAGACTTAGGTTCAATGTTAGGGCAAGGGCGCGCACAGATGTTTGTCGCTCCTCATGTGGCATTGGTACCCGGTATTATGATCTTTCTTATTGTGATTAGTTTTAACCTGCTAGGGGATGGCGTGCGTGACATTCTTGATCCTCGGTTAAAATCAGGAGCCTTACAGCGATCACAACCAATGACGCAGACCGATAGAGTTAATATTCCTGCGAAAACGGGAGATGAACAAGTAGTATTAGAAGTCAAAGACTTGTCGGTCGCTTTTCGCCAAGGAAATCAATTACGTCCAACTGTAAAAGGGATCAGTTTTACTGTTGGGGCGGGGGAGTGTCTAGGGTTAATTGGGGAGAGCGGCTCGGGTAAGAGTGTTACCGCTTTATCTGTGATGGGGCTGCTTGCATCACCTCCTGCATTGATTACGGCGGGGGGGATTTATGTGGAACACGAAGAAATGTTGTCATTGCCGTTATCTGTTATGCAGCGCCGTCGCGGTGCGAAGGTGTCATATATTTTCCAAGACCCACTGACGACACTCCATCCCCAGTTTACTATCGGTGTGCAATTGCGTGAGGCCATCACCGCTCACCAATCTTTGTCACTCTATGAGGCGAAAAATAAAGCCATTGAATTGTTGGATAGCGTTGGGATCCCAGATGCGCAAGAACGTTTCGATGCCTATCCTCATGAGCTTTCGGGCGGACAGCGCCAGCGGGTAGGGATCGCAATGGCGCTGGCTAATGACCCCGTGTTGATTATTGCTGATGAGCCAACTACCGCATTAGATGTCACAGTACAAGCGCGAATTTTAGAATTACTTGACCAGCTACGCCGTGAGCGCGGGGTTGCGCTCTTATTTATTACCCATGATTTCGCGGTTATTAACCAAATTTGCGACCGTGTTGCAGTGATGCAACAAGGTGAGATAGTCGAAACCGGTGATACGCAAACGGTATTACGGCAGCCTCAGCATCCTTATACACAACGTCTGATTGCCAGTGTACCTAAGTTAGGGGAAGGACGTGGGTTTTTAAAACAAGTGCAACAACTCTATGGTCATCAGCCCGATGGCAATGATTTGACATCGACACAGGAGGTTTAATGAAAAAAGTGATTGAGGTTAATCAGCTGGTGAAAACCTTCGGGCAGCCAAGAAGCTTATTTCACCCTCGAGGGCGCCAAGTTCATGCATTGAAAAATATTTCATTATCACTTTACGAAGGTGAAACTCTGGCGGTGGTTGGGGAGAGTGGCTCAGGGAAAAGCACTTTAGCGCGTATTTTAGTTGGCTTGGAGCGAGAGACCTCGGGAGATATTACTGTCTTAGGGCAAACTCGTGCCGAGTGGCAGCAGCAAGGTGCGCGTGCGTTTGGGCAAGCCATTCAGTATGTTTTTCAAGACCCTGTTGCATCTTTGAACCCGCGAAAAACCATTGGAGAGACTTTGTCTGTTCCGTTGAAATATTTAAAACACATGAACTCATCACAAAGAGCGGCTCGGCTGGCGGAATTACTTGAGGCCGTCAATATGCCAATCGATGCTTTAGCCTGTTATCCCCATGAATTCTCAGGCGGGCAGGCTCAGAGGCTAGCCATTGCGAGAGCTTTAGCCGCAGATGCAAGAATATTAGTACTGGATGAGCCGGTTAGTGCGTTGGATGTTTCGGTACAAGCGCAAGTTTTGTTGCTATTAGAACAACTCAAACAACAGTTTTCGTTATCCTATTTATTTATTAGCCACGATTTAGCGGTAGTGGAATCAATCGCAGATAGAGTCGCCGTACTCTATTTAGGAGATTTGTTAGAATGTCGAGATACCCGCAGCTTATTTGCCGCACCGGAGCATGAATATACGCGAAATTTATTGGCTAGTGCCCCTCGTATTCGTGTTGATTCAGTCGCTTAGAAACTTATTTAAACCAGTTGAGAACCTAACATGAGCAACAATAAGCCGACGACGATAGAACCAGTACGTATTAAGCGGACTGATGAAATCGTCAATGCAATAAAAGAAACTATCATGGCCGATAACCTCATACCCGGTGACCGTTTGCCACAAGAAAAAGAACTTATTGAACATTATAACGCCAGCAAAAGTACTGTGCGAGAAGCACTGAAATCACTGGAAGTTCAAGGGTTAATTAAAACAAAAACCGGGCCGGGTGGTGGTGCGTTTATTGATTCTATGACTGAATCGCGAGCAATGAGTTTGTTATCGAATTATTTGTTTACGCGGGATATATCAATCAAAGATATTTATACGTTACGTAAATTACTAGAACCGGTGGTTGCAGTTAGTGCAATTGACAACATTGATAATGACGGTATCCAGAAGCTGTACGATACCATCGCTATTTATGACCATGAGCCCGCAGATGAAAATGAGCGCTGGCAGCAACGGATGGCAGAGCTGGATTTTCATGCGGTGGTTGCCAGCTATTCCGATAACGTTTTATTAGTGTTTATTTGCCACTTTTTACAGCGTTTACTCAAAGATTTAGCGGTTTGTAAGGACATTTATTTAAAACCTGAGCCCGTCGACAGACGCCAAGGTATTGAATACCAATATCAATTAATCGAGGCTTTACGCCGTAAAGACGCCGAGAAGGTTCAATCGGTGATGGAAACACATATGGCCTACGCGGAACAAGCCATGTTAGCGCTACAAGCCACATTGCAAGAACGTTTTTTAAGTGAAGATAGGTAACGTAATGATAGATAAAGCATATCTGACCTCTGTATTAAAAACATTGTTATGTACGCCTAGCCCGGTTGGGATGACTGAACAAGCTGTTGCGCAGACACATCAATGGTTGACTGAGTTGGGGTTCGCACCGAAATATACACGCCGCGGAGTGCTATATATCACGCTTGGCTCTGAAGAACCTAAACGTGCATTAGCCGCACACCTTGATACGCTTGGGGCGATGGTGACACAACTCAAACCAAATGGGCGCTTGGCACTGCGTAATACAGGCACATGGGCAGCACGCTTTGCGGAAGGTGCAAGGGTGACAGTATTTAGCGACAATCACCAATATCGTGGCACTATTTTGCCATTAAAAGCGTCTGGGCATCGCTTTAATACTGAAGTTGATACTCAAATTGCGGATTGGGATAATTTAGAAATTCGCCTTGATGCTCCCTGTTATAACTTCGCTGATTTACAATCCCATGGCTTAAATGTCGGTGATATTGTTGCGGTTGATGCGCAACCCGAATTCATTGATAACGGCTTTATTGTATCGCGTCATTTGGATGATAAAGCTGGATGTGCGGTGATGTTAGCCGCATTAAAATCACTGGTGGATGATGGCGTTGTGCCTGCGGTGCCTTGCCAGATGATGTTCACGATTTCAGAAGAAGTTGGAATTGGCGGCACACACGGTTTTGGTTCGCAAGTTCAAGAATTGTTAGCGATTGATAACTCAGTTTCTGCTCCAGATCAAACCACACGAGATGACGCACTGACCTTAGCCTTTCGTGACAGAACCGGCCCGTTTGATTTGGCAATTACACGGCATTTACTGCAATTATGCCAGCAGTATGATATTCCTCACGTCCGCGATACTTTTAAACATTATCGTTCGGATAGTGCTGCGGCAATTGATGCAGGATGGGATATTCGTGCGGCTTTAGCGTGTTTCGCACTAGACAGCTCCCACGGTTGGGAAAGGACTCATTTGGACTCATTAGTGGCGCTCGCAACCTTAGTGAGACGCTATATTGAAAGTGATTTAGTGCCATTACCGGGGCAATTATTACAAAGCTAATAATGTGTAGTTGATACTAAAAAGCCCTCTTCTCATTGAACGTGAAGAGGGCGTTGAATACGTTAATTGTTAACTTAGGTTAGCTTGTGATAAATATTTTTGCATCTCATCCACAGGCACCATACCACCACCCGTTGCCCATACAAGATGTGTTGCGTTGGCCAGTTTCATCGGCGTGAGGGATTTGGATTGCAAATAACCTGTGTTTTGCATGACATGTACGCAACCAGTCATACCCGCCAAGGCTGACGGCTCTAATTTAATAGACTCGGTCTGGTTGAGTAAACCTAACAGGTTATACATTTCGCTATCGTCAATGGTGTAATAACCATCAATAAGCCGCTCCATTGCACGCCCCACAAAACCGGATGCACGGCCAACTGCCAGCCCGTCTGCGGCGGTGATATTATCAATACCAATTTCTTGGACTGACACACCATCATGTAGGCCAGTATGAACTCCTAACAGCATACAAGGCGAGTGAGTGGGCTCGGCAAATAGGCAATGGACGGCATCACCAAAGGCCAGTTTCAACCCGAAAGCGACACCACCGGGGCCACCACCGACACCACAAGGTAAATAGACAAATAGCGGGTGGTCGTTATCCACAGTAATCCCTTGCTCTAAAAATTGTTTTTTTAGACGAAGGCCTGCGACAGCATAGCCGAGAAACAGGGTGGTTGAGTTTTCATCATCAATAAAAAAGCAGTTAGGATCTTTTTCGGCTTCTTTACGGCCTTGTTCAACTGCGATGCTGTAATCTTGCTCATATTCCACTACATTCACACCATGTGAACGTAATTTGTCTTTTTTCCACAGTCTGGCATCAGCAGACATATGCACGCTGACGCTAAAGCCGAGTTTAGCACTCATAATGCCGATGGACATACCAAGGTTACCGGTTGAACCAACGGC
This sequence comes from Providencia sp. PROV141, assembly GCF_028481645.1. Lineage (NCBI taxonomy): Bacteria > Pseudomonadati > Pseudomonadota > Gammaproteobacteria > Enterobacterales > Morganellaceae > Providencia > Providencia sp. PROV141. Next base: position 136,119 of record NZ_JAMPPR010000006.1, on the reverse strand, counting down.
AATACGGTATTGGCTAAAGAATTGGCGAAATTGTTCAGAGAATAAAATTTCGTAATTATCATCTGTCGATAAAATACCGGCGGCTAAGGCAAGTTTTTCCGCATGAGTGAGTACTTCATAGATCCCCCCTCGGGCTTTAATTGACCCCGAAATTGGCAGGTGACTATCTTTTTTCAGTAACATTTTTCCTGTGATTGGCCTTTGATAACGTTTTTCCAGTGCGGCTTGCATGTTTGGAATATCGATAACGTCAGATTCGATAATTCCTTGTGTTGCTTGAGTTTCTGGAAACGCTTTCATCAAATAAGGCGCAAAACGGTGTAGGCGCGCTTCTGCATCTTGCACATCTTCAATGGTTAGCCCGACATAAGGCAAACCCGCTTGTGTCGTCGTGACATTTGGGTTGAACCACGCAATTTGCTTTAAATCGATTAAGTCCTGAACTAAAGGGTAGTCAGCAATTAACTTATCAACATTTATCTGAGTCATAATTACTCTCTTTTAAATCACAAATGAAAGTGCAAAAGTCCCTGCCAGCGCGACGAAAGACGCAATCAACGTGGCGACACTGTAAAAACGGAACGTTTCGGCTAAAGTGGCATTACAGTACTGTTTGACCAACCAGAACAGCGAGTCAGTCACGATGGTGCAACCAATTGCGCCGGAACCAATGGCTAATGTCATGATTTCTGGGCTAATGTGCGGGTACATTGGCATTAGCGGAGCCACAATTGCGGTTGCGCCCATCATCGCAACAGTGGCAGAACCGACCGCGGCATGCAGGATGATTGCCACTAGCCAGGCCAGTAAGATTGGGTGCATATCAATACCCGATAGCACCATCGCTAAGGAATCACTCAGTCCACTGCCTTTTAAGATACCGTTAAATGCCCCACCCGCACCGATAATCAATAAAATATTAGCGATTGAGCTAAAACTCTCTTCGGTTTTGCTGAGCAATACGCTCATTCCCATATTACGTCGGATCCCTAACATGTAATAAGCGACAAAAGCGGCAATAAACATAGCGGTTATTGGGTTACCAATAAACTGTAAAAAGGTAAATAACTGGCTATCTTTGCTCATGTTCAAATCAGCAGCTGTTTTGATCAACATGAGAATAATTGGCAGTAAAACGGTAAATAATGTGGCACCGAGAGAAGGCAAATCTTTCTCTTCTCGTACTTCGAGGTCAGAGAAGGCTTCTGGTACCGTTTTAAACGGTAAGCGGTCACCTAAGAACTTGAGGAACAGTGGTCCACCCACTAATGACGCGACTAAGCCTACTGCGAGCCCTGCCACAATCACCGTACCAATGTCAGCACCTAATTCATTTGTGACAAAGAGAGCCGCAGGGTGTGGTGGTACGATACAGTGTACAGCCATCAGTGCGGTACATAATGGGATAGCCAGTTTTAATAACGAGGTATTGGTTTTTTTCGCAATGGAAAAAGCTAATGGGATTAGCAGGACAACGCCCACTTCAACAAACAGCGTAATACCGCAGATTAAGCCAATTAGTACCATGGTAACGTCAGGCGTTAACCAACGGCTCTTTTGTAATGTCACCCCAATGCGCTCTGCCGCACCGGAGATTTCCATCATTTTACCGAGTATAGTCCCCAAACCGATAATAGCGGCTAAAAACCCAAGTGTACCCCCAATGCCATTTTCGATGGCGCTGACCATCTCTAATGGGTTCATTTGCATGGAGATACCGACAAAGAAGCTGGCGAGTAAAAGTGCTAAAAAGGGATGAAACTTAAATTTAATAATTGAAACGATGATTAGTAAAATACTGATAACTAAAGTACCAATCATCCACATTGTAGAGTCCATATCCTACCCCTGATCATCTTGTTGTTGTTCTTCTATTGGATAATAAATATTCAGAGGTGACAAACGATGAAACATGCAGTTTAGATGAACTAAATTAACTCAAGGCTGTGATATTAGTCATATAAATAGGAGATTAGTGTCTTTGGGTCATCTAAATTCATCTTAAAATGGGTATTGTAGAGATTATTAGGCATCATAGTTTTTATTGGGGGCATTGTGTCGGTAAAATTCAATCAATTTGAGCAATCTGGATTTATTCAATGGAATAAACGGCTATCAAGTTATCAACTATCGCGCTTGCATACCTTTGAAGCGGCTGCACGGCATTGTTCTTTTGCCTTAGCGGCACAGGAACTTTCGTTAACCCCCAGTGCAGTTAGTCACCGAATTAACACGTTAGAAGGGGAATTAGGGTTTAAATTATTTGAGCGTTTTCATCGGCGCATTGAGTTAACCTCAGACGGGGAGCGAATTTACTGGGCACTACGTAAAAATTTGGATGATATTAATCAAGAAATCATTGATATCAAAAACCAAGAAATTTCGGGTGAACTGACGGTGTATTCACGGCCCTCCATTGCCCAGTGCTGGTTAATCCCCAAAATTGCAGATTTTGCTAATCAATACCCCTCAATTCAGTTGAATCTGTTAACGGGAAACGATGATGTTAATTTTTGTGGCTATGGTATTGATATTGCTATTTATTATGATGATATAACAAGATCTAATCTGTATTGTGAGGACTTGATGACTGAATCCATTGTGCCTGTTTGTAGCCCGCAATACGCGCAGCAATATGATTTACTCAATAATATTCATCAACTAAAAAATGGCACTTTATTGCATGACCGTCAGGCATGGAGTAGCAACTCCGACTATGATGAGTGGAAAGCGTGGAGTGAGCATTACCAGTTGGCACTGTTTCCACATCGTCGCAACCTGTGTTTTGATCGTTCCGATTTAGCGATTGTTGCCGCAATGAACCATGCTGGTGTGGCAATGGGGCGTAAACAATTGGTTGAAAAACGGCTGAAGCGGCAAGAACTAGTGATGCCATTTGGCGATATTTCGCTGAAGTGCCAACAACGCTATTATTTTGCCATGTTGAATGAAAAACGAAACCCAAAGGCAGATATATTTATTCAATGGCTAAAACAGCAAGTTAACGCAATACCGCAAGTAAAATGACACTTATTCGAGTAAGATAACCACTTGGTGATGTTTTTAGAGAATGGAAAAACCGAAAGCTATGGCCCCGAAAACGCAAAAAGTTGCCACGATCAAAGATGTCGCTGCCAAAGCTCAGGCAGGGAAAACCAGTATCTCACGTTATTTGAATGGTGAATTTCATTTGCTTTCAGATAATTTGCGTCAACGTATTGAAAGCGCTATTCGTGAATTAAATTATCGGCCAAACCAAATGGCGCGTAGCTTGAAACATGGGCGGACAGGCCTGATTGGCTTGATTATTGCCGATATCAGTAATCCATTCTCTGTTGAAGTGCTAAAAGGGGTGGAAGCCGAGTCAATCAAACAAGGTTTTATGACCGTCGTGTGCAATGCGGATAATAGCATTGAGCGTGAATGCCAATTTATTCAACTGCTCAAAGGTTACCGCGTGGATGGGCTAATCATAAATTCAGCGGGTGTTAACGAACAATTCATTGACGTGCTGAAAGAAACTACTCTGCCATTTGTCTTATTAGATAGAAAAATCGACAATTTTCCCAGCGACATGGTTGGGTTAGATAACCCCGCTTCCGCACAAATGGCCTTTAATCATCTTGTTGAGCAAGGGTTCGAAGCGATTTGCTTCGTCACTGAGCCTGTTGTGTATAACAGTGCACGCCAAGAGCGCTTACAGACATTTCAAGCGTTATCACAGAATCATCAACATATTCAAAGCGAATTTCATGAAGTCACCTTGCCAGATCCGGCAAAATTAGAGGCTATCGTTGCTGACTTTTGTATCGCACATCGTGGTATGCGCAAAGTGATTGTCGCCGCCAATGGTGTCCTGACCTTGCAGCTGGCGTATGTTATGAATAAACAAGGGCTACGTTGGGGGACAGATATTGGCTTTTTAAGCTTCGATAACCTCGAATGGGCTGCATTAGCTGGGCAAGGGGTGACTTCGGTGTCTCAACCAACAGCTGAAATGGGGCACAAGGCGGTAGAGTGTTTGCTCGAAAAACTGGAAAACCCCGATAAACCCCCGCTGCAATACTTATTTAATGGGGAATTGCTGATCCGTAAATCGACGACATTGTAGCCTTTGGACACTAAATCGTTCGGCTCTTAAAATTTGGTTACCATTTCCCAATTTAGCTTAAGGCTTATTACATGTATACTGGTAGGTAGATTAAGTTATAACCATTTTGAGAGCATAGGGAACATATGAGAAAGATAGGGATATTATTGCTAGCTAGCCTTGTTTTAGCGGGTTGTAGTACTAGAAGTCAGGTCAAAGAATATACCTGCCAAGTTGACCAAAGCTATAATCACATCACGATAGAGCGTAATGGTAAGTTTTTCTTCCCCACTGGTGCCAGTAAAGTTCAAATCTTTTTCAATAATAATCAAATTAATGTTGTTGATTTTGTTGGCTATGAGTATATGAGTTATCCGCTAGTGAAAAGCACAGAGCAGCGACGTGTTGAGAAAATAAAAGATTTTAATGTCGTGATCAATAAAGGTGATTTTTATTCTGATGTCAATGGCATGTTGGAGATTTACTCACCCAGTCAAAAAACCGTCGGATTATATTATTTAGCACCATCAACCAGTAAACTGAATTCTATCCAATTTCTGACCGAGTGTGAACGAAGCAGTGTTGCTCGTCCGGGACACGCCCATGAGCATTGATGTTTAAAGAGCCAAAGAGCCCTAATAAATTAGGGCGTTCTAGGTATTTATCTATTTCGCTATTTCAGGGTTAACACAATTTTGGCTTAGGTCACCCTTTAAGGCAGCGATTAGGTTATCAACGGCACACTCGACCATGGCGTAACGGGTTTCATGGGTAGCAGAACCGATATGCGGCAGAGCAACCACATTAGGTAGCGTGAGTAGCTTAGAGTTACAGGGAAGAGGTTCAACTTCAAACACATCTAAACCCGCCCCCCGAATTGTGCCTCTTTCTAATGCGTCGATCAGCGCGGCTTCATCGACGATCCGGCCTCTTGAACCGTTGATCAAAAATGCACTGGGTTTCATTTTTGCTAACTCATTTTTACCGATCAGCTTTTCGGTTGACGCTGATAATGGCAGCACGACACAGACAAAATCAGACTCCGCAAGTAGCGTATCGAGGTCACAACGGCGTGCGTTGAGCTGGTTTTCTGCATCGGGATGGGTATGGTTATTGTAATAGAGAACTGGCATCCCGAAGCCTAAATGAGCGCGTTTGGCAACGGCATAGCCAATACGCCCCATACCTAAAATGCCGATAGTTTTACCATTCACATTACTGCCATATGCGTTTTCACCAATACTTTGAGTCCATTGACCGTTTTTCACCATCTCAGCCATTTCGATAATGCGGCGCGCGCTACAAAGCACTAAAGTGAAAATGGTATCTGCGGTGGTTTCCGTTAATACATTTGGAGTATGCATCAATGCAACCTTTCTGGCATTCATCGCATCAATATCAAATTGGTCGACACCAACGGAAATGGTCGATGCCACTTTCAAATTGGGTGCATTGGCAATGTCATCTGCGGTGATAGGATAGCTGGCCCCGATAATGCCGTCAGCGCTGGATAACGCTTGTTTAAAGTTAGCAAGATTCTCAGGTGTAATGCTGTCAAATGCAGTGACATTAAAGTGCTGCTGTAGCCGCTCAAGTTGATCCGCGGGAATGGATTTATATAAAATAATGTTCTGTTTCATAGTATCCCTTTTAAGCATGTTTCGTGATGACTGCATCACTATTTTGTTCTTGGCTTGGTTTGACAATTAAGGTAAAGAAAACCGAGGCTAATAGTGCGAGTCCCATAAACATATACGAAGCACTTGGGCTACCGGTCGCCCCATTTAAATAGCCAACAAACCATGAACCAAAGAATGAACCTAATGCGCCCATACTATTGATTAATGCCATTGCACCACCTGCAACGTTCTTTGGCAACATTTCAGGAATGATAGCGAAGAAGGGCCCGTACGGAGCGTACATTGCTGCGCCTGCAATCACCAATAAGGTATAAGAGAACCAGAAATTCGTGCTACCGAGCAGGTATGAGCCGAGGAAACAGACCGCCCCAAGCAAAAGCATTGGCCAAACGAATAGTTTACGGTTATGCATACGGTCAGATGCCCATGACACGAGGATCATGGCTAAGGTTGCAGCAAGGTAAGGAACGGCAGAAAGCCAGCCTGTTTCTACCATTCCAAGGTTGGATGCTCCACGAATAATCGATGGCAACCACAGTACAAAGCCATACACCCCAATGCTCCAACAAAAATATTGAGCGCATAGTAAAATCACATTACGAGACTTAAAGGCTTCGCGGTAATTGCGAACAGGCTTGATATTTTTTTGTTCGTCACTAAGAATTTTATCTAATGTCTCTTTTTCAGTCTGGCTGAGCCAATTCACTTGACTGGGTTTATCACGTGCAGTTCTCCACCAGAAAAAAGCCCACAAAATCGCAGGAACCCCTTCAATGATAAACATTTCCCGCCAACCGAATGCCTGAATGAGGTAACCGGATAGCACAGACATCCACAGCACCGTAACTGGGTTACCTAAAATTAAAAAGGTGTTAGCGCGTGACCGTTCTGACTGAGTAAACCAGTTACTGATGTAGATAAGCATCGCAGGCATGACTGCGGCCTCGACGACTCCTAAGCTAAAGCGAATAATCACCAACATCGGAATATTGCTGACCATCCCGGTTAAGCTAGCAAAAATTCCCCAGAGAAAAATACAGGCAAAAATCAGTTTGCGGACACTGCGCTTTTCCGCGTAAATAGCGCCTGGTATTTGGAAAAAGAAATAGCCAAGGAAAAATAGTGAGCCGAGTAGCGACGACATTCCTTTGGTAATGCCTAAGTCGGCATTGATACCTGCGGCGGCGGCAAAGCTGTAGTTTGCTCTATCCAAATAGGCAAGGCTGTAGGTGATAAACACGATTGGCATGATGCGCCACCAACGTGACATTGCTGGAGTATTCATTGTCATAATCGATTTCCTTTTAACATACCGCTTTAGTGGTGTCCGCGGAGAGTAATGCCATTTCATGCTGCAGTTGTGCTTGGGTTGGTAAGCCTTCACTATCTCCTATAACTTGAATGGCTCTTGCTCCAACAAAATTACCTCTTGCAACAGCTTGCGGTAATGTTAAGCCTTCAAGTAAGGCACTAATGACGCCAACGGCAAAGCCATCGCCAGCTCCAACGGTATCAATGACGTGTTTAACATGAACGGCCGGAGATATGCCCTGCTGGTTATCCGCTGTTTTATAATATGCGCCGTGTTCTCCGGTTTTAATCACAACGGCTTCAACACCGTGAGCGAGATAAAAATCAGCAATAGACTCGGGTTGGTCGAAGCCTGTGAGAATTTTGCCTTCTTTTAAGCCAGGTAAAACCCAATTAGCTTGAAACGCGAGTTGGTTGAGCTGTTTCACCATGTCTGTTTCACTCTTCCATAGAGAAGGGCGCAAGTTAGGGTCAAATGATAGTGTTTTACCTGCATTTCGCATCCATTTCGCGGCATGCAGTGACAGTTGGTAGCTGGTGGGTGAAAGCGCGGCTGCCACACCACTTAAATGCAAATGGCGTGCGGATAAGAAATAATTTTCATTAAAATCGGTTAAATCTAAATGGCTTGCCGCAGAGCCTTGACGAAAATACTCTACGATGGGATCGGTTCCATTTTCGGCTTTAGATTTAAGCTGAAAGCCTGTTGGGTAATGAGAATCTACCGTAACACATTGAGTATCCACATGTTCATTATCTAGTGTGGCTTGGATAAAACGCCCGAAAGAGTCATTACCTAAGCGGCTAATCCATCCTGTTCTTAACCCAAGACGTGAGAGGCCAACAGCAACGTTGAGCTCTGCCCCTGCAGCACGACGAACAAAGTTTTCGACCTCATGCAATTTCCCTGTTTGCGTGGCGACGAACATCATCATGGCTTCGCCAAGAGTAACTACATCTAATTGATTTTTCATTAAATTAATTTTCCCTTTCACTGAGAGAGCCTGTAACAGAGAAGTCCTTTAATAGAGATACATAGTATTCAGTGACTGCGCGTAAATCATGCCCTTCAAGTGGAAACTCGATACCACAAGGAGCGTCATTTGGTAGAAGGTTGAGTACTTCTTTCCATGTGCCGTCACTGTCATCAAGTGCTACAGCAACGCGTTTACTGTCATGCAATTGGCAGGCTTTAACGTGAATGTAAGCGACTTGGGAAGCAAAAATATGTGCAGCTTTTAACGGATCTTCCCGATGCCAGTACCAGTTCGCCATATCAAACGCCATTTTTATAGGCATATTTTGGTGTTTTACATCAGCAAAAAAACGTTCAAGAGGCGCAATATGGCCACCGACTTCGGTTTGATCATTCTCGATCACTAACTGTGTGTTGTATTGATTGAGAAGATTAATTACTTCGGTTAAATCATAATTTTCTGGTAATTCACCGAGTGATAGTTTTAAAAAGCGAGCATTAAGTTGTTTGGCATCTTCAAAATAGCCTTGCAGTTTAGTGATGGCGATAGGGCTACGTTGCTGAAATAGCGTGTCTGGCACGGAATAAACGGCGGTGAGCTGCCTTGATTGTAATCCTTTGGCGATATCCGAAAGATTATCGCTTGGTAGTAAGAGTTCTTGGCGGATCTCTGCGCCATCCGCATGGCTGTTTTGAATGATATCGAATAAAGCTTGTTGGCCACCTAATTGTTTTACGGTTTGTGCCCCATAGGCGGCGGTGACAACAATAATGTGTTTGCTCATGACTTTCCTCTCTCTGAATAAAGGGCATTAGCCCATTTGTCATTGCGAATAACTCATTATGGAACCGGTTCCATAATACTTTCTAGTGACAAAAGAGCAAAATCAGAGCTATATCACTAATCAAATGGCGACAAATGTTTAATTGCCGATCTTTATCACAACTCTAGATGTAATGGGTGTAACGCCTATTATTCTTCCTGATAAATACATTTATATTCCATAACTAATTGATTATTGATTTTTTTATATACAGCTAATATGAAAATGTACCTAATAAATGCGTGATTCTTCATAATTAATTATTGTTAGCGGTATCTCAATTTCGTCTTCTTCGCCTTTTAATGAAATTATATTTCAATATATTAATGATAATGTGAAATTTTAGTGCAGTAGCGGCATTAATTTCACAAGCTCTACCCTGACTACACCACAGCAACTCATAAAAATAATAAGTTACGAAGATGAGGTTCCGAATATGAAAGTAATGAAATTAACCGCACTTTGTAGTGCGCTTCTGTTAGCTAGCGTTACATGGGCTCAAGCAAATACTAATGAAAGTGCGGGAGTCTATAAAAAAGCCTGTACACCAGAGTTAATCCAAGCAGCAAAAAGCAATGCAGATCTTTGCTATGGGGTGAATACGGCTAGTGATATTCAAATTACTAAAAAAAATGATGATAAATATAAGATAAAAGTCGTCATTATTGGTGAAAGTACCAATAAGAATTATATGAATACTTATGGCTATCCGTTAGAAAATACGCCATTCCTTTCATCGGTAAACGGGCGTTTTTTCAATAATTTTATCAGTGCGGCATCCAATACGGTACCGACCTTAACGCGTGCATTAGCAAAAAATGATTTAAATACAATCACACAGCACCATGAAAAGCCGTATTACAACAATAATTCGGTTGTTGATTTAGCCAATAAAGCGGGTTATGAGACCTATTACATTGGTAATAATGGCAGCTTTGGTGATGATGAAATTGGCTTTACAAATTATTTTCTAAAGGCGAATTATTTTTTACCGGTTAGAGACAGCAAGCCTGGTTTTGACAACCTTTTCGTGCAAGAAAAGGTTGTCGTTGATGACAATGTGAATAAACTCACCAATGATTTTAAAATGTTACCTGCCTTTAAAGCCGCGTTAAATAACCCGTCAGAGAAAGAAAAAGTCATTTTTGTTCATATGTGGGGGCCTCACCATGATGGTTGGCCGAAAGGAGCTTGTGAACTCGTTAAAAATAATTACAACATTAACCCTGAGCAATTTGATACGGGTTGGGGAAGTATAGCGAACTGTTATGTTTCAGCGATTAAACTGAGTGATGATTTTATTGGCGATATTTATAGTATCTTGCAAGAAAATAATAAAAATGGGGATAATCCGTTCTCCATTTTATATTTTTCTGACCATGGGCAAGGGTTAGTCAAAGCCAATAAACAGCACGTAAAAGCACTGGAAGCAGAGTATAAAGGGTATATCAAAGAAGGAAATCTATATTTACGTCATGGTCAACTCGTGAAAGGGGCATATCAAGTTCCATTAGTGGTCATCAATTCGGATGATACTAAACGTGAATTTCGCGATGAAACGTTAAGTGAGTGGAATTTATTTGATTATTTCGCATCGTGGTTAGGCGTAGAAGCTAACCTAACATCCCCAGCGAAAAGTATCGTAGCGGAGACTATCACACCTGAAAAAGACATTGATGTCTTTGTTTTCCCACGGGATGAGTTTGTGAAGTACGATAGCTTGCCGCAGGATACCGTATTATCACCAGCCACAGTTAATACCCAAGTTGTCGCTGACAATTAATCTGTCAAAAAATAAGGCAGAACCGAATTATCTGTTCTGCCTTTATTATCTTTATTCAATAGGCTATTGACTCAATGCATCGGCAACCGCTTTAAAGCGGGAAAATTTGTCACGTAACTGTTGATACCCAACAGCGTTTGGTTGGTAAGTGGTGATTTTTGGGGTACTTGCCGCAATGGCGACATCAAAACCTGAGTAGTAACCTGTTCCGACAGCGGCACAAAGTGCAGCCGCTTGGCAACCTGATTGCTGCACGTTGACGACATCTAACGGCAAGTTACTGGCATCACAGAACATTTGCATCCACAATGGTGACTGTGTTGGGCCACCTGTGAAACGAATAGATTCAGTTGTATTATCAAGGCCAACAATACGGTCTTGGTGCAATAAATGTGAAAATACAATCCCTTGATAGATAGCATAAGCAATATCGGCATCGGTATGGTGTGAACTCAAACCGAGTAGACCACCATGCAAATTACTGTGGTAGTTAGAACCGTACAGCCAAGGGAAAAACAGAATATCATTTGGCCGTGTTGCCCCTTCAGCCACACAGTGATTTAGTACGTTATAATCTTGCAAACGTTGATTGAAGAAGTGACGAGTGAACCACGCGAGGTTACTGGCGGAAGTCGGGCTGCCTTCGTGGACAAAATAGGTACCTGGAATACAGTATTTACTCCATACGTATGGGTAATCTGAAGGCACAATTTCATCGAAGACACGTGTTGAAATGGTCCAAGTTCCGGCTACGGCGCTGAGTTTATCTTTTTGACTGACCCCTGACGCCAACGCTGCACCCACGACATCAAAGAAGCCACCAAATACAGGGGTTCCTTCCACAAGCCCAGATTCTACAGCAGCTTTGTGGGTGACCGTTCCTGCTAATTGAGCTGAGTTAATAACGGGTGCCAGCTTGTCATTTGCCTCATCAATACCAAATAGTTGGCATAATTTAGGATCATAGCTCGACAGGGTTTGGTTAAATAATTGGCTACCAGAAATATTGGTTTCTTCGCAGGCAATTTGGTCGGTTAGACGGTAGCGAATGTAATCGTGGACCATCAAAACATGCTGAGTATCACGATAGTTATCAGGCTCGTGTTGTTTTAACCAACGCAGTAGTGCCACAGGATGAGAAGCCCATAATTGCTGCAAACTCAATGGATAAGCTTTATCCGCAGTGCCGTCTTGGTGCCATTCATCAACAATAGATTGAGCGCGTGAATCAGATGACACAATCCCATTTCTAACCGGTTTTCCTTGGCTATTGAGTAAATACAGCCCTTTGCCGTGAGAAGAAAAGCTGACACCGGAAATTTGGGCGGGGCTGAGTTGGCTATTTTGAATCGCTTGGCGAATCACGCTACAAGTCGCTTCCCAAAGCATTTCCATATTGCGTTCACTAAAACCTGCTTGTGGACTCTCAGTGGGAAAAGAATGTTCAGCAACGGTAATTTCTTGGCCTTCTGCGGTGTAAATACCCGCTTTAATTACGGTACCACCAAGGTCAACACCCATAAAAAATGCATTCATTATCGGCTCCTTTAGGCGTTGTACCAGCCTGCTTGTTGCATTTTGTCTTCCATCCAATGACGGGCTTTGATAATTTCAATCAGCGGCTCATCGGCTTTTTCTGTCCACATTTCAATTAGGAAGGAACCGCGGTAATTTAAACGTTTTAATAATTTGAATAAATTAACAAAATCTACGCAGCCTTCGCCGAAAGGCACATCACGAAATTGGCCTTTGCAGGTTTCGGTCACTGCATACGTATCTTTTAAGTGAATCGCTGCGACGTGTTCAATTCCTTGGGTGAATTCTTTTTCGACATCATTACCCCACGCGGTTAAGTTACCGACATCAGGATACACACTGAACCAAGGTGAGCGAATTTTATCGGAAAGCGTTTGCCATTTGCTAATGGAATTCATAAAAGGCGTATCCATGATTTCCACTGCACACATCACTTGAGAAGCGGCTGCAATTTCACTGACCCATTGCATGCCTTTTTCGAAATTGGCAATTGTTTCGGCATCTTGCTCTTCATAGTAAACGTCATAACCCGCGAGCTGGATAGTACGAATACCTAAGTCTTGAGCGAGCTTAATGGCTTTTTCCATTAAGGTATAGGCCATCATACGGGTAGCTTCATCATGGCTACCGAAAGGAAAGCGGCGATGGCCGGATAAACACATACTTGGAATGCGAATGCCTGTTTCTTGAATGGCGCTAACAACTTCTAGGCGTTCTGCGGTGCTCCAGTCTAACCGAGCTAGACGTTCGTCAGTTTCATCTACTGACATTTCCACAAAATCGTAACCCGCAGATTTTGCGATAACTAATTTTTCTAACCAACTGCTGTTTTTCGGTAATGCTTTTTCATAAATACCAATTGGATGCTTGCGCATGGTTTTCCCCTTGAAAAATTAACTTTGTGTCGATGCTTTATTAAGGCGTTGGTTGCGGTTCATCGCACGTTTAGCACTCCATTTTTCTTTGAAGAACTTGAATGCTAATGCCAAGATGAGCGTGATCCCCCAAACAGCGAGGTTAAAGTGCAGGCTCACTCCTAGCAGGCTTAAACCTGTCGCAATGACCTGTAAAACCAATAAGGCACAGAACACTCGGCTAACCTTACCAACTCCCCCAAATGGGTTAGTTCCACCTAATACGATGGCAAGAATGGTGAGCAGTAAATAGGAATCCCCGTAGCCCATACGTGCAGAGTTAAAGCGAGCCATCATGATTAGCCCAGCTAACACACATAACAGACTAGAAATGGTGTATATCGCAATCATGACACGGTCGGTACGAATACCGCTGAACCACGTTGCATTGATATTACTGCCACTCATATAAATATTTTTACCTAGCCGCGTACAGCCTAGAAAAAGCGCTAACAGAATTGCGGTAACGATGAAAATAATCATAGCGATTGGTACCCCAAGCACGGTATCGGAGCCAATGGCACGAACAATGGGCGGCATGCCACTCAGTGCCGCTCCTTTAGTGAGGTAAACGCCAATACCGCTGATAATTGTCATGGTGCCGAGAGTGACTAGAATTGGATGTGCCCCGATGTGGGAAATCATCAGTCCCGTTAAGCTACCAATAATGACCGCAATTACGGTTGCGCCAATTAATGCGAAGACTAACCACATCAGCTGTGTACCCGTTCCTGCATCCACCGGAAGGTAATTGATAAACACCCAAGCCATAAACAGGCCGGTTAAGTTAGCGGTACTAATAATTGCAAGGTTTAAGCCGCCGCTTAACATAGGTACAAACATGGCAAAGGTAAGTAAGCCCAATTCAGGTAACTGAAAAGTGATACTTAAAAACGTGTTTTGGGTAAAAAAGTGACCTGGCATGGCAATACTAAATGCGGCGATAGCCAGAACAAAGATTGAAAGCAGTCCGATAACAGAGCCATCAATTTTAAAAAAAGCATTTTTTTTCATGGTGATATTCCTGTTAAACAAAACCTACGTCCGTCTCTTTACGTTTTTTGTAGTGAGTAATACAAATCGCAATGAGAATAACCAGCCCAATGACGATATTGACGAAGTAGTTTGAAACACCAATCAGGTTTAGGCCGTTTTTCAAGATACCAATCAGGAAAACGCCCATTAGTGTACCTATCACAGAGCCTCGTCCACCGGATAAACTGGCGCCACCTAATACAGCTGCAGCAAGCACATCCAGCTCTCCGCCCACAAGGGCACTCGGTACCACTTCGCTCATTCGGTAGGTTTGCAACATGCCGCCAATCGCCGCCATTGCACCAAGGTAGCCATAGGCAAACAAGTAAATCACTGAAACACGGATACCAATACGAGATGCAGATTCTTGACTTCCGCCTACAGCGTATAACTGACGGCCGATGTGGGTTTTATTCATCAAAATCCACGTTAAGAAGGCAATGCCAAGCATCACAATTAACGGCAAGCCAACTTGGTAATATTCGCCATCCACTTCAAAAGGCAAGATAGTCACAGGGTCAACCCACCAATCAGGCAAGTCATAAATACTGTGCCCATTGGTTAACCACATCAGCATCCCAAACAGCAGTGATTGCATACTAATGGTGATAATGATCGACACAACATTCAGCGAATAAATCAAAATGGCATTGATTAATCCAAAGGCGATACCGATGATAATCGCTAATGTGATACTGACCGCAGGGCTTGCAATAAAACCTTGTAATAACCAAGTCGCAATCACGTATTGCACTACGGAAGCCACAGCAGCAAACGAAATATCAATGCCCCCAGTGACAAGAACCACAAATAAGCCCAAGGCGAAAATACCCGTCACCGCATAGCTTTCACTGAGGTCGAGTAAATTTTGAATAGTCAGAAATTGCGGGCTCATCAATGTGAAGAACACCACCATGATAAGAATGACCCAAGTCAGCCAGCCTTCGACAGATTGTGGTCGTAATTTTTGCCAATTAGCCATTGATGATTTCCTCCAATTGTTGCTCATTGATGGAATCTGTCACAATTTCTTTGACGATAGAGCCTTGTTTCATATGTAAAATTCTGTCGCAATTGTAATAAGCTTCGGAGGCTTCATCGGTAATTAATAAAATAGAGATACCGACACCTGACAAACGGTGAATGAGTTTGTAAATACTGTCTTTTGCGCCGATATCGACGCCAACGGTTGGCGAATCTAAAATCAGTACCTTAGGGCGTGTTAAAATCCATTTGGCAAGTACCACTTTTTGCTGGTTACCGCCTGAAAGTGTTGAAAGGGCGTTATTTGGGTCGGTGACTTTAATATCTAAGTCGGCTATCCACTCTTGTACGATGTCTTGGCACTGTTTTTCATCGATTAAATGCCAAGGTGTTTTGAGTCGATCAAGAATCGAAATCACCATATTGTCTGCGATGGATTGCTGTAAGATAGCGCCTAAAGTCAGGCGGTCTTCAGATACATAACCAATGCCACGCTTAATAGCGTCGGTATTATTTTTTAACTTAACAGGCTTGCCTTCAATGAATAATTCGCCGCTGTCTGGACGGGTAATGCCAAACAACGATAGCGCTAATTCGGTGCGGCCTGAGCCAAGCAAACCACATAAACCTAATACTTCGCCGCGTTTTAAATTTAAGTTGATATCACTATATTGCCCAGTCCGACTGAGATTTTTTAGCTCGAGTACTGTGCGTCGGTCTTCTGCGTTATTTGGTGGCTTACGTTCATGGACAATGTCTAAGCCAGTCATTAACTCAGTAATTTTGCGTGTAGTTAAGCCTTCAGCAGGCCATGTTCCAATTTTTTGACCATCACGGATCACGGTGATACGGTCAGAGATCTCTTTGACTTCTTCTAGCCGATGACTAACAAAAACAACCGTGATCCCTTTATCTTTTAGGTAATTAACCGTTGAGAGTAATTGGTTGACTTCAGTACGGGTCAGTGAAGCCGTTGGTTCATCCATAATGACCAGACGTGCATCGGCGACTAAGGCTCGGCAGATCGCAACTTGTTGGCGTTGAGCAATGGGTAAGAATTGTACCGGTGTATCAGGGTCAATGGTAAAAGCCAGCTCATTGAGGATTTCTAACGCTTTCTCGCGCAGTTGTTTTTTGCGAAACCAGCCAAAATAGCCTTTGAGATTCAGTTCAAAGGCGATATTTTCGGCAACAGTTAAATTAGGAAATAACGACAAATCTTGGTAGATAACTTGTACACCTAATTCACGGGCTTTATCTGGCGTCAACCGATGATAACTTTTTCCATCAATTTCAATTTTGCTACCGTCATCAGGGGCATAGACACCACTGATGGTTTTAATTAATGTGCTTTTCCCACACCCATTGGTGCCTGCTAAACAGTGCACTTCACCTTTGTTGAGCGTCAAATCGATATTGCGTAATGCACGGTGACCACCGAAGCTTTTGGAAAGGTCTCGCAAGGTAATGAGTGGATCGGATTTGTCAGCTTTAGAGGTGCTTGTCATAAGTACAATTCCTACTGCAAATAAATTGGTGTTGGCTTGTTTGTGATGAGTTCGAGCTGCTGCGTTAGTACAGGCAACTCGAACTCAAAGAACATAAAATTTAATATATTGATAAATATTGTATTTTTGTTGTAAATGTTATTTTAACAGGGTGAAATTACAGACCGACTTCGACTAATTTTTTAGTATTTTCAATATTCAAATTAACGGGGTTATCACTCAAAATGGTGTTACCACTGACTTTGATTTCACCCATATCACCAATAGACACGCCATCTTTAATTTCTTCACCATTCATCATGGCAGTCGCAACCTGTACAAATACTTGTCCTGCGACTTTTGGATTGGAAATATAGCCGCCATCAATTGCACCTTTTTCCAGTAATTTGATGCCTTGGCCTGGCGTAAATGTCCCGAATACACAGGTTTCATCATTTTTGCGGCGTTTATCAATGGCACGGCCTGCACCGATAGGGCCTTGTGAACCAAATGACATGATGCCTTTTAAGTCTTTGTGTTTAGATAATAAATCATTGGCGGTGCGCATTGAGTCATCAACGGATTCGGCAACACCAAAGCGGTCATCGACCATTTGCATTTTCGGGTAGTTTGCTTTTTGGTAAGCAATTGCCGCGTCTGCCCATTCGTTCACTAATGGTACTGTCAGGCTTCCCACAAACATGGCATATTTGCCTTCTTCGCCCATACATGCCGCCATATCTCTCATATGGTTAGCACCCATACTTTGGGTATCCAGTAATTCAAAGTCCCAATCTGCATTTTTTTGGTTTGGTGATTCGTGGGTAATGACTTTAATTCCAGCGTCTTGAGCTCGCTTTAATACAGGCTCAAGAACTTTAGCGTCGTTAGGGACAACGCCAATGACATCTACTTTTTTGGCGATTAAATCTTCGATAGCACGAACTTGTTCCGCAGGATCAGCGGTTGTTGGGCCAACTTGGAAGGCGTTTACACCCAGTTTTTTGCCTTCTTCAGTAATACCTTGTTCCATAACATTAAACCAAGGAATACCACCGACTTTAACGACGACACCCATGGTAAAGGGCTTTTGTGCTTTTTGTGATTCAGCCATCGCGACATTTGAAAATAGTGCAACGCTCATTAAACAAGGTAAAACTAGCTTCTTCATGTTCATAGTTGTATTCCTTAGTGTAGATGGATACTAAATCAAGAACTTTCATTTTTAGAAATAATGAATTTCTCATATTTAGATATGCCTATAATTAAGTGCTAAGGAATTATGGGTAAATAATATCCCTGCACTTATTTAATACAGAAAATAAAATGGAACTTATTATTTTTACTTACATTACAGCTATATAATTTTTATTTTTATAAATTATTTGTCGCACTCGATAATTTTAAGATTAGAGAATTGTTTTTGAAAATTATTATCATTTAGTTTATTTGTGATTAATACGTCAATATCATCAAATGTACAAACCTGACTAAATGCATACTTTCCTAATTTACTGTTATCCGCGAGCAAAACTTTATTTTCAGAAACCTGTAACATAATATTTTTTAATTTTGAGTTTATTTCACTGCCATCGCGAATACCATTTTCGATATTGAACCCTTGGCATGAAAGAAATAAGGTTTTTATCTGAAAGCTACGAATAATACTTTCTGCAATTGGGCCATGAAAATCATCATGACGTTCTGAATATTCCCCACCAATACCAATAACACGAACTCGGTCACGGCAGGCCAACGCTTGGATAATTTTGACCGAGTTTGTCACCACAGTGATGTCGATATCGGGTATTTGCCGTGCTAGAAACCAGCAAGTACTGCTGTTATCTAGCATAATACAGTCACCAGGCTGAATTAATTTTAGTGCAGCCTTCGAAATTTTCATTTTGGCATCAGGATGTTCTTCAGTTCTTTTACGAAAAGATTCTGCGCCATCAACCATTTGACTGAGTTTGACCGAAGATGGCATAACATTCACCATCGGCATTTCTTCTTGGTCGATGGCCACCGCGCCCCCAAAGCTACGGATGATCCTGTTTTCTCGCTCAAGAGTTGTTAAATCGCGACGAATAGTTTCTTGAGACACGAGACATAATTGCGCTAAATCACGTACCAACGCCGAACCATTTTGCGAAACATGAGAACATATTAATTTATGGCGTTCGGCTTGTAACATATTTAGCTCCTATTATTTCCACGATATTTATTCTGCCCGTGTTGCTTTTTTTTTGTCGTGATTGGATTCAAGTAATCTCTTTTTGAAAAGAACAAAGCCGATTAAAGTGATTTTGATCTTCATTTTATGAATTTAAAATTATTCTATTACATAATTATTAGACTTAAGTCACTATATTGGCGGTGTCTTTTTGTTTTTCTCACAATAAACAAAAAAGGTTGGGCTAACTCAGTCAATTAACCACATCTTGATGGTGACTTTATTTGACTGATTATGCCCGAATAAGCCCGAGTTGAGCTGTTTTGTTGCGAGTTTGTAAAGTGAGGTGCTTTTTAAATGGCCTAAATCTGTTTACCTTAATAGGTAGATATAGGTTATCAACACACAAAAAATATCACGATAATAAATTTTTGTTGTTGATATTAAAGCATATTTTAGCAAGCTAGGGAGTTGTTATGTTAGAACAATTGAAACAACAGGTTTTTGAAGCGAATCTCGCCTTACCCAAACATAACCTAGTGACCTTTACTTGGGGTAATGTGAGTGGTATTGACCGTGAAGCTGGGTTAATGGTGATAAAACCTTCAGGCGTTGACTATGAAACCATGAAAGCAGAGGACATGGTGGTGGTCTCGTTGGAAAGTGGAGAAGTGGTAGAAGGGAAATATCGACCTTCTTCAGATACTGACACGCATTTGGCGCTGTACCAAGCATTCCCTGAAATTGGCGGTATTGTTCATACTCACTCTCGTCATGCCACTATTTGGGCTCAAGCTGGGCAGCCATTGAGTGCCTTAGGGACAACCCATGCTGATTATTTCTATGGTGAAATCCCTTGTACCCGCAAAATGACAGAAAGTGAAATTGAAGGGGATTATGAAAGAGAAACAGGCCATGTGATCATCGAAACCTTCAAGGAAAAAGGACTGTCAGCAAAAGATATTCCAGCCGTATTAGTGAATAGTCATGGTCCATTTGCTTGGGGAACAAGCCCCGATAATGCAGTGCATAATGCCGTGGTATTAGAAGAAATTGCCTATATGAATTTATTTACCCGTCAATTAAGTTCGCAAATAGGTTCAATGCAACAAGTCTTATTAGATAAACACTATTTACGTAAACACGGCAAAAATGCGTATTACGGGCAAAAATAAAGCAGTTAAAAATTCATTGAATAAAACTGGCGAACAAAAGTTATTATTGATTTTATAACCAATAACGGATTTTTTCGTCAATAAAATAGCCACAATAAATAAGCTATGTGGCTATTTTACTGTTTTTTAAATACAGCCATTACTCAGGTTTATTTTATTAAGCCTGTGGTTGTTTATAAAATAATTAAATTTATTTAAATTAAGTATATTTCTCTGAGTTGCTTAATATCATGATTTGTGAATTTAAGTTCATTTTTAATATAGTTTTCTACAGAGCCGGATATTTCTTCCATCGCATTAAAGACTTCTATAATAAATGATTCTTGAGTATCAATCAGTGAAAGTAAATAATCCAGTACATTTTTGTCTTGAGTTATTTTCCGATATCCCGCCATTTTAATTTCGTTACGTTCAAGTCGGTTAAAATGGGTGAGCATATAGTCCTGCACAATGGTTTTTTTCGGAACACCTAGCATGGAAAGCACCAGTAATGCACCATAACCGGTTCGATCTTTTCCGCCTCGGCAATGCTGAATATTTGGGGCATTATGACTATCTAATAAAACTTCTATCATTTGCTTAAAGGCGGCTTTTGACTTATCACTCACTACAAATTGGCGATATTGCTCTAATATTTGTAACCCAT
The DNA here is from genome assembly GCF_028481645.1 of Providencia sp. PROV141. Taxonomy (NCBI): domain Bacteria; kingdom Pseudomonadati; phylum Pseudomonadota; class Gammaproteobacteria; order Enterobacterales; family Morganellaceae; genus Providencia; species Providencia sp. PROV141. The sequence continues at coordinate 115,545 of NZ_JAMPPR010000006.1, read as the reverse complement.
CGCCGTTAATCATCTCTTTCGGAATATGCTGGATAACACTTTCGATTAACGCTTTATCTTCATTATCTGGTGATGCGGCAAATTGTGCTGCTAATTCAGCAGTTTGAGCTGTTGCATCAAGATGATAGGTTTTCTTTTCACCAACATGGCAATTAGGCGATTTATTAATTTCATTTTGAGTACGATAATCGATAATGCTGTTAATCCCTAGATGGGAAATATAATTGACCGCTTGTTCATTCAAATTAAACAGATGGTTGGAACGGTATAACATTCCCCATTTCACCTGTTTTCCGTCTGTTGTGGTATAACCCCCAAAATCACGGAAGTTATTTAATCCCTCAATAGGTAATGTTCTTTCAGCGAATAATCTACGTCCATTAGCATTTTGTAAAATAAAATAGATGCGTTGTTTAGCATTTAATGGGTCTTGAACTGTAATGCTATTCTCTAATTTATCTGTAATGAAATTCTCAGGATAAACCTGAGTATCAGGTTTATCCGTCCAATATAATGCCAGAGGAGAGGATGGAATTTCACTAAACTTTATTTCGAGTGTTGATTCATTCACTCTGTTGACTTCGATTTCCATATATTTCCCTTTATCATCCTAAAATTCCGAACACGGAACAAACAACACCTAAAACCATAATGGCAACAATGAGTGCAACGGTATGTTTCCCTTGAAATTTACGAACAAGGAAGAAAATACCGAGCGCAAAGAGAAGGGTGAGTAAGTTAGGTATTACCTTGTCAAACATCTCTTGTACTTTGATAGATTGCTCACCGACGGCGATGGTTAGCGGAGTGGAAAGCTTGACGGTCGTCGCTATCAAGGAACCTAGGACCATGACCCCGACAACGTTCGCTATATTAGTAATTCGCTGAATAATATTTGATTTCTTCGATTGCTCGATTAAATCAACGCCTTTGTTATAGCCATAATGAATAAAGAAATATTTGGTGCCGATATTGACGATATTAAACAGAATAAACATTAATATAGGGCCGATAATATTACCTTGCAGCGCAAATGCGGCTCCGATGCTGCCGCAAATGGGTAGCCATGTAAATTTTAATAAGCTATCGCCAAGACCTGCAAATGGCCCCATCAAACCGGCTTTTACAGAAACGACCGCCTCTTTTTCTTCTTCTGTTGTTTTTTCTTCTAATGCTGCGGTGACACCGAGAATTAATGCACCTGCGTTAATTTGTGTATTAAAAAACTCGAAGTGGCGTTGCATGGCTTTAATACGCGTTTCTTGATCTGCTTTTTCATAAAGCTTATCGAGAACGGGTACCATACAATGAGCAAAACCAATAGTTTGCAGTTTTTCGTAGTTGTATGAGAATGACATGGTTTGAATTCGCCAAAACATACCATTAAGCTCTTTTTTCGTGAGTTTTTTATTTTCAGAGGTGGTTATTTCACTCATAGGTCATACTCCTCTTCTTCATTTTTATGGGAAGTTGGTGCTGTTTTTTCTTCTGGTGTTTGGCGCAAGCTGTTAGCAAATGCCATGTCATAAAGCACAGCAAATGCCAGAGCGATAAAAGTAATTGGGATAATTGGCAATTTTAAATAGGTTGTGAGCATAAAACCGAGCAGAAAGAAAAACCACATTCTGCCTTTAAGCAACATGAGTAACAGAATACAGATACCAACAGCAGGGATTAGTTTAGATGCGACACCCATACCGGTAAGAATACTTTCAGGTACGGCATTTAATATGCTATTGACTAAGTCACTACCAAAATAAACCGCAATAAAGCAGGGAATGGCACGAATAAAAAACCACAGTGGCGTCGAGAAATAATGCACTTTTGTTAGGCCACTGTAGTTGCCATCAAGAATGGATTTACTGGCCCAGACATTTAAGAAACTGGCAAAAGAACGCCAGATAATCAGTAATTGCTGACATAGAATAGAGACAGGTACGGCAAGGGCGATCCCCGCTGCAATTCCGCCATTTGAAGCAATACCGAGCGCAACTCCAATAATTGAACCGGCGATAATATCGGGTGCAGAATAAGCACCAACATTACCAATTCCCATCCACATTAATTCTAATGTGGCGCTAATGGCTAACCCTTGCACCATATCGCCCATGATAATACCGGCCACAGTTCCGGTGAGTAATGGGCGTCTTAGCATTTGCGGACCGACATCATCCAATGAGCAAATACCTGCCCAAATCGCAATTAAAATGGCCTCTACCAACATAATAGGCTCCTCACTTATTGAGTAAAAATAAGTATGATTAGATGAATTAATTGAGTAATGTTTTTAATTCAACAATGGGATCTTTAGGAACCATTTGAATTTCAACAGTAACGTTATTGTTGATGAGCGACCTAAAGGCTTGTTCTTCATCCGGTGTCACAGCAACCGCACGAGATAAATTACGACGGCCTTCTTGCATGCGCATTCCGCCGACATTCAGTTTTTCCAATTTTAAGCCACTTTCGACGAGCCTATTCACATCAATACTGTTAGTAAACAGCAACATAGTACGGCGTTTAATTTCTGCTTTTTTTAAGACTTCAATGAATTTATCGACACCAAAAACGACGACTTTTAGATCTGGTGGCGCCGCCATAGTAAGAACGGATTGCTGAACAGTGTCATTGGCAACTTTGTCGTTGACAATAATCACCTGCTCAATATCAAAATTTTTAACCCAAGTAGTAATAACTTGGCCGTGGATAAGTCTGTCATCAATTCGAGCAACGTTAATTGGCATGGGATTCTCCTAAAGTTCGCTATCGTTTTGTGCTAATGGTTTAAGTTGTTCACCGACATTAATGCAACTGTCAGGGAATACATCATTAATGACTTGATGAAGTTCATGTAAAGGAAGATCTCGGTTGCTGAGTATTTCGAGAAAAGTCGGAACGTTGATTCCGCAGTACAGCACGACATCATTTTGAGTAATAACGAGCTCACTGGCTAAATTGCAAGGAGAACCGCCTAATAAATCGACCAAAATTAAAACACCATTGCCTTTATTAACATGCTGATATGTTTCAAATAAATGTTTTTTCACCTCATTAATATTGCTTTCTCTTTGAATCGAAATCACGCTGATATCTTCTTGCGAGCCAATTAGCATTTCAGCACATTCCAATAACCCTTGTGCAAAAGGCCCATGGCTAGCCAGTATGATAGGTATTTGAGAGCTCATTTTTTCCCCTTGTATTTATCTTTTTTATTTTAGTAATAAAATTACTTTTATATATTTATTTTTAAGTAACAATATCACAAAAAATAGGAATGAAAAGAGGGAGCTCCCTAGAAAGGGTCATTTTTGTGAGCAAGATCGAAGTGGCTACTCAGAGCCACATAGGCGATGTTAAGAAGGAGAAAGTCGATCAGTTATTGCTGTTTAGACGAGTAAAGCGTTCCGCACGAGTGTTAATTTGTTTTTGAATTCTTTCATCATATTGTTTGATAAATAAGTTAGTAATCAACATATTAATTACAGTGAGTTGGGATATTTTTGAGCGAATGGGGATGATCCTTGAAATATTTTCAGTCGATATTGTATGCAAGATAGTCTCAGCTAAGGTTGATACTGAACTTTGTCCCATTTTTGTGATAGCAATGGTCGGAACTTTCAATTCTCTGGCAAGAGTGAGTAGCTTGATACATTCGTGGTTTTCACCGGAATGAGATATGACAATGACAAGATCGTTCTGATCTAACGTATTCACGATACTAAATTGAATGCTGTAATCAAGGTGACAATTAACATCTTTTTTTATTTTAATTAGTTGATATTCAAATTCTTTTGCAACTAATCCACTACTACCAGCACCATAAATTACAATTTTTTTACTCTTGCTAATTAACTCATTTGCTTGCTTAAAGGCATTTAAATTAACCAAAGCACAAGTTTCTTCTATGGATGATTTTTCAATCAGTCCTACTTTGTGATTAACGGTTTCCATCGAGTCATTAATATCAATATCTTCTTGCAGTAGGGTGCCGTATGACTTGTGATTAATCGATGAAATTAAATCAATTTTTAGGTCACTAAAACCTTGGTAGCCCAACTTATGACACAGGCGCAAAATAGTGGTGGTACTGACCTTATTTTCTTGGGCAAGGGATTGAATGCTAATACTTTGCATGTTTTTCTTATTAGCAATAATGTACTCAGCGACTTGTTTTTCTTTGGTGGAAAGGCTGTCTCTGGCCTCTCTAAGTTTTAGGTCTATCATTATTTACCCTGCTAATAAATTAAAATTTGCCATCAATAAACGGATCCTACCATATCCTAAAAATAGGGAAATGGTGACTTTTCTTTATTGGGTTCATGTCACGATAAATGGGTTTATGGTTCAGGCTAGAAAGTCAGGTTGGTAGGGAAAAATTAATAAATATAAATAGTTAGTGATATCCCTATTGCTTAACGATGGCCTAAGCAATAGGGAATAGTTTGTTTTTAAAGTGTGACGCCCATTTTGAAAATTGCTAATTCACGAAAGTCATTGATTTCATTTTTGGTGTGCTCACCATTAACGGTTTTCACAACAAGCTGAATGAAGTCATCTAATAACTGATCCATGGATTTTCCTGTTAATAGGGCGCCCGCATTGAAGTCAATCCAATGGGGTTTTTTGGCGGCTAATTCATTATTAGTCGCAATTTTCATGGTGGGAACAAAGCCACCGTATGGTGTGCCGCGACCGGTGGTAAATAACACCATATGACAGCCTGCCGCACCTAAGGCACTGGTCGCAATGGCATCATTACCCGGTGCACTTAATAAGTTGAACCCCGGAGTTGTCAGGCGCTCCCCGTATTTTAAAACATCCATTACTTGGCTAGTACCTGCTTTTTGTGTGCAGCCGAGGGATTTTTCTTCGAGTGTCGAAATACCGCCGGCTTTATTCCCTGGAGATGGGTTTTCATAAATTGGCTGGTCATGGGCAATAAAATATTGTTTGAAGTCATTGATCATATTGACCGTTTTCTCGAACGTCAGCTCATCATGGCAGTGGTTCATTAGAATTTGTTCTGCACCAAACATTTCAGGGACTTCCGTTAACACCGTAGTTCCGTTATGGCTGACTAAAAAATCAGAAAAACAGCCCAACAGTGGGTTAGCGGTGATCCCTGAAAGCCCATCAGATCCACCACATTCAAGGCCAAATTTCACTTCACTCAGTTTGCCAGCTTCACGTTTATCCTGCTGTACGAATTGATAAAGCGCATTAAGGTGCTCGACACCGGCTTCAATTTCATCATCTAATTGTTGGCATACCATGAATTTCACGCGTTCATCATCATAGTCACCTAATGTTTCTTTAAAGGCGGCTACTTGATTATTTTCACAGCCTAAACCAATGACTAGAACACCACCAGCGTTAGGGTGCTTAACCATATCTTGTAAAATAGTACGCGTTGTTAAATGGTCATCACCGAGCTGGGAACATCCTAAAGTATGGTTATACAGATAAACGCCATCAATATCAGAAGCACCATGATGTTGTTTATTAAAGCGCTCGATCATTTTCCTAGCGAGTGCATTCACGCAGCCAACGGTTGGGATCACCCAAATTTCATTGCGGATCGCGACATCACCATTGGCACGGCGATAAATTTGTACATCGGGGTTTGGCAGCGTCGCGACGAGTGATGGGTGTTCAGGGTGATACTCATAGTCATTTAAGGCGCTTAAATTGGTGGTGATATTGTGTGTATGAATATGCTCGCCAACGGTTATTTTCGTTGTTGCGTGGCCGATAGGCGCGCCATACTTCATGATATTTTCACCCGTTTCAATCGTATCTAGGGCTATTTTATGGCCGCGACCGATGTCCTGCTTTAATGCCACGGATTGGCCATCAACGGTGATAGTATCACCCGCGAGTCTATCAATTAAGGTAATGGCGACATTGTCATTCGGATGTATTTTTATTATATCTTTTATCATATTGCATTCTCTGGGTTGAAAATCGGATTCAGTGTGATCGGCCACCTAGTGTCGATTTTTTTTGTTGTTTAAATTTCAAACATTATACGATCCGGTTTATAACTTTTAAAGATGTTATACCAATTTATTGGGATTTATTTATCAGTGAACTTCTATTTAACCCATCACCATAAAATTTCGTTATACTGTGAGGCATTAGTGGCCAATGAGTCGGGTTGTTATATGAAAGGAGAAAATAATGAGCTCACAAGAGAGTGAACCGCGCCTATACCAACAAGTTGCGGCTCTGGTCAAAGAACGCATCGAAAATGATGAATACCCAGTTGGCACTAAATTGCCTGCAGAACGGTTACTTGCTGATGAAATGAAGGTGAGCCGTACGGTGATCCGTGAAGCTATCATTATGTTAGAAGTGGAAGGGTATGTGGATGTACGCAAAGGATCTGGCATACATGTCATCAGTAATCGGTCTAATAACTCAGTCAATACAGAAACCGGATTAGAATTTAGTCGTTGTGGGCCATTTGAACTATTACAAGCAAGGCAACTGATTGAAAGCCACATCGCCGAATTTGCCGCAAGCCAAGCCACGAAAGAAGATATTTTAAAATTGGTTGATATTCAAAAGCATGCGCGTAAAGAGGATCGTTTTCGCGACTCAACATGGGATCTTGCCTTCCACATGCAAATTGCCGCGTCGACCCATAACAGTGCGATGGTGGTGATTGTTGAGCAAATGTGGAGCCAACGCTTACGTAATCCTTACTGGCTCAAGCTTCATGAGCACATTGATAACCGTTCGATTGAGAGCTGGTGTGATGAGCACGACCAAATTTTACAGGCGTTAGCGCGTCGAGACCCGAAAGGGGCGCGGCAAGCCATGTGGCAACATTTGGAAAATACCAAAAAAATGTTGTTCAATGCGACCAGTGATGACTTTGAATTCACTATGGATCGCTACTTCTTCGCAGATAGCCCAACGATGGATGATAACAGCTAGTTATTCTTCATCATCTTCAGATATCTGCTTCAGCGCGGGGAGGTTAACTAAAATAATTTTCCCGTATTTTGCATCAATCCAACCGAGTTTTTCCCATGCAACTAAACGCTTATTGATGGTTTGCCGTGTGGTATTAATGATGGTCGCCAAATCATCTTGTGTCAGATATAGGCTCAATTGAATCCCCTTTTCATGAGGTTCACCATAGCCTTCCGCTAAACTCAATAAGCGCTTGGCCAGCCGGGCGGAAACAGACAATAAAGCGCTGTCATTGATAATGGTAAAGGCGTTACGAATCACTTTGCAGAGCAAAATATTCAGAAACTGGTAAAAAACGGGGTGCTTTTCCAAGATCATGGCTAAATCTTTCGGTGATATCGTCAGTAAAATGGTTGGGCTAATTGCTTTAGCATCATGGGTGCGCGCCGACTTATCTAGCATGGCAATTTCGCCAAACCAATTGCCAGGTGAAAGATAGCGAAATACACATTCACGGCCATCTGAAGATATCGAACTCACTTTTACTGAGCCTTGAATCACCGCATATAGACCACGTGCAGGGCCACCTTGATAGTGGACCATTTCACCATCAGGATAGAAGCGTAATGTGGCGCATGTCATTAAGATGGAAATTAAATAATCGGGTAAGTTACTAAACCAACTATTTGTTTTTAATATTTCAAGAATATTTTCATGCGTTAGAACTAATTGACTGTTTTGTACCGCAATGTTCATCTGAATGCTCCCTGCATGATTGGCTGACTTATCATGACATTTGGTAGGGTTATGTTCAATCATGAACCACCGCAATATTCGAGTAAACCTCACAAATAAAAAATAGAGTAATAGAAAACCCGAGCCATTTATTTTGGCTCGGGAGGGATTCAAAAGATCATTAATTAATCTTCAAATCGTTTTTCAATACCTAATCTTCTTAATGTCAGAATTAACAAACCACCGATAAAGGCGACTAAAGCGATAAAATAGAGCCCTGCACGGGCAGACTCAAAGGTGGTTTCTGCCCACACTCTTAAGTTTGGTGCCACAAAGCCACCTAAGTTACCCACTGAGTTAATCAGGGCGATTCCTGATGCCGCAGCGGTACCGCCTAAGTATGCAGATGGGAAGCTCCAGTACAGAGGTTGCATGGCTAAGTGGCCTGCTGCTGCGACACATAACGCAATAATGGCAATAACTGGAATGCTATCAAATAAACCAGAAACAGCGATCCCGGCAGCCCCTAACATAAAGGTAATGGCAGCAACTTTACGGCGTTCTTTTAGGCGTTCTGAAATACGAGGGACGTAGTAAACTGCAATGGCCGCACACAGTGGTGGTATGGCGGTGATAAAGCCTACAAGTATGCCGACTTTACTGCCCAATAACGTACCAATTTGGGTTGGTAAGAAGAAATAAATACCATAACCGCATACTTGAACGGTAAACCAAATCAGACACAGGTAGAGAACGCGCATATCTAATAATGCACTCAAGGCACCTTTCGGGCTATGACCTGCTTTGGCATCTTCTTCCAAGGCTAATTTAGCGGAAAGTGCACTTTTTTCTTCAGCTGTCAGCCACTTGGCTTTTTCAGGGCGGTCATCAAGGTAAAAGAATACCCAAATCCCGACAATAGATGCCAATAAGCCTTCTACGACAAACATTAACTGCCAGCCGTATAAACCGAAGGCAAATGAAGTTCCTTCTAACGACAGGAGTGAGCCTGATAATGGACCACCAATGATAAATGCCAGTGGTGCACCAAATAAGAAGTAGCCTGTCACCCGTGCACGGATATTTTGTGGGAACCAGAAGGTTAAATACAAAATAACCCCCGGGAAGAAGCCCGCTTCACTGACACCAAGTAAGAAGCGCAGCACAATAAAGGTGGTTTCATCATGGGCAAACATCATGGCGGCAGAGACGAGTCCCCATGTGACCATAATGCGCGATAGCCATACTCGAGCACCAATGCGGTACAGTAGAATATTACTTGGTACCTCAAACAATGCGTAGCCGATAAAAAAGATCCCTGCGCCAAATGCGTATGCCGCGTCACTTAACCCAGTTGTTAGCTGAAACTCTTGTTTTGCAAAACCAATATTAGAACGGTCTAAATAAGCCAATATGAACATTAATACCACCATTGGTATTATTTTTCGTATTGCTTTGCTGGTAGCCGATGATAAATGATCCGTATTGGTGGACATGGTTCACCCCAGTTTTTTGTAAGATAGTAATGTTATCTATTCATTTTTATTATGTGTTTAGCCCGCCGCTGAATAACCAGCAGAGTAGAGTATAGAGCTAATATGCTCGTCATACTTCAAGTTGCAGTGTTGTTGGCTGCATCATGAATTATTTAGAGTATAACTAAGTAATTTAAAATGAATAATTCTTGTTATTAATTTCCCTTTTTCATGTTGTTAGAAATGAAATATTGAAAAAGGGAATGATCATTATTTCACGTTAAATTTAGCTAATGCTTCAGGTTTTAACGTCGTACCTGCCCCAGGCGCGGTTGGTGTGGTATAAACACCATCAATAACTTCGACCGGGTCAACAAAGCAGTCCAGTGTCCAAGGAATGAATTCCAGTAAAGAGCAGGCTGGATGTGCCATTACCAGATGCAATTGTGCCTGCATCATATCGCCATGGTGTGGTGTCACTGGTAAATTAAAGGCCATACCTAAGTCAGCGATTTCCCATACTGCCGTTAAACCACCGCAGCGTGTGGCGTCAGGTTGTAAGTAATCAACGGCACCCGCTAAGACAAATTCCTTAAATGAATCATTGTGATAAAGTAATTCACCTAATGCGATAGGTGTATCCATATAAGCGGCAAGCTGTTTATGGCTGGCGACATCATCATGCCACAACGGCTCTTCAAACCACTTAATATTAAAATCATTTAAACGGTGGCCATATTGTTTGGCAATGCTGATATCCCACTTACCATTCGCATCTACCATTAAGTCGATATCATCGCCAATTGCGTGGCGAACTGCTTCAATACGTTGTAGATCTTCGCGTGGGTCTGGTTTGCCAATCTTCATTTTTATTGCTTTGAAGCCTTCTTCGAAGATCATTTTTTTACAATCATCGACTAAGTCTTCTTGGCTACGCACTAACCAACCGCAGTCGGTGTTATAGGCGTTAACTTTATTGTGTTTTGAACCGCCAAACAGTTGCCAGAGCGGCTGATCTGCGGCTTTAGCTTTAAGATCCCAAAGGGCGATGTCGATGGCAGAAATTGCCATTTGCATCAGACCACCACGGCCAACCCAAATATTGGTTGAGCTGCGAGTGAGTTTTCGGTGCAAATAACGTACTTCTGTTGGATCTTCGCCGAGTAACATAGGACCGAAAACATCTTCAATAATGGTGGTGATTAAGCGGTCGGTAGTGATATCGGCGTGTGTTCCGGTGTGGCCATAGCCGACTAACCCACATTCTGTTTTGATCATGACACCCGGCATTCCCCAATGGGTAATACTGTGAGTTGAGTCACCAATTAGGTCATTAGTGACAGGTACGTGCATGATAAAAGTACTAATTTCTTTTATTTTCATTATTGTTCCCAGGTGTTGTAAGGTGGTTGAATGCCAATCTAGCAGTGGGAAATGGATTAAACTGTCAAATGATTTACAGATTGTGCCTTGATGGCGCCTTTTACTGATAAATATGAGCTAGATCTCTTTATTTTGTATGATAGATCACGATGAAATATCTAAATTGGTATAACAACTTAATAGGTTAAGATAACAACCATTCGTTTTAAGTATTATTTTTCGTGATAATAATGAGAATGGGACAATAAAAATTTTTATTGGGGTATGGGGTTCAATCTAGAGTAGGTTTAGAATAATTGCGGAAACTCAGCGTTATAGCGGATGAAAAATGTCTAAACGATTACTTTTATTACTGTGTATTTTATTTACGAGCTTTCTCCCTCAATCTATGGCTTCTGAAATCGTCAATAATACCGATGATTGGCAGTTGGCAGACATCCCACCCAAGCTAGTTCAAACAAAGCAGCCAGAAATTATTTTTGCGATGATTGCTGGAGAAATGCGCGCTGTCGCAGAACTGAACGCAGAACACGGGTTTTACGCTTATTCTCCCTCAGGGGATTATTGCGCGATGCAGTTTGGCAATGACTACGCATTTGTGAAAACGATATCATTTTCTAACAAAAAGCCGCGCTATGTACCTGAAGTAGATAGGCTAAATGACTTACAAAATCCCATTTATGATTATTTAGTCACACACCAAAAAACAGCGGTATACAACTCAACTCAAAGTAATCGTAAGCAAATAGCCTCTTTATGGGAAAACCTGCGTTATCCTGTGTTAGCGCGGATGATAAAAACGGATAAAACAGGTGAAAAAACGGCATGGTTAACCATTCGTCTTGGGGATAGGCTAGGCTATGTGCGTTTAGATGATGTTTCATTGGATAAAGGCATTCCGATTTTAACTTATCACCATATTCTCAAAGACAGTGAAAATAAGCATTTTCGTGAAACGTCCACCACAACATCGGTGGAAGCATTTCGCGAACAAATGAATTATTTAGAACAAGCGGGCTACCAAACGCTTTCGCTTGCCGATGTGGAAGATTATTTAAATAAATCTGCAAATCTACCGGGTAAGGCTGTTGTGTTGACATTTGACGACGGTTTAAAGTCGGTTTATCGCTATGCATTACCGATTTTAAGGCATAACCGTCAGCAAGCGACGCTGTTTATTATTTCTTCACGGATTAAAACACAGCCACAAAAATGGTCAGCGGATGGCTTACAATTTATGAGTAAGCAAGAAATCAAAGATAGCCGAGATGTTTTTAACATCCAATCTCATACTCACTTTTTGCATCGTTTAGATAACCATAACTCACCAATTTTATTTAGCCGGAAAGAACATACCATTATGTTGGACTTTAAACGGTCGATGAAAATTTTGAGTCGCTTCGAACCGGAACAACGCTATTTAGCCTATCCTTTTGGTGGGTATAACTCTGCAGCGATGGACGCAGGGAAAAAAGCGGGCTTACATTTAGCACTGACAACCATTCAAGGAAAAGTCAAATTGGGGGATAACCCATTTGCCCTCAAACGTTTGTATGCTTTTCGAACTGACCCATTAGAGAAATTTGCTCAGATGGTTGGAAATAGTGAAAAAAGCGTCATAAATCAAAATATTATTATCGATAGATAATCAATGTAGCGAAGTAAGCACTGGGGTGTTTGGCTCAGTGCTCATCCGCTTGCTTGCCCGTTCCCATTTCTTTTAAAAACTTCTGTTGGTAAATAAACAATTCTTTCGCGCTAATACAATGGTAATCCATCGAAAACTGCTTGGCAGTTTGCTCAATGATTTTAGCAAGGGCAGGGTAATGGCGGTGGTTCCAATTGGGAAATAAATGGTGTGTAAGATGTAAGTTTAATCCACCTAACCAATAAGTTAACCAACGAGGTGTAGTTTGCCAATCATAAGTGGTTGAAAAAGTGTGAGTATAAAAACCATGCGACATATTGCCTTCTTTGGGGGGCGTATAAAAAGTCGCTTTCGCCCAATGGGTACCAAGTATCAATACAACAAATATAAGAGAGGATAACATTTGGCTAAATAAGTAAGTGAGTAGCAAGGTCGCTAAACTGATATCAGTGATAACAAAAGCGGGTATGACTATCGCCACAATCAAATGCAGTAACTTAGCCAATAAAAATGCTCCAATACCACGACGGCCTTGATGGCGCATATGAGGGGCGACACGCGTCAAATGAAATCTATCCATCCAATCAAAGAACCAAATCAGTGCAGGGAAAGTCATTGCGGCAATTAATGGCCAATACAGATGCTGAGCTCGCATAAACGGGTACCAGCGCTGATAAGGCGTTTGCCGTAAGACAAAATTTTCTTCGATATCTAAATCATAATGGCGAATATTGGTGTGAGCATGGTGAAAAATAATATGCCTGACGCGCCAGCATTCAGGATCTAGCCCCAACGGAATAGTAACCCAAAAATTGAGCCAATAGTTGGCTTTGGCCTGCTTGAAAATTGCATTATGGGAAGCATCGTGAACGAGATTAATGGCTAATAATAATGCGAAACAGATAAACAGAGGGTAAAAAATAAAAAATGCCCAAGACGTATTAGCGCATAATGCTATGCCGTAACTGCCTAGGCAGCACAAGATTAAAACTAGACTTTTTAAATAAAAACGTAAGTCAGCGAACCGATGATCAGTACGCTGTTGTAAATAGTGTTTAGCGGCCATGTTCAACGCTTTTTGGAACGCTTGATCATGGCGGTGTTGGTAGCCTAGTGGCCTTAGCGGTTCAGGAAACATCGCGCACCTGTATGGGTTTTCGGCCGATACCAAGTAACATTAATAAACTATGCAGCCATAGTGCACTGGTAAAAATAACCCAAAATGGAGTTGTCCATTGCCAAATAAATAAAATACAAATTAATAGCAAACAAGCGATGAAAAACCAGCTCATCAAGCCAATTTTACGGCCATCTGAAATACCCGATAGAGCTACGGTACCCAAGGCTAATAAGATAAATAATGTCACTTGTTGCTGGGTCGTACCTTGATAACCATAGCCATAAATATAGACGTAACCAATAACAAGGCTAAATAGGAGAAGTGTTCCCATTACTAATGCAATTTGGTTCACGCGAAATAATGGTGCGGGTTTTGCTTTGGGTTGTCCGCGGCGTTTAATGATACGCCAAAAAGGTAAGTTGCTATCAATAAACGGGTTTTCAGAAGCGGGAGCGCCTTTGATACCAAAATGGTGTTCAGTTTCAGGTAACTTGGAAAATGTGCCAAACAGTTTGTCCCAAAAAATAAAACTGCCCCCGAAATTACGATTGGAATAATGCCCCTCTTTCACATGGTGAACTCGGTGGTGCTGTGGCGTTACCATGAATTTCTCCAACCAACCCAAACGCGGGATCAGCGCACTGTGGTTAAAGAATTGAATGGTATAGTGCAATATTGAAACGGTGATAAACACCTCTAAGGGAATTCCCATTAGTGCCAGTAGCATAAAGAATGGGATTGATGTCAGTGATGAATACCACGAATTACGCACACCTAATGATAGGTTATAGTGCTCCCCTTGGTGATGAACCACATGAACGGCCCATAGAACACGGTAGGTATGGTGCAAGCGGTGTAGCCAGTAAAAACCAAAGTCCCAAGTAAAAATCGCAAACACCCACACCAGTGCGGTTGGCCAGTTTTCAACGAGGTTGAATGAGTAGTGGGTCACGACAAAGCCGTAACAAAAAATTTCTAACCCTCTAAATAACCACAACATAATATGGCCAGAGTTCAGGTTGAACACCAATTCTTGCCAGCTAACGGTTCCTTTTTGCGTTTTGGCGATCACTAAACCTTCTGCGACCACGACCGCTAACATGAAAACAATCGGAAAGGTTAATTCATTCATCAGTGTTTCTCTTTAAGGCGAATTTCGCTGTATGAACAATCACTAATGCACCACAAGCAGTGAGTGCACCAGTAACCACATCAATAAATAAATGGCGCTTTAGCACCAATACCGAGGCACAAATAGCAATCGCCCAAATAACGGCTAAAACCGTGCGAAATTTTTGTTGTGTTGACCATAATGCATTGAGCACGATGAGAGTCAATGAGACATGTAGAGAAGGTAATAAATTTTGTGGGCTATCAATATTAATCAAAGCAGACAAAGCCTGCCCAGATAAGGCTAATAAATCGTAGTCGTAGTACAGCATAGTCGTGGGGTAGCATAAATAGACCGCCCCAGAAACCAGCGCACAGAGCTGCATGGCATACATGAGTGAGCGAGCTTTTCTTAGAGGGCTGAGAAAATATCCAAGTGGGATAAACAGAAAAAAGGAGAGATAAAGCCAGATGGCGTCGGGTGAAAATGGGACTGCATTATCCAGCTCACTGGGTGATAAAACATGAGCTTGCCCAGTCACTTGCCCGGTATATTGATAAACAATGCCAACGGTTCCCCAACCGAGTAGGCAATAGATAAAGCGAGTGAATAATTCTCTGCTATTCATTTCGCTTCCTTACGGGTTATACGTCGCTTTTTAACGGAGAGTGTTTGTGTAATAGTGGTAGTGGATAATTGCCAATCTAATTGCGAAATATCAACATGTTGGTTTGCAAAATAGCGTGTTAGCTGTTGCTGGCAGAGGGATAGCTCTGTAAGAGAACATTCAGCCTGTAAATATAATGAGTTGCCCTGCTGGGTTAAGCGGAAGTCAGCAGTAACAGGCAAGTGATTCACAATAACCCGCGCACAGGGATCTGCAAAAATAGTCACCATTTCGCCGTTATAGCCCGGAAGTTGAAGCAAATCATCACAGCGACCCTCAATACGTTCAATCGCCATTTCAGGAGAGCCACAAGGGCAAGCATCTTTTTTCACCACTAAAATATCATCGAGTTGATAGCGTACGATAGGCTGTGTTTTACGCGTAAAGTCCGTGATAATGGGTGAAAAACGGTCATTATCAAGCCAATTAGGCTCAATATGTACAAAAGCTTCATTTAAATGCATAGTGCCATGAGAACAAGTACAGCCTAAAAAACCTTCCGTTGCTTGGTAAACTTCCCCTACATGGGGAAAACAACCCTGTAGTTTTTGTTTGTCATGAGGTTCTAGTACTTCAGCGACGGAAATCACTTTTTGTACATTTAATTGAATTTTCTGCTGGTTGATGGCGTCAGCAATCGCACATAACACTTGGGCTGGCGCAACGATAATCGAAGGCTGATATTGTTCAAGAGCGCTGAGTTGCAGGTCAAAATCCGCGAAAAGGTCATAAAAACGCAGTGAAATCCAACGGTTATTGACACTTTCATACAGGTTATTATTGGCGCGTAAAAATAGGGCAACACGCTCACCATTAAACAGGCCTTGGGGTAACATTTTAGCTAACATACTGCCAGACCAGACATTTTGCTCTTCTGGGCTGACAACGAAAAGGCCTCGACGACCTGAAGTTCCAGAGGATAACCCGACACTGTAGCGCCCCACTTTAGGGGCAAAATCCCGAGATTGCTCACTTTTTTGCGCACATTCTAGAAGTGTTTGGCTTAACAGCTCGGCGGTATTCATCTCATCAAAATTATCCATCATGATTTGTTTATTCATAATGGGGAAATTAGATAATGGCTGATTGATATATCGCTGAAAATAGGGGCTTTTCGCTAATACTTTGCGTTTAAAATGCGCTAAACGCTTTTGTTGATAAGCTTCCAGTTCGCCACGGTTACGAAACGTCAAATGACGAGCTCGCCAGTAATACCAAAGCATCGAAAGGATCACAATAAATCCCCTTCGTGACACAGTTGGATAACCACATTGCGCTTATCAATTTCATGTAATTTATTTAGTGTTTCATAATAAGCCTGATTATCATCCATAATGATATTAGCAATTGCCATGGGGCCACGCAATTCGCGGTAATTAGTGGGAGACCATGCTGCGTCACCTGCGAGCAATATCCAGCCTGAGTTAGTTAGTACACACAAACCAATATGCCCAGCGGCATGCCCAGGGAGCGGCACAATCAATAATGTCTTCTGCTGATTAACTGCATAGCCTTCGCCTAAAATTTGCAATTCATTTGGTAACGCCACTTTAGGGAAACCTTCATAAAATACAGTGCGTTGTTCGAAGTCATCTGGTAATAGTCCACTGACAAAGGCATTTTTCAATGCAGCAAATCCAGTTAAAGGGCGTGTTTTAGCCCAGCCATCTCCTGAACAAATAATGGGAATGCTAGGGAAGTCACGTAGCCCCGCGATATGGTCACCATGGAAATGAGATAAAATCACACCATTGATATCATTAGGTTTTAAGCCATCACTAGCCAATTGATTGACAAGGGCATCTTTGCTTTCGAAATACACTGGAGTGACTGCTCGATATAGCCGCATAATGCCATGGCGCGTATGATCATAAAAATGAGTGGCATACCCGGTATCAAACAGCCAACGCTGGTGTTCATCCTCTATCAGCCATGCCCTTGCTGGAAATTTACAAGATTTAAAACTGGCGCCTTTTAACGCGACACAGCCCGGATGTGTGCAATAACCCACTTCATATTGATGAATAGTTAGCATGGGTTCTCCTGTTTTTTCAGCCATTTTGCGGTCAAATGAACACCTTGTTGCATACTATATAAAGGATAGTAGCCCAGCTCTTGCTGTGCCTTTTGGTTATCTAATGTCATGGTGAAATAGGCTGCACCGAGGCTATAGCGTGTGAGTAATGGCTCTTTTCCCGTTAAACGGCCAATGACTTCTAATAGACTGGCAATAGCATACAGCAAAGGGTAAGGGGCTGAACGAATTTCGCACTCTAAATTAAGTTCATTAAACAATTGATTTAATGTCTTTTTTAGCGCTTGTGGCTGTTGGTTGGTAATATTGTAAATGGCTCCGTTAGCGAGTGTTTCTTTGAACGTCGCCAGCTGCATGCTGTGAACCACATTTCCCACATAGGTGAGGTCAAAATGGTTATTTCCCCCATTAGGTAACACCAGTTTTCCCTTGCGTGATTTTATTTGGGTGAGCAAACGCGGTAGCAAAACACGATCATGAGGACCAAATAAGCCACGAGGGCGCAAAATAGTATAACGAGTTGCCGGAAATTGACTAACGCATTGCTCGATCATGGTTTCGGCTAAATACTTTGTTCTGGCATATTGGTTAGCGAAATGTTTATTAACCGTGGACTCATGAATATTTTGCTGGTGGGTAAAATTAAAATAAATGGCAGGGGTGGAAATATGGACAAAGCGTGAGATTTTTGCTTCCCCTGCTGCGATAGCCAATATTTGAGTGGCGTGAACATTTATTTTTTCAAAATCTTGGCGTTTTCCCCAAGGCGAAGAAAGGGCGGCGCAATGCCAAATAGCGTCACAACCTGCCATGAGTATTTTCGCTTCTTCAACGGTGAGTTCGGCTAATTCAACTGCAATAAATGTTGCACCTAATTGGCTTAGCTGTTCTCCTGCTTGTTGGTTTCGCCCACAAGCGACCACATCAATGCCTCTTTCAAGTAAGTACTCACTAGCATTGCGTCCCAGACCACTTGTTGCGCCTGTTACCAATATTTTCATGGCACTAATACCATGGCACACAGCGCTAGCCCAGCAGCAGTGCCGATTAACATGGCACTGGGTTTTTCATAGAAACGCCCTGTAATAATGGCTTCATGTAATGCAGAAGGGATGGAGGCCGCAACCTGATTCCCTCGATGTTTATAGATATCGACTAATTGTTCCGTTGTTACCCCGACACGTTGGCGCATATGCTCTAAAGAAAGGTGACTCGCTTGGTGTGGGATCACGGTACCAATTTGCTTGAGCTGTAAACCCGATTCATTGAAAACCTGTTGCATAAAATCTTCAATCAAAGAAGACGCGAGGCGAAACAATTTTTTCCCTTGCATGTGGAACAGAAAGTCATCATCGGTCATACCCGAGCGTGGGTTGCATCTTGTGCCACCTGCGCGAATTTCACAAAAATCAATGCCTGCAGTATGTGTGGTGTGGGTGTAAGAAATAATTCCGCTATTTCCATCTCCTTTTTCCACGACAACACAAGCAGCACCGTCCCCAAAAATCAGCGATGACTCTTTATCCCGCCAGTCAATACCGCGCGAGGCGATATCCGCAGAAACAATCACAATGCGTTGATAAGAGCTGGTGGCTAATAGCCCTGCTGCAATCTGTAACGCAGTGATAAAGCTGATACAACTTGAATTGACATCAAAGCAGGCAATTCCTTGGTTTAAATTCGATTGCTCAAGGATATGCGCTGCTGAACACGGAAGCGCTTGCACTGGGATGGCGGAGGCATTAATCAACATATCAATACTGCTTGGCGGGATATGGTTCGCCTGCAATGCATTTTGAATCGCCTGGGCGGCTAAAAGGGCTTGTGAATCGGTATGACTTGCATGGAAGCGATATTCGATGCCTGAATGCTTTTCGACAAACCCTTTTGGTTTATTTAACTTTTCATCCAACATGGACGAGAGAATTTTATGCTCAGGAAGTGCTACACCAGAAGCGATAATTTTCAGGGGAGTTATTGACTGGTTACCAGACATATCAATATGTGCCTATCTGACGATGATAATGATAATAAATATCAGAGTTCAAATGTTTAATATATAGGAATTACGGAGTTATTCTGATTCACTCTCTCTTGAGAATGCTCCATAAACTTCATCAATTAAATCATGGATGGTGTTTTGCCATAATTTAGGTAATGAAGCCTGCCATACCACATCAATCCGCCATTGGGCATGTTCACAATGTTGAATCGGAATAAAGCGAGTGTCTTTTGAGCTAATATTCTTTGCACTATAGGGCAAGAGGCTTACACCAACCTCAGCGGCGACGAGGGCAATTAATGTTTGAATATCATTTGCTTCCTGAGAAGGCGTAATTAATAAGCTTTCATATTTTAGGTAGCGCTGAATTTGTTGGCGAAGCTTTGAGCCACGTTCTGCGCGTAACAATAATAAAGGAAAATGAGTTAGATATTCCTTAACTGATAATCGAGACGCCGATTTTTGTGCGACGGCTAAAGCAAGTACTTCAAATTTTAATGCTTTGCTCACTAAGCTATCTGTGTTTTTAAATGCAAATTGGCGAGTAAAAGCAATATGCAATTCATGAGTTTGTAGCTGTTTCTCCATTTCGTGAGAAGGCATGTCATCCAGCTGAATCGGAATCTCAGGGAGTTTTTCACGCAGCCGTGCAACAAAAAAGGATGCTTCGTGAAATGTTGATATGCCAAATCCGACAGTTAGTTTTACAGGGGGTTGTTCTCGAAGTATTGCGGATTGACGTAAAAGCTCAGTTGTGTGAGTAAGCACTTGCTGTGCATAAGGAAATAGTATTTTACCGTGTGGAGTCAATACAGCGCCATGACGTCCACGCTCAAACAGAGTCATCTCTAATTGTTTTTCAAGTAATTGAATTTGTTTCGTTAAGGCTGGCTGGCTAATATATAAACGTGACGAAGCTTCGCGATAATTTTTTGTTTCTGCAAGAATGATAAATGCGCGGAGTAGTCGAGTATCCATGATGGTTAGCCAGTTCCTAATAGTAGAAGACGCCATAGTATTTGTATTATGAATGCTATGGCGTGTCATTGACTTTAGCTATTATGGCTTTTCTTTATGATAAGGGGAATTCTGCTCCGCAAAGCGAACACTACGAATATCGGTTTCATAGCCCAGAGTTTCAGTCATAATGCGGTATAATTCAGGTCTTCTACCTGTAAGCCAACGCCGCCCATTCGAGGTAGGAAGCAAACTAAGGTCAAGATCTGCAATGACCACATCATCCTCAACCAATAAACTCTCTTTGATAATTCGGCCATAGGGGTCTATCACCATTGCATTACCTGTGCGAATTTCATCATCATCTAGGCCAACGCCATTACTAAACAGATAAAAAACGCCATTATCGTGAGCTCTTGAAGGTAACCAGCGCATTAGCCATCCTCGCCCATTTTCACCTTGGCATGCCTCCAATAGTGCTTGGGGGTTCTGTTTTTTATTTTCCCAGAGACTAAGGTTGAGTGGTTTCATTCCATAAGGGCTACTCGAATGAGTTCCACCGGTTTGGTGGGGAGCAAGAATAATATCTGCGCCAAGTAGTGCGTTTATGCGTGGGTTTTCAATTAAGTTATTATCCCAACAAATTAAAATACCAACTTTTACCCCCCATGGCGTATCGAATACCGTGTAACTATCTCCACTATGAATGGTTGGGTGCTCAAACGCATGCAATTTACGGTGAGCATGGTATTGTCCATTTGGCATGCAAGCGACCCAAGTATTGTAGCATTTGCCATCTAATCCTTTTTCAATCAATCCAACACCAATAATCATGTCTAATTCAATCGCACGCTGGCGGATCAATGCTAATGACGGACTATCGTGCAAGGTTTCACTCAGTGCATAAACGGCGTCATCTGGTAGCTTCGGCACGTGCCAATAACCGGTGATACACATTTCGGGTAACACCAGTATTTTCACTTTTTGTTGTGCAGCTTGAGTAATAAAGTTATGAATACGTTCTAAATTATAGGGTTTGTCGCTAGGGCGGTGTTGGAACTGTACAGTTGCAACACGAAGCTGTGATTGTGTTGGCATCATTTTGATCTCCTTGGTTTAAGGAGATCAAACCATGTTGTTCAGACAAAAAATAATGAGTTATTTTCTTATTCAATAACGGTTAGTTATTGAATAAAGCTTTTAGGATACTTAAAAATAGTTTTTTTATACGTAAATTAACGTAAAAAGATGGATTTGCATTATATTATACAAAATAAAACCTCACATTAAGCGTGATACTCTTATATTATCTATCTTTATTTAAAGAGCATCTGGTCAATTATTCCTCAACAAATACTCTTATTTGGCGAATTAGGCATGCAAGTGGTCTTTATTCTCCTAATTAAAAGCATAAATTTAACCTAAGCTATATGAGCAAAATACAATATTCACATGCCTCCTTCTTGTCGTTTTGACTATTTTCTTGGGGAAAGGCGAGGTAAAACACTTGTTTTACTCGTTTTATTATGCCTGAAGCTATAATTATTATGTTTTATTTTTGTTATATTTCATTTTTATCCTATAAGTTTGCAATATACTTTTGTGATTTGTTACAATTGGAAATAAATATAACACATTGTTATTTAAGAGTTATTTTTGTTGTGGACTGTTGGTTTTTACTCAATATGTGGGTTATTGAAGGCTATCAATATTGATATTACTCTTATTACGGATAATTTGTTTTACTTATGAGTAGAGCGTGACCATTAAAAAAAAATCACCATTTTTTATATTCTAAACTCTTATTGCGAGTAAGCAAAAACCTCTGTTAATTTAATTAAAATAAATAATAAAAATAAAAAAACCATTGGTAGTTGTTTTTTTGAAGCAAACATTAAAAATGTAAAAAATAAATTAATATATAAAAAATAAGTATATAAAAATACTTAGTAATCAATGAATACCATAATAAATTTATGATAAATGTCTTAGTTATATTATAAATTAAATCCTCGCCATATTTTTGTTTATTACCACTGTTAATTGTAATAAATTATTTTTCTTTAAAATCAATTTGTTATGTTATATTTAATCATTTTCATTAAAATAGTAACTAATAAGAATAATGTGTTTTTTGTCCTATAAGATAATTAAAACTAAAATAATGAAATATTGATAGGTTTCAATGGCTTTAATTTATTCGATTGATCGTTATAAACAGTTTTACTTTTATATATTGAAAACTATAATTAACTCAAATTTCGTGTTTTAATTGGTTTGTTCTATTTTGATTTGGTTATATAAGCAGTGCTGTTCATTATGTTAAAGGTTTTGATCTGTAATATAATTTAGCCATTTAATATTTTAGGTTATTTTGGGCTATTGTTGATGATAAATGTAAATCGGATAGTAGGTAGAGAGATTAGAAAAAGAAGAAAGCACTTAGGGCTTTCTGGTATTGAATTAGCGAATCTTGTTGGTGTAAGTCAGCAACAAATTTCACGCTATGAAAGAGGTGAGTGCAATATCAATATTGAAAATTTGCACGTGCTTGCTAATGCGTTAGAAACTGAAATGATTTGTTTTTTTATCGATGATGTTTTTATCAATAAAGAAAATAATTAATTTAAAATATTAAGAATAATCTAATTATAAATCGAAATTAATAAGATAATTATAAATAATATGTTTTAAATTAATAAAACATCTAATCTAATAAAGATATAGCGTTTTTATTATTCTTAATAAAACCTAATCTTTATGTTTTTTATCATTAAATTCTCAGCAAATAGATATCAACTTAATAATTTATTGATTATTAGGTGATTGGTACGTATGTCGTCTTTTTATAGGAAAATATAAATGAAATTAACTAAAATTGCATTAGCTACAATTATCGCTTCTTCATTCGGTATTGCAAACGCAGCACCTGTAGATCAAGGAAGTGGTATCATCAATTTTACTGGTAAAGTTATTAATGCACCTTGCTCAATCCCAGGTGACGGTACAATTAACGTTGACCTTGGCCAAGTTGCAAATAAAGTATTAGAAACTGGTAACAAATATAGCCAAAGCGTTCAATACAATATCCAGTTAGAAAACTGTGATTTAGGTGAAGTTAAAGATTCTAGCGATGTAGTTGTCTTCCCTGCAGTTAGCAAAGTTAAAGTAACTTTCACGGGTACTCCAGATACTACAGCTAAAGAATTACTGGCGAACACTGGTACTTCTAAAGGTGTTGGTGTTCGTTTAATCAACGCTGATGGTGCAACAATGAAAGTTGGTGACACCAGTGTTGAGCTGCCATTAGCGGATGGTCCAAATAAATTAGCATTCAGTGCACGTGTTGAAGCAAATGGTAGTAAAGTTGAAACTGGTAGCATCATTTCTCAAGCAACTTATGCTTTAAACTACCTGTAATTTTTTATTTAAAATAACAGGCATATATTTGCCTGTTATTTTCCTTTCTTAGCTTTTATTTTTTGACAGGGAATATCATGTCTCTATTGCCTCAGTTTAAAATAAATAAAATATTATTTTCGATTGCGTTGGCATTTTCCGTTTCGGGAATATCAAATGCAGTGGAATTTAATATGAATATTATTGATGCTAAGGACAGAGATAATATTGATTTGAGTCAATTTTCAAACCCTGACTTTATTCCTGCAGGCGAATATCTAACGGATATTACATTAAATGGTAGAAAACTATCAGGGCAGTATTTAATTAAGTTCATTGAAGAGAGTAAAGATACTTCAACACTCTGTGTTACACCAGAGATGGTAAATATTTTTGCATTAAAAAAGAAGATAAAGGAAGAGCTTCTGCAAAATAATAATGGCCAGTGTGTTGAACTATCTAAAAATTTAGATATTAGTTATCGCTTTGATAAAGCGAATCAAAATATCTTATTTTCTATTCCTCAAGCTTGGCTTGAATATGATGATCCATACTGGGTTCCACCTTCCCAATGGGAAAATGGGATTGCGGGGGCATTTCTCGACTATAACCTATTTGCCAATTACTCTGCGCCTAAAAATAACAGCGAAACATTCAGTGGTAGTAGTAACGGTACCGCTGGCGTTAACTTAGGCGCTTGGCGTTTCCGTGCAGACTATCAATATCAATATAATCGTTCTCAAGGTAAAACGAATGAGCGGTTTGATTGGACTCAGTTGTATGCTTTTCGTGCTTTACCTCAAATGGGTGCAAAGGTTTTACTTGGTGAGTCTTATTTGAAGACTGATTTATTTGATAGTTTTCGCTTTATAGGGGCGTCTATTTTTAGTGATAATCGGATGCTTCCGCCTTCACTACGTGGTTATGCGCCTCAGGTTACGGGTATCGCTAAAACAAATGCGATGGTGATTATTTCACAGAATGGGCGTGTGATTAAGCAAGTTAAAGTCGCTCCCGGGCCATTTAATGTTCAAGATATTACTGAAGCAGTACAAGGTACTTTAGATGTAACTATTGAGGAAGAAGACGGTTCAAAAACCACTTATCAAGTAACAGCAGCATCGTTGCCGTTTTTAACTCGTCAGGGGCAGCTGCTTTATAAATTTACCATGGGGCAATCTGACCCATTTGGCCGCTCACAGAAAATTGATCCTAAATTTATTGTCGGGGAAGTCTCCTATGGTTTATTTGGTAACACATCAATTTTCGGCGGATTAATTGCCACGGTCGATAATAACAATTATCAAGCGATGAACTTGGGAATAGGGCAAAACATGAATATGTTTGGTGCTATTTCCCTTGATATTACTCGTACCCATGCAAATTTAGATAATTTTGGCTCTTATTCAGGTAACAGCTACCGTTTAAATTATTCTAAACGTTTTGAATCTACCAATTCGCAGGTGACATTTGCAGGCTATAAGTTTTCTGAAAAAGAATTCTTAACAATGCCTCAATACATTGATGCAGCTAATGGTGTGCTTGATTTTAGGCGTGACAAAAACGTCTATACCGCGTCTTTTAATCAATACATTAGCCCATTGGATTTAACGGTTTATTTTAATGCCTCTCATCGTCAATTTTGGAATAGCGAATCGACAACAAACTTTGGGATGAGCTTTAGTAAGTTATTCAGTATTGGGCAAATTAAAAATATTTCCGGCACATTATCTCTTAATAAAATTAAATATGAAGAGACGGATGATAACCAAATTTATCTGTCTTTCTCCGTGCCACTCGAAAACGGGGCTTCAGTGAGTTATGACGCCCAATATGCAGATAGTGACCATAGCTTTGGCCAGTCAGTGGGTTATTACAGTGCAAATGAGAATAACAACTACTGGAGTATGCGTGTGGGCGGTGACCAGCACAAACTTGGGCGTGCAGAGCCAAATATCAGTGGTAGTTATCAATATTCATCGCCTTATGGCGTGTTAAATGTTAATGCGACAGAAAATGTGAATTCATATCGCGCTGTCGGCGGTAGTTGGTATGGCTCCATGACAGCAACGAAATACGGTGCAGCTATGCACCGTAACGGGACTAACAACGAACCTCGGGTAATGATTGATAGTGATAATGTCGCAGGAATTTCTATTGATAATGGAGAATCTGTCACGAACCGATTTGGTATTGGTGTTGCGACAAGTTTAAATAGTTTTTCTAATTCAGATGTTTACATTGATATGAATACATTACCTGATGATGTGGATGTCAATGACAACATTATTGGTAAAACATTGACTGAGGGCTCAATTGGTTATCAGAGAATAAAAGCGAACCAAGGAAAACGTATTCTAGCAATTATCCGTTTGAATAATGGAAATTATCCACCGCTTGGTACCAGTGTGATTGAAGTAGGCACAGGAAGAGAAGTCGGAATTATTGCAGATAGTGGCGTTGCTTATTTAACGGGTGTGGTTCCAGAAGAAAGCTACATAGTGAAATGGGCCGCTGGCGCAAACCAATGTAGTTTGAATTTACCTAATATTGCCGAAAAAAATCAGGGTAAAGTCCTGATCCCTTGCCAATAAAGGAATGATGTATGAGTAAAAAGTCTGTAGTAGCTTTAGGATTTTCATTAGTTTTTGTCGGCATGCAAGTTGCGTCTGCTGCGATTAATATCGACCGTACACGGATTATTTTTCCAGGCAAAGATAAATCAATGAGTTTGGTTATTAACAACCAAAGTAAAACAATGCCCTACTTAGCTCAATCTTGGATGGAAGACGAAAAAGGGAATAAGATTTCTGAACCTTTTACCGTTTTACCTCCAATGCAACGTGTCGAACCGAATGCTAAAAACCAGATAAAAATTATTAAAACGGAGGGAATTGACGCTCTTCCACAAGATAGAGAATCGCTGTTCTATTTAAATGTGCGCGAAATTCCCCCTGTTGCAGATAAGGAAAATGTTGTCCAGATTGCGATTCAAAGTCGTCTAAAAATGTTTTATCGTCCACCTCAAATCGAAAATAATAGCGACAAAGTATGGGCTAAAGAGCTGAAATATACACATACAGGTGGGCAATTATTAATTGAAAATCCAACTAAATATTACGTGACTCTTGGTTACCTGAGTAATACCAACCAGAAAAACTTTCCTGGTTTTGAAAGTGTCATGATAGCCCCGTTTTCTAAAGAAAGTGTCCCCGTGCCATCAAGCAGTTTTAATCAGTTATATACCGGGTATATGGATGATTACGGTGGTATGAAAATGTTGACTTACCAATGCGCTGCATCAACCTGCCAGTTGTCAAAAGAGAGCCAATAGGATTTTAGATATGAGAAATTGCTACTTTTCAATATGTCTTTTTATGCTATCGCTATGCACCAGCCAAGCTTATGCAGATAGTAGCATGATGAGAGGTGATCTTAATTTTACGGGAAATGTGGTGGCATTGCCTTGTAAGATTTCATTTTACTCGATAGATCAAAATATTGAATTAGGGCCAATATCTCTGAATTACTTTAATGAAATTGGGGACAGAAGCCCTAAGCATGAAATCAAATTGAAATTTGATGATTGCATTTTCCCAAAACGTGATCGCGATGATAGAGATCCGGTTGTCCGGATCATGTTTATTTCAGAGCCAACTGAAAGTACAGACCGCAATTTATTCGGTGGTAAAACCATTCTAAATGGCTATGGCATTCGTTTGATGGATAAAGATGGCAATATTGTTCCTAATGGAGAATACCGCAGTTATCCCATCTATTTTGATGATAACCAGCAAATTACGATTTATTCCATGCTAGAGAGCTATCTGCCAAGAAATGAATTAACTGTGGGTAATATTAAAACGCAAATTACCTTAAATATTACTTACATATAAGGTGTATAAATCATGATACACACGTTTATTCAAAAATATGGTTTTTATATTTTATTTCTGTTCGTTTTTATTAGCCCAAAAACATTTGCTTTAGATTGTGTTGAAGCTGGGACAGGAGTCGTCATTAAACCTGCGGTACCTGTTGGGCAATTAGCGATTCCTTCAGATACACCTGCGGGAACGGTTATTTGGCAATCTGACCCATTAACAGTCACTGTTTATTGCGATAACGTACTCGGTAATATGGTTGACGTTGTTCATATGTATTTTAACCCGACATCACAAAAATTAGGGACAGGGTTGCTACTTGGTGCTAACTATCAAGGTGAACAACTTGAGCGTGATAAACAAAAAGTCAGCTTAGGAACACCGCCAATTAGTGGCAAGCAAAGCGTTACTGTGACTGTCACATTTACTTTATATATTAAGGTAACAGGTACGGTCCCGCCGTCTGGGAATTATGAAGGTGATAACCAATTTACGGTTTTCCAATTTGATGGGAGCGGGGGGATCAATACGACACCGGGAGCGAAAAACTTACGCTATTCGATATCTGGGTTACGGGGGATCCGTTTCTTAAAATGTGGTGCGGATATTAAAGTTTTCCCAGAATCACAGCAAATTGATTTTGGCCAGTTAATGATCACAGAATTGAATCAAGGAAAAGAATTTAAAAAGGATTTTCAAGTTCAAGCAGTGAAAAGAGGTTGTCTTGATAACTTCTCGATGAATATCAATTTTGAAACAACCGATCCATTAAATGGCGAATATGCGATTGATTTGAAAAATGGAACCAATTTGACAATTATGGATGATAAAAGTAATCAGATAAAATTCAATTACTTCCAATTTTTCGGTAGTTTACCGCAAGGAAGTACATCAGTAACGCGTGATTATAGTGCAACTATTAAAAAGGCGGGAACGGTGAAAACGGGAGGATTTAACGCCTCAACCATTGTTCGAATTAACTACTATTGATGTTAGTGATGAATTGATGTGAATGATAATAAAAGAGCGGGTTTTTGGCCTGCTCTTTTACTGTGTAACTGTATGGCTATGTAACATAGTCATACAGGCTAACGAAAGTTAGCGCATTCCATTGCGCTAGAGTGGCAAATATTATTTAACACATTTACTGCAAGTCTCATTTTGGACTTGCTCAAAGAAGTTATTGCCCTTGTCATCAACGAGAATGAATGCCGGCAGCCCTTCAACTTCCATTTTCCAAATCGCTTCCATGCCTAATTCTGGGTACTCAAGGCAATTTAAGCTTTTCACATATTCTTGCGCCAGTATTGCTGCTGAGCCACCGATACTACCTAAGTAGAAACCGCCATGTTTTTTACATGCATCGGTTACCGCTTGAGTTCGGTTGCCTTTCGCCAACATTATCATGCTACCACCGTGGGATTGGAACAGGTCAACGTAGGGGTCCATTCGGTTGCCCGTTGTTGGGCCTAAAGAACCAGAAACCATATCTTCCGGTTTTTTGGCTGGCCCTGCGTAATAGACCATGTGGTCTTTAAAGTATTGTGGTAATTCTTCGCCGCTATCTAAACGTTCTTTAAGCTTGGTATGCGCAATATCTCGAGCGATGATCAGTGGGCCACTGAGGGAAACACGGGTCGATACAGGGTGTTTACTTAGCTCAGCCAAAATATCTTTCATCGGGCGGTTCAGGTCGATATGCACCACTTTTCCTTCAGCTTGGTGACGCATAGATTCAGGAATATATTGGGCTGGGTTATGCTCCATTTTCTCAAGCCATAAGCCGTTTTTGGTAATTTTGGCTTTAATGTTTCGGTCAGCAGAGCAAGAAATGGCTAAACCGATTGGGCAAGAGGCGCCATGACGAGGTAAACGAATAACACGAACATCGTGAGCAAAATATTTACCACCAAATTGGGCGCCAAAGCCAAGATGGCGAGAGGCTTCTAATAACTCATTTTCTAGCTCAATATCACGGAAAGCGCGGCCATATTCATTACCCGTGGTTGGCAGGTTATCGTAGTATTTTGCAGAGGCAAGTTTGGCTGTTTTCAGTGTTGTTTCAGCAGAGGTACCACCGATAACAAAGGCAATATGATAAGGTGGGCAAGCTGTTGTTCCTAAATTTCTCATTTTTTCAATTAAGAAATTTTTTAACTTAGCTGGTGTTAAGGTTGCTTTTGTTTCTTGGTAAAGCGCTGATTTATTTGCAGAACCGCCGCCTTTATTGACAAACAGGAAGTGATATTCATCACCTGTAGTCGCAAAAATGTCAAACTGTGCTGGCAGGTTTGTACCTGTATTGACTTCATTAAACATATCTAGCGGTGCATTTTGCGAAAAACGCAGGTTTTCGTGTTGGAAGACGTTGTAAATCCCTCGTGACAGGTACTCTTCGTCATCACAGTCTGTCCAAACTTGTTGGCCTTTTTTCCCAACAACCGCAACAGTGCCGGTATCTTGGCAGTTTGGCAAAATACCTTTTGCAGAAATTTCAGCGTTGCGAAGTAATTGCAGTGCCACATATTTGTCGTTTTCGCTGGCTTCTGGGTCTTGTAAGATAGCCGCGACTTGTTTCTGGTGCGCAGCCCTTAAAAAAAACTGGGATTCATAAATTGCGTGTTCTGCAAGGAGGGTTAATGCTTCAGGTTCAATCTTTAAAATTTGCTTGCCTGCAAATTGTTCTACAGAAACATATTTATCAGAGACTTGGAAATACTCGGTTTTATCCTCAGATAATGGATAAGGTTCTTGGTAAAAAAACGCTTTATTGGCCATTTTGCTCACTCACATATTAATTTCAGTGGAATTTCCAAAAATAATCACCCGTAGGCTTATGTTTATTCTTTAATTGATTTAACTCGAAAGATACAAAGTAAAATTTATAAGTGTAATAATGAAACAAAAAATACAAAATAAGTTACTAAAAGTTACAGTTTAGTTTGAAATTATATCAATTTGATTATTATATTCAAAGAGATGCAGAGAATAATATGATGTTGGTTAAATTTATTGAGATAAAAAGTAAGGATTAATGAAAGTTAGATTTAAATCACATAATAATATTATTAACTACGACTTTAATTATTTGTTATAGATGTTACCAGTTATTGGTTTTTTTTATGTGTAATCGCGATATATATCTATTGGATATAATTTGCATCAAAAATTGACTATTTCATTATGGTAAATAGTTATTACATTTTTCTTGTGCGTAGAATATTAAAGTTTATATATTCAATATATGAATTTAAAAATTATTAAAATAATAAAAATTATTAATTCCATGATTATTATTATTTTTATTATGAATCATTTTAACTCTATGAATTCTATTGGATTTGACTTTAGTTTCACTCTTTAATGTATCATACAAATCTATAGATATAGGCAAACTGATTCTAAATATCGCTATGTGGCTTATTTTTCTCAAGAATCTGTTTTATTTATTGAGAATTCATAATGAAAGACAAACGAAGTTGCGAAAATGGCTTTCAATTTGTAAAAACAGTGTTTATCATGCATGCCTTATGAAGTTTAAATGGCGCTGCTGGTTTTGGGCTTTGCTGGGGAAAATTATTTACTCATGTTACTTAAGTTGACAGAGTAAACCTCCGACAAGCTTATACAGTCTTTAACGGTGGCGGTTCTATCTGCATTATTCCTAGGGATAGAGTGTATAATAAATGACTGAGACAACCTCTCTGACACCACTCATTGAATTAAAATCTTTAAGTAAAGGTTTTGATGGCAAACAAATTATTTCTGAGCTTGACTTAACCATTCGGAACGGTGAGTTTTTGACCATTCTGGGGCCTTCCGGTTGCGGTAAAACGACGGTTTTGCGTCTTATTGCTGGGCTGGAAGATGTCGATGATGGTCAAATTATTCTTGATGGTCAAGATATTACGGATATTCCAGCGGAAAACCGCTTTGTAAATACCGTATTCCAAAGCTACGCTTTATTTCCTCATATGACAGTCTTCGACAACGTGGCATTTGGCCTACGCATGCAAAAAACGCCTGCGGCTGAAATCCAAAAACGTGTCGATCAAGCCTTACGTATGGTGCAGCTAGAAGATTTTGCTGAGCGTAGACCCAACCAACTGTCTGGTGGTCAACAACAGCGTGTGGCAATAGCCCGTGCAGTAGTCAATCGCCCGAAAGTCCTACTACTGGATGAATCATTATCTGCGCTTGATTACAAACTGCGCAAACAAATGCAAAATGAGCTAAAAGCGCTTCAACGAAAACTGGGGATTACGTTTATTTTTGTGACCCATGATCAAGAAGAAGCCTTAGCCATGTCTGACCGAATCATTGTGATGCGTGAAGGGAAAATTGAGCAAGATGGCACACCTCGTGAAATCTATGAGGAGCCGAAAAACCTATTTGTTGCTCAATTTATTGGTGAAATTAATATTTTTGATGCGAAAGTATTGTATCGCATTGATGATAAACGTATTCGTGCCAATGTTGAAGGTCACGAATGCGATATTTTCACCGAGCTTTCTGTCAAAGAAGGGCAGCACGTTAGTGTGTTATTACGTCCTGAAGACTTACGTGTTGAAGAGGTGAATGATGCAGATAACTATCCGGGGCTGATTGGCTACGTTCGTGAGCGTAACTATAAAGGCATGACGTTAGACTCAGTGGTTGAAATGGAAGATGGCAAAATTGTCATGGTAAGCGAATTCTTCAATGAAGATGACCCCGATGTCGACCACTCCCTTAACCAAAAAGTTGCTGTAACTTGGGTTGAAAGTTGGGAGGTAGTTCTGGATGATCATTCGTAAGCATAAAGTTTTGCAGAACGTTATTATCACCGGGGTGGTCGCCTGGCTGCTGCTGTTCGTCTTTTTGCCTAATATTATGATTATTGGCACTAGTTTTTTGACGCGCAGTGATACCAACTTAGTTGACTTAGTTTTCACATGGGATAACTACGTTCGCTTGTCTGACCCGATGTATGCAGAGGTCATGTTGCACTCGCTCAATATGGCGGTGATAGCAACCTTTTTCTGTTTGGTTATCGGCTACCCATTTGCCTTTATATTGGCAAGGTTACCTAAACGAATACAACCTTTGATGCTGTTTTTATTAATTGTGCCATTTTGGACCAATTCATTGATTCGTATTTATGGGTTAAAAGTTTTTCTTAGTACCAAAGGGTACTTAAATGACTTTTTACTGTGGGTTGGTATTATTGATAAGCCATTGAAAATTATGTATACACCTGAGGCCGTCATATTAGGCCTAATCTATATATTGTTGCCGTTTATGGTGATGCCACTGTATTCAAGTATTGAAAAGTTGGATAAGTCATATATAGAAGCCGCAAAGGATCTCGGTGCAAATAAATTTCAACGGTTTGTGAAAATCATCATTCCTTTAACGATGCCAGGAATTATTGCAGGCTGCTTGCTGGTCTTATTACCTGCAATGGGGCTGTTCTATGTGGCGGACTTAATGGGGGGGGCGAAAAATCTACTGATTGGTAACGTGATTAAGAGCCAGTTCTTAAATATTCGTGATTGGCCATTCGGGGCAGCAACTAGCATTTTCCTCACGGCGATGATGGGTTTATTGCTGTATGTGTATTACCGAGCAGCTAAACTTCTGAATAAAAAGGCATATGAAGAATGATCGGACGTACTCTGCGTGGTGGCTTTATGGCTATCATCTACGCTTATCTTTATATTCCAATCATCATTTTGATTGTTAATTCCTTTAATGAGTCGCGTTTTGGTATTCAGTGGCAAGGGTTTTCAACGAAATGGTATACGCTACTAAGTAATAACGATAGCTTATTAGAAGCTGCTGGGCATTCATTAACTATGGCGGTTTTGTCGGCGACCTTCGCAACAGCCATTGGTACACTAACGGCCGTTGCATTATTTCGCTATCGTTTTAGAGGAAAACCATTCGTCGGTGGCATGTTATTTGTGGTAATGATGTCCCCTGATATCGTTATGGCGATTTCGTTATTGGTTCTATTTATGATCCTTGGGGTCTCGTTAGGCTTTTGGTCATTGCTTTTTTCCCATATCACATTCTGTTTACCCTTTGTGGTGGTGACGGTGTATGCAAGGTTAAAGGATTTTGATGTAAAAATGCTAGAAGCGGCACGTGACCTTGGTGCGGGTGAGTTTACTATTTTAAGAAAAATCATTTTGCCATTAGCGCTACCCGCGGTTGTGGCAGGATGGTTACTGAGCTTTACATTGTCGATGGACGATGTGGTGGTTTCGTCATTTGTCACGGGGCCAAGCTATGAAATTTTGCCACTGAAAATATATTCAATGGTAAAAGTTGGGGTTTCCCCAGAAGTAAATGCTTTGGCGACAGTGTTGTTGATTATGTCCTTGCTACTTGTTTGTTTAAGTCAATGGGTGATGCGGGATAAATACTCGAAAAAAGCGAGACCATAAATGATTGGTGGCGCTGGTTTTTCTATAACAGCGCCTTTTTGATGCCATGCGGCGAGAGGGTGGGCTTCATTTAGCCTATAAGATATATACCCTAAATAATTCAAGTGGTTACTTGATGCATATAGGGATGAAAAACACTTTGTTGAGGGAAACTCAGTAATGAAAAAATGGTCCTATCTACTGGCAGCAGGGTTAATGGCTGCAAGTATTGGCACGGCAACTGCCGCTGACGATAACAAAGACGTACTGTATTTCTATAACTGGACAGAATATGTTCCCCCTGGTTTATTAGAGCAATTCACCAAAGAAACGGGCATCAAGGTGATTTACTCCACCTATGAATCAAACGAAAGTATGTATACCAAGTTAAAGACCTATAAAGAAGGGGCTTATGATTTGGTGGTACCTTCGACTTATTTTATTGCCAAAATGAGTAAAGAAGGGATGCTACAAAAAATTGATCAAAGCAAACTGACCAATTTTAAAAACCTTGATCCAAACTTAATTCATAAAGAATTCGACCCGAATAATGACTATTCTGTACCTTATATTTGGGGAGCTACAGGGATTGGAATTAACGGTGAAGCGGTTGACCCACAATCTGTTACCTCATGGGCGGATTTTTGGAAACCTGAGTATAAAAATAGCTTGCTGATGATGGATGATGCACGGGAAGTTTTCCAAGTCGCACTCACCAAGTTAGGTTATTCAGGTAATACCACTGACCCGAAACAAATTGAAGAGGCGTATAAAGAGCTACAAAAATTACGTCCAAATATTCTAGCCTTTAACTCTGACAACCCAGCGACGCCATTTATTGAAGGTGAAGTGGATGTCGGTATGTTATGGAATGGCTCTGCATTCGTTGCACGGCAAGCAGGCTTACCAATTGAAGTTGTGTGGCCAAAAGAAGGCGGAATTTTTTGGATGGACAGTTTAGCGATTCCGGCCAATGCAAAAAATGTGGAAGGGGCTCATAAGCTAATTAATTTCTTATTACGTCCAGAAATTGCGGCTCAAGTGGCTGAATCTATTGGTTACCCAACACCAAACTTAGCCGCTAAAAAATTATTACCTGCTGAAATTGCCAATGACCCATCACTTTACCCAAGTGAAGAGGTTCTGCAAAAAGGCGAATGGCAAAGCGATGTAGGGAATACCAATATTTTGTATGAAGAGTACTTCCAGAAATTAAAAGCAGGGCGTTAATTGCTGTTTTAGTAGTAAGCCAAATAGGGTTTGAAGTTAAATAAAGGCATCACAATTGTGATGCCTTTAGGTTGTTGACAAAGCGGGATAAAAGCGTGGTTTTTCCCGCTTTGTGCTATCAGCTGAAAATCAATAAATTGATTTTCCTAATTTATTTTTAAAACCTATTAGACTTGCCGCCAAACATAATATGTTTGTCAGCAGTCTGAAAGCATCACAATCGTGATGCTTTTTTAATGGCTAACGTTTGGCATTATGGCCAACAAATTTCACAAAGGTATCTACCCAAGGTTGTAGGAAATCTTTACTTTTCGGTGAGATGTTACCTTGTTCATCCACCATACCGTCATACCATTTTAGGAAACACTCAGGCTGGTTCATGGTTGGCATATTTAAAAATGTTAGGCTGTTGCGTAAGTGTTGCTGGGCAATAGCTGTGCTGATATTACCAATAGAAACACCTAAAACCCCCGCAGGAATACCATCCCATGAGTTATCGCCCCATGGACGAGAACCTTGGTCTATCGCATTTTTCAATACACCAGGCATCGAACGGTTATATTCAGGGGTGGCGAAAATAATGCCATCACAGGCTTTAATTTGAGATTTAAAATTAGCCACAACAGAGGGCACATTTTGGTCTGCATCCTGGTTGTAGAGAGGTAGTTCATCAATATTGATAAAGTTAAACGTGAAATTCGCGGGGAATAATTTAGTTATGGCTTTAGCGACAACTAAATTGTAAGAATCAGCACGTAAGCTACCAACAATAACGCCAATATTGTATTGATTTGACATGATAAAACCTCTTTCACGGATAGTTAATTAGGAATATTGCAAACCGATATTACTTCTTCAGAATTCTGTTTCGTTATTATCATTAAACATCATAATCTAAATGTGTGCA
Source organism: Providencia sp. PROV141 (assembly GCF_028481645.1). Taxonomy (NCBI): domain Bacteria; kingdom Pseudomonadati; phylum Pseudomonadota; class Gammaproteobacteria; order Enterobacterales; family Morganellaceae; genus Providencia; species Providencia sp. PROV141. The sequence continues at coordinate 79,661 of NZ_JAMPPR010000006.1, read as the reverse complement.
AAACTAAGTTAAATTAATTAAGTCAATGAGTATCAAAAAAATTTGATATTTTTAAATTAACTATGGGTTTACAACTACTCATAATTCGATATTGTGAGTCCTCTTCCACTATTTAGATTTACCCATGAACAAATCAGGGTTACTTGATTTTAGTCAAAATGAAACATACCGACTGGTCGGTATTATTCATCGCATGAATAAATCCGCACAGCATAGAAAAAAAGACCCAATCAAGCTTCAAGTGGAGCTACTGAAAGCTGCTCGCATTATTGCAGGCAGAGAAGGCATTTCTTCACTATCTCTCAATGCGGTAGCAAGGGAAGCGGGTGTGAGTAAAGGTGGGTTGATGCACCATTTCCCCTCCAAACAAGAGCTTATTCATGCCCTTTTCCTTCAATTGCTAGAAATTATGGATGAGCGGATAAGTATCATTATGGAGAATGACAAAAATGCTTATGGACGGTTTTCTCGTGCGTATTTGCACTATATTGGTGAGTTAAAAGCGTCTGATGAAAGTTTTCAACTTGCCTTACTGTCCTTAGCGATACCAACTGAGCCCGTATTACGTCAGTGCTGGCGAGATTGGGTAACCAATCATTTGGCGAAGGGCGATGAGTTTGATAACAGTTATTTAGGGGCGTTAGTACGTTATGCAGCGGATGGGTTATGGCTTTCGTCATTGACTGAGGGAGAAACATTATCACAGCAAGAACGCGATGCGATTGTTAGTCGGCTAACGGCAATATCATTTGAACAAATTCCATAAGTAAAAATAGCGCATAAGTAAAAATAGCAATAATAACAGTAGTGCAATTTTATTCATAAAATAAGCACATGAGGCGACAGTGAAATATAAAATCAATGCTTTCATTCTATATGATGCAGTTGATGGCACTTTATCTTTAAAAGAAGATGAGGTGGATACGCAGCTGTCGATAACTGCCAATGCATTATTGTTTTACTTTATTCAACACAGAGGTGTCGTTTCTCGAGATGAGGTATTAAAAGCAGTATGGGATGATAATGGATTAGTTTCATCGAACAGTAATTTAAACCAATACCTAAGTATATTAAGAAAAGCATTTCGGCCATATGGTATTGAAAATATTATTGTAACAGTTGCTCGTGGGCGATTAGAATTTAATTCCGATATTTCCCTTGAATTAATTGATGATATTAAAATTCCTCAAACTGAATTAATAACTAGCTTAAGTGAAATAGAAGCGGCAGCGGTTGTTTTATCTCCAATTCCTAAACCTATAGCTGAATCTACAGACCCCAAGAAAATAGAATCAACATTGACGCCAGAAAAAAAAGAAATTTGTTGGTATCTCGCTAGCGGTGCTTTTTTATTGTGTTCTGTTTTACTCGCGACGATGGCTTATTTATCAAACCAACCGTCAGTGCCGATAAACATGACGGTACTTGAGCACACTAAATGTGATGTACTATCGAATGAAAAAATGATCAATAACACCGTAGCACTAAACTATGTACAAAATTTTGATAAGGTTAGAAATAACTTAAACCTAGAATGTGTTGAGAAAGAGCGGTTTGTTTTTTTCTATGGGGACAAATTGCAAACTAACGGATTGGGACGAGTATTTCTTGCACATTGTGCAGTCAATGAAGATAACCCATTTAGCTATTGCGATAATTACTTTTACTATTCTTGGAAACCATCATGAAGATATCAGGAAAAGTATTATGCTTACTGAGCTTTTTACTATTTATTATTGTGGTGATTTACACTCAATCGGTTTTATTTTCCAGTAAACAAGATGGCTTATTAGTGTGCTCGACAAAAGGTATTATGCGTTTTGAAAATATGCAGGATGAAAACGTTAATGGCAATATTCATTTCAATTTTGGTGCAAATGGTAAAGGAGCCATTGTTGTTGAGGGCTATACCGATTCTAAAGCGGGTTGGTTGTATTTACAGCGCTATGTGAAATTTAGTTACACAACAAAACGAGTTTCCCCAACAGAGCGTCACTATAATATTAGCCAGTGGGAAGCGAGTGCTTCTTCTATTGATGAATCACCAAATGTGATATTTGATTACTTTATGAGAGAAATGTCAGATAGCCATGATGGCCTATTTCTTAATGCCCAAAAGCTCAATGATAAAGCCTTATTACTTAGTTCAATTAATTCCCCTCTTTACATCTGTACATTAAAGCCCGGCAGTAAATTTGACTAATTCACTCTCATTAAAATAAGCTTTGTGGTGAAGCCGTTCACTTCATCGTTAACTGGCAATATCCCTTCCTCTTATTTTCTTTTTATCGTATTCACAAATGTTCGTATTCATAAACTCACTGTGAGTTGCCATCATGATTGCTGATTTACCTCTTGTATAGAATTTAATTCGTGGACACCAGATAGTAGGCAAAGCTTATAACCGAGTGAGCAAACCCACAGTTATCATTTCATAAATTACCCCCCTTTATCAGCCCAATAATATTTTGTTAACAATCTATTTGGCTAACGCTAAATCGGTGTTTAGCCCTTTTTTATCAGCAATACAGATACGTGAATTTTTGATTTTTTTAGCATGGATATGTAAATGGTCTAATAATTCACTCTAATTTTTAGATTAAAATACTAAATATCTATGTTTTGTGGATTTATATTTTGTTTTTATTTTTCGGTTCTATAGTGGGTTTGAAGCCAAAGGTTGCGTTCAATAGATCACCGCGCAGACACCATTGGCGTAAATGATTACCCAGATACTTCAAGGGATATGTACTCGGACACATTAGCTTGGAATATCGAAGGTAAAGAAAAACAAAGAAGGCTTCTCGGAGGAAACAACAATGGGTGATGCATTAGGTCTTATTGAAACCAAAGGTCTGGTGGCTTGTATCGAAGCGGCTGATGCCATGTGCAAAGCGGCAAATGTTGAGCTAATTGGTTACGAAAATGTCGGTTCAGGCCTCGTTACCGCAATGGTTAAAGGCGATGTGGGTGCAGTCAAAGCGGCTGTTGATTCAGGTGTTGAATCAGCACAGCGCGTTGGTGAAGTGGTGACTTCACTCGTCATTGCGCGTCCACACAACGATATAAACAAAATCGTTATTAAGCATAAGGCATAACTTTTTCCGGAGGAAAAAACATGGGTGACGCATTAGGTCTTATTGAAACTCAAGGGTTAGTGGCGTGTATCGAAGCTGCAGACTCGATGTGTAAAGCCGCAAATGTTGTGCTGATTGGTTATGAAAATGTTGGGTCAGGTTTAGTTACCGCCATGGTCAAAGGCGATGTAGGTGCGGTGAAAGCTGCTGTGGATTCAGGTGTTGAGTCTGCCTCTCGCGTTGGTACCGTCGTGACATCACTGGTTATCGCTCGTCCTCATAGTGATATTCAGAAAATCGTTGCCCAGTATAAAGTCACGGAATAAAACAGGAAATTACTTATGAAAGAAGCGCTTGGTCTAATTGAAACTAAAGGATTAGTGGCTTGTATTGAAGCTGCTGATGCCATGTGTAAAGCCGCAAATGTCGAGTTAATCGGTTATGAAAATGTCGGCTCAGGGCTGGTAACAGCAATGGTTAAAGGCGATGTCGGTGCCGTTAATGCCGCGGTTGAATCAGGGGTTGAGGCTGCAAAACGTATCGGGACAGTGGTGACTTCACGTGTGATTGCGAGACCACACAACGATATTGGCAAAATTGCACAACAACACAAAGCCTAACTGATTGGCTGATAAGCCAATAACACGACAAGTTAATGAATTAATTTTGGCTCCGATACGGGGGAAGACATGGTTGCATTAGACAAAGATCTGCAATCCAGACAACTGGCAAGAGAGCTAGTTAGAAACGCGAAACAAGCGCAGAAAGAGTTTGCGACATTTTCGCAGGAAAAAATCGATAATATTGTTAAGCACATCGCGATTGAGTCCGCACTTCATGCAGAAGAGCTGGCAAAAATGGCCAATGAAGAAACAGGGTTCGGTAAGTGGCAAGATAAAGTCCTGAAGAACACTTTCGCTTCAATGCGTGTTTATGAACACATTAAAGATCTCAAAACCGTTGGCATCATTAATGATGACAAAATCAACAAAGTTATGGATGTGGGTGTCCCTCTTGGTGTGATCACGGCGTTAGTACCTTCTACCAACCCAACATCTACCATCATCTATAAAACGTTGATTGCCTTAAAGGCGGGTAATGCCATTGTCTTTTCCCCTCATCCAAATGCTAAAGCCTGCAGTTTTCGTACATTAGAGATTGTCAAAAAAGCGGCATTAGAAGCAGGGGCACCAGCAGGTATTGTGGATGGCGTCACGATGCTGACTCTTGAAGCAACGAAAGAGCTGATGCACAGCAAAGACGTTTCTTTAATTTTGGCAACGGGAGGTGAAGGCATGGTACGTGCAGCTTACGCATCCGGTACACCAACCATCAGTGGCGGCCCAGGTAATGGCCCTGCATTTATTGAACGTAGTGCCAATATCAAACAGGCGGTGAGTGACATCATCACCAGTAAAACCTTTGATAACGGTGTCATTTGCGCTTCAGAACAATCCATCATTGTAGAACGCTGCATTTACAACGAAGTTCATCGTGAACTGCTCGCTCAAGGCGCTTATTTCATGAATGAAGATGAAGCGAAACGCATGGCTTCAATGTTACTTAGAGCGAACGGCACCATCAACCCAGAAGTGGTGGGTAAAGATGCGATCACTTTAAGCCAACGAGCCGGTTTCACTGTTCCGGCTAATACACGTGTGTTGATTGCTTTGCAAGACACCGTATCACCGAAAAACCCATACTCCCGCGAAAAATTATGCCCAATTTTAGGGATGTATATCGAAGAAGACTGGCAGTCAGCTTGCCACCGTGTGGTTGACTTACTGACCAATGAAGGTCTCGGCCATACTTTGGTTATCCACACACAAAATGAAGATGTTATTCGTCAATTCTCTCTGGAAAAACCGGTTAATCGTATTTTGATCAATACCCCAGCGGCACTTGGTGGGATCGGGGCAACAACCAATATCACACCAGCCTTAACACTGGGTTGTGGCGCAGTAGGTGGTGGTTCTAGCTCAGATAACGTGGGCCCAATGAACTTACTGAACATCCGTAAAGTCGGTTATGGCGTACGTTCTATTGATGATTTAAGGCAGCCTGCCCAGTCTTGTACTTCTGCCCAGCCAGTAGTATCAGCAGCCGGCAATCAACTGCAAGTCAGCATTTTTGATGATAACCGCTTCCGTAACCCTGTTGCAGCGACAACGTCAGCGGTGACTGCTAACCCAACAGGCGACGACCGATTTGGCAGTACGGCAACGACGGCTGCGATTGCTGAGGCAGTAGTTTCTCAAGGTGATATCACTGAAGAAAATGTCGAGCAAATCATCAAGGCCGTTCTCGGGCGCCTAAATAAGTAACTCATTGGAATAAGGCGGTGTAAACAATGATCCTCGCAAAGGTAGTTGGACATGTTGTTGCAACGCAGAAATGTCAAGAACTTAGCGGCAGTAACTTATTGATGGTAACCAAGCTAGGGGATGACCTTGAACCGTTGAAAAACAAAACGTATGTGGCAGTCGACAGTGTTGGCGCAGGCATTAACGACATTGTTTTAGCTGAAGCTTACTTCGCTTTGAATAAAGACAATTACAAAGCCATGTCAGTGGTTGCCATTGTTGAGAAGGTTTATACCAAGGAGTAAAAACAGCATGAACCAGTTTTTGATTAAACCTAAAGTTCAATTCGGTGCGAATGCATTGGACTTTATCTCACACATGAGTGCTCACCATGCCTTTATCGTCACTGACAAAGCGATGGTGAAGTTTGGCTTAGCCGATGAAGTCACTCGCAGGCTAACTCAAAGTGGCATCGCATTTTCGATCTACGATGATGTTAAGCCAGACCCTGATATTTCAGCCATTGTTAACGGTATGAAAATCATGGATATGCAATATCCAGATGTGGTGATTGCACTCGGTGGTGGGTCGGTTATTGATGCTGCGAAAGCTGTTATTTACTCCCTCTGGCACACAAAAAAGGATGTTAATCGAGTCAAACCGCAGTTTATCGCCATCCCAACTACCAGTGGGACGGGCTCAGAAGTGACGTCGTTTTCAGTGATCAAATCCCAGTCTGAAAAACTGGTTTTGGTTGATGAATTCATGTTGCCAGATGTGGCTATCTTAGACCCTGCACTGGTGAAGTCAGTACCCGCTTCTATTACGGCGGACACAGGTATGGATGTGCTATGCCACGCGCTAGAAGCCTATGTTTCTCGCACGGCGTCTGACTTTTCTGATGCCTTAGCTGAAAAAGCGGTGCAATTAGTTTTCGGTCATTTAATTGACTGCTATCGCGATGGTAGCAACTTAGTGGCTCGCGAAAAAATGCATAACGCGTCATGCATTGCCGGAATGGCTTTTACCAATGCCTCACTGGGAATAACGCACAGCTTAGCCCATGCATTAGGCGGCGTATTCCATATTCCTCATGGCCGTGCTAATGCGTTGTTGATGGCGCAAGTCGTGGCTTTCAATGCGGATTTAGAAGGGCGATGCGATAACGAAGCTGCAAAACGTTATGCCCATCTCGCGAAAAATTTAAGTTTACCTGCCTCAACAATACGTGAAGGCGTTGAAAGCCTAATTGTGGCAATCAACGTATTGAAAGATGAAATGAATATGCCAAAAGGCATTCAAGCAACCGGAACTAATGAATTCGATTTTAACGCCCGTTTAGGGGAAATGGTTGGGCAAGCATTGCGCGATAGCTGCACTCCGACCAATCCACGGGATGTGAGCAAGGTGCAACTGGAAGTGCTGTATAGACAGTCTTTTTAACAGTTAACGCTTTTATGTGATGAACAACAAACTAGAAAGAACATCAGGATAGGCTAACATGAATAAATATGCTTTGACCCCACGCGTAAAAATGCTGGCTGAACGCTTAAGTGCCCGCAACAGCTCAATTATTACTGAACGTGCCAATATTTTAGAAGCGCTTGGCAACCAACTGTCTGGCGCACCGCAGGCGATAAAACCTGCACAACGTTTTTATGAATTTATCCGTCACTTTCCTGCATTTATTGCTCAAGATGAGCTGATTATTGGCAGCCAATCATCGACCCCTCGCGGAGCTATTTTCCATACTGAAAATGAAATCGACAGCCACAGTATTTATACCTTTTTAGCTGGCGATAGCACAGTTGATGCGCCAGATTACTTAGCAGTTTTAAATATTGGTTTCTTGGCTATCAAAGCACAGCTAGAAAACCGAGTGAGAAATATCGGTAGCGCAGTTAGCCGCAATAGCATTGATGAAGCTAATAATTGCCGTTCTGCGATTTATGCATGTGATGCGGCCATTCACTTTGCACAAGCTTTAGCTTCTAAAGCAGAGAGCATGGCAGCGGCAGAATCTAATCAATATCGCCGCGCAGAATTACAAGAAAGTGCAGCGATTTTACGCAATGTACCAGCAAAACCGGCGCAAACTTTTAAAGAAGCGTGCCAAGCTTTCTATTTACTGCAACTGATCCTGCATTTAGAAAATGGTAGCTATGCCGTTAACCCAATGGGTTTCGATAAAGCGGTCTATCCATTCTACCAACGTGATATTGAACAAGGCCGTTTGACCCAACCACAAGCTTATGAAATTGTAGAAAGTTTATGGTTGAAACTGGCTGAACTCTCTGAAGTTCGCTCAACCAAGCAAGTTGATGGCTACCCAATGTTCGATGCATTGAAAGACGGCATTTACCTAAATGACCCGCGCGTATGCCTTAACGAATTATCAGCCATGATGTTATCCGCACATGAAAACATCAGTACTATCAATAATGGTTTGAAAGTCCGTTTATATTGCGGAAAAAATAGCATTCAGCCGCAATATGCTGCGCCAAATGCCAGCTATGTTGCGCCGGCGGCTCAAGTTGAGACTGAATTCAAAGTGATGGAAGGTTTGACGCCTCGTTTACAGCGCCTGCGTAATCGCTACTTAGAAGCACGCCCAAGTGTGTCTATCTATCGTGCACTCGCTTTCACTGATGTTGTCAAAAATAATCCTGGTTTACCGCCAATTTTATTGCGTGCGAAAGCATTCCGCCGTGCTTGTGAAACTGCGCCAATCTTAATTCAACCAGAAGAACTGATTGTGGGTCATCCTTGTGGTGCACCTCGTGCAGGCGCCTTCTCACCAGATATCGCATGGCGCTGGGTGGTCGAAGAACTCGACACTATGGGAACTCGCCCACAAGATCCGTTCGTTATCTCGGAAGAAGACAAAAAAGTGATCCGCGAGGAAATAGCCCCGTTCTGGGAAGGCCGTTCACTGGATGAAATTTGTGAAGCTCAATACCGCGAAGCGGGTGTATGGGAATTCAGCGGTGAAACCTTTGTCAGTGACTTGTCTTATCACCAAATCAATGGTGGTGGCGATACCTGCCCTGGTTATGACGTACTGTTATTCACCAAAGGAATGAATGGTATCAAAGCAGATGCTCAGGCAAAAATGGCTGAGTTAAGCATGGAAAACCCTGATGATATTGACCGCATTTATTTTTATAAAGCGTCAATCGAAACCTGTGAAGGGGTTATTGCCTATTCACATCGTATTGCTGCTCATGCTCGCGAATTAGCGGTGCTGGAATCAGACCAAAAACGCCGTGAAGAATTACTGACTATCGCACAAGTTAACGAAAACGTGCCAGCCAATCCTCCGGCCACGTTACAAGAAGCATTACAAAGTATTTGGACAGTTGAGTCACTGTTTGAAATTGAAGAAAACCAAACTGGTCTTTCTTTGGGACGTCTCGACCAATATTGCTTGCCGATGTACGAAAATGACATCAAAACAGGCCGCTTAACCCAAGACCAAGCATTAGAAATGATGCAAGCATTTATCATCAAATGTGCGGAATTAATGTGGATGTCGAGCGAATTAGGCGCGAAATACTTCGCGGGTTACCAGCCATTTATCAACTTAACGGTCGGTGGACAAAAACGCTCAGGCGGCGATGCATGTAACGACTTAACTTACTTAATTATGGATGCGGTTCGCTTTGTTAAAGTGTATCAGCCATCGCTGGCCTGTCGTATTCACAACCAATCACCACAGAAATACATGGAAAAAATCGTTGATGTGGTGAAAGCCGGTATGGGCTTCCCTGCCTGTCACTTCGATGATTCCCACATCAAAATGATGCTGCGTAAAGGCTTCGATTTTGAGGATGCGCGTGATTACTGCTTGATGGGCTGTGTAGAACCGCAGAAGTCAGGCCGTATTTATCAATGGACATCAACCGGTTATACCCAATGGCCAATTGCGATTGAGTTTGTATTAAACCGTGGTCGCATGGTGCTATTCGATAGCTATCAAGGCTTAGATACGGGTGATTTACGTGACTTAAAAACATTTGAAGACTTTGATAATGCAGTGAAAGCGCAGATTGCTCATATTGTGCGCTTATCCGCTATCGGCACCGTCATCAGCCAACGTGTTCACCGTGATGTGGCACCAAAACCATTAATGTCCTTGCTGGTGGAAGGCTGTATGGAAAAAGGCAAAGACGTGGCTGCGGGTGGGGCGATGATCAACCACGGCCCAGGGCTGATTTTCTCTGGTCTAGCAACCTATGTTGACTCGATTGTCGCGATTCGCAAATTGGTTTACGAAGATGGTCGCTACACCCTTGAACAAATTCGTGATGGCTTATTAGCTAACTTTGAAGGCTATGACGAACTGCGCCGTGACTGCTTAAATGCGCCTAAATTTGGTAACGATGATGACTATGTTGACCAATATGCGCTGGATATTACGGAGTGGACAGAGCGCGAGTGCCGTAAGTACGACATGCTGTATTCAACACTGAGCCACGGAACCTTATCCATCTCTAACAACACGCCGATTGGTGAATTAACCGCGGCGAGTGCCAATGGTCGCTTGGCTTGGATGCCGCTATCCGATGGTATCAGCCCGACACAAGGTGCGGATAAACAAGGCCCAACTGCCATCATTAAATCAATCAGTAAAATGAATGTTGAAACAATGAACATTGGCATGGTGCATAACTTTAAGTTCTTAAAAGGCTTATTGGACACCCCAGAAGGCCGCCATGGCTTAATCACCTTGCTAAGAACCGCATCTATTTTAGGCAACGGCCAAATGCAGTTCAGTTATGTTGATAATGAAATGCTGAAAAAAGCTCAGCAAGAGCCTGAAAAATATCGTGATTTAATTGTTCGTGTCGCAGGATACAGTGCCTACTTCGTTGAACTCTGTAAAGAAGTTCAAGATGAAATTATTAGCCGTACTGTAATTGAGAAGTTCTAAACCCATGTAGGCAGGTATGAATCTATACCTGCCATTTTATAACAACAATAATAATTTTTGATTTATAAACATAGTTTTAGAGGTGCAATGATGAGCGCGGCAGAGATTAAAGGTCGGATATTTAATATCCAAAAATACTCGATTTATGATGGCGACGGTATCCGAACACTGATTTTCTTAAAAGGATGCAATATTCGTTGCCCGTGGTGTGCTAACCCAGAAGGGCTAAGCAGCCAGTTTCAGGTGATGTTTTCCCATGATAAATGCGTCAATTGTGGGAAATGTATTGATGTCTGCCCGACAGGGATCCACTACAAAACTATTAATGAGCACGGTGAACAAATTCACCGTGTGAATCGTAGCATTGACTGTATTGGCTGTCGTAAATGCGAAGAGGTGTGTATTGGTGATGCGTTAGACATTATGGGGAAAGATGTCACGGTAGCTGAAATGATGGACATCATCATGCAAGATTATGATTTTTATATTTCTTCCGGTGGTGGCGTGACAATCGGTGGCGGCGAAATGAGCCTACAAACTGATTTTGCCGTCGCGCTACTGCGTGAGTGTAAAAAAATGATGATCAATACGGCAATAGAAACGCAAGGTACGACATCGTTAGAAAACTATGAAAAGTTAGCGGAAGTTGTCGATCTGTTCCTCTATGACATCAAACATATTGATACTGCACAGCATAAAAATCTATTCGGTATTGGCAATGAAAATGTTCGCCGTAACCTCGAAAGACTGGTTCAGCTTGGTGCCAATATCGTGGTCAGAATGCCGCTTGTTCGCGGTTATAACGACTCCTTTGATGCCATCACGGGTGCTATCCACTATGCAATGGAATTATCCAAACGCGGCAATGTAAAACGCATCGATATTCTGCCTTATCACCAGTTAGGTCGCGGTAAATACGACAAACTGGACATGATTTATCCGGTTAAGCAAGACCCAACCTATAGTGCAGAAGAGTTAGACCAACTTGAAGCATTCTTCAAACAATTTGATTTCGATATTCGACTGGTTCGTCACTAAGTAGGAGAGACAGATGAAAAGTTTAGGCGTAATTGAAACTCGGGGACTGACATCCGCCATACAGGCTGCAGATGCGGCGTGCAAAGCAGCCAGTGTAGAAATTATAGGCTATCGAAAAATAGGCTCTGGATTAGTATCTGTTTGTTTTCAAGGCGAAATCAGTGCCGTTCGTACTGCGGTTGACCACGGCATTGAAGTAATTTCGAATAGCCAATTATTAGTCGGCTCATTAGTGATTGCGCGGCCTGAAGAAAGTGTGATCAGCAAATTGCTAACAGTGAAAAGTAAAAAAGGCGAGTTAGAGAAAAGCCTTCAGTCGGAAGTAAAAGCAGAAATGTTAGTGGAAAAAGCAGTTGTTGAAACCAAAACGGAAGCACCAGTGGCTGAAGTCAAAACCGACATCAATGTGAAAGACGTCAAAAATGACCCGCGTAAAGGGAAAAAATCATGATGAATGAGCAATTGATGGGAAAAATATTGGCTCGGCTTTCTGCGTACACTCCAGCACAAGCGGGTATTTCTAACATTGCTATCCCTGTCGGAATATCTAACCGCCATGTGCATCTTTCACAGCAGGATGTTGAAGCGTTGTTTGGTCAGGGATATCAACTCACGCCATTCAAAGATTTAAAACAGCCGGGGCAATTTGCAGCGAAAGAATGCGTCATGGTGGTGGGGCCAAAAGGGTCGATTAGTAAAGTCAGAGTACTGGGGCCTGTTCGCCCAAAAACACAATTAGAAGTTTCAAAAGCAGATTGCTTCGCACTGGGAATTAAGGCTCCTGTTAGGGAATCAGGTGACTTGGTTAATTCGGGCTGTGCGTTACTGATTGGCCCGGCAGGGCATGTCAATCTTGAGTCGCAGGTTATTTGTGCCCAGCGTCATATTCATATGAGCGTGATGGACTCAAGAGCACTAAATGTGGTGAATGGGCAGAAGGTGAATATCCGTACTGAAGGTGAGCGCAGCTTGGTATTCGATGAGGTTGTTGTGAGAGTTGATGAACGATTTTCCCTTGAGTTTCATATCGATACTGATGAGGCGAATGCGGCAGGTTTACGCAATAACGATAGCGTATTCATCGCGGGTTAAGGAATGGTGGCAAAATGAACGAAGAACTGATCGAGCGAATTGTGCAGCGAGTTTTACGTCAGTTAAAGCGACACGTTCTGGTCGTATTATCGCCAGTTGACGGTTACCAGCAAGCCATTTACCAAAGGTTGGCACAGCTAGAGTCTGTTGCTTTTTCCTTTTATGCCACCGCATCCATGCTTCAGTCTTCCCAAGTTGAAAAATGGGCTGAACTGGGAAGTGTTGTAAATAAAAACACCTTATCAATAAATGGGTTAAGCCATTATGACAGCCTGTTTTTACCTTTCATTGATGCAAAAGTAGTTGGTGAGATAGCCAATGGTTTGTTTGCCAGTGAAGAAAGTGAATTAGCCTTACAGGCTTTATCACAAAATATGTCGACCTTAGCATTGAAATACCATTGCTGCCCTGAAAGTGAATTAAGTCAGGTTTTAGGTTTAAATAAAAATGAAAATTATAATCAGTTAATTAGAGAAAATATCTCTAAAGTAATTAAGTTAGGTGTTTATTTTGATTCATTTAATGAAATAGAGAATAAGCTTTTAACTAAAGGTATTGATGAAAATTTAAAACCTGAAATAAATAATGAAAATCAAAATCGCTATATTACTTTAAAAGAAGTAATGAATAACCCTAGGGGGTGCCGTGCGAATGAAAATAAATTAACAGATTTAGCATTCGATTATTTAAAGTCTCTTAAAAAATAAAATTATTTAATCAAATTAAAAATTAATTTTAATCTTTCTATTTATCGTAGGAGTATTATCTATGTCCCCTAAAGCAAAGTCATGGCTTTGGATGCTGGCGGTTATTATTTCTGAAACTTCAGCAACCTCGACCTTAAAAATGTTTGATAATAGTGAAGGTATGACCAAATCATTATTACTGGCATTAATCGTTGTGTTGTATGTTATTTGCTATTATTCACTCTCTCGTGCAGTTAAATATATTCCAGTTGGCTTGGCTTATGCCACATGGTCAGGTACGGGAATTCTAATGGTATCTACCCTTGGCATGCTATTTTATGGTCAACATCCAGATACTGCGGCCATAATTGGAATGGCTGTGATTGCAAGTGGTATTGTGATCATGAATCTATTCTCCAAGATGGGCTCAGATGATCCGGAAGAAACAGAATCATCAAAAGATGAAACTGAGTCTTCATTATTATCAGCAAAAAATAAAACAGCTCATTAATTCAAAGTTAAGGGGAATATTATGTTTACTGGATTTTTATGGTTAGCGCTTTCTATTGGTTCTGAAATAACGGGCACTTCAATGATTAAAAAGACCAACAGTTTTAGCAAACTGGGGCCATCAGTGTTAGTTATTATTGCTTATTGCTTATGTTATTTCGCTTTAACTCGTGCAATGGGCTATATTCCAGTCGGTGTTGCGTATTCATTATGGTGTGGATTTGGTATTGTCGGTGTAACTTTAGTTTCTATGATTTTATATAAACAAAAACCCGATTTCCCTGCGGTATTTGCGATGGGGTTAATTATCTCTGGCGGGATCATTATGAATACATTTTCAACAATGTAATTAACAAGAAATTTTTATTTTAACCTATTTCCTGTCTTGTATTTTTTGCCCTCAATTTCTAATGAGGGCTATTTTTTGCTTATCTTCCTAGCCCGTGGTGGTCTGGCTACATAAAATGACGTTCTGGCGATAAAACGCAAAATCTGTTGTATGTTAATTTATTACACATAAGCAATTTAATTCAGGAATAGATTTATGCAAATTATTGAATGGGATGATTTTACTCGTGTTGAAATGCGTGTAGGTACGATTATTAGTGCACAAATTAACAGTAAAGCGAAAAAGCCAGCTTATGTGATGGAAGTCGACCTAGGGGAATTGGGTATCAAGCGCTCTAGCGCACAGATCACCGTCAATTATACGCCAGAAGATTTGATTGGTAAGCAGGTATTATGCGTGTGCAATTTTGAGGTTAAACGAATCGCGGGGATTAAATCTGAAGTATTAATTACCGGAGCGCCTGATGAAACGGGGGCGATTGTTCTTGCGGAGTTTAACTTACCTTTGCCGAATGGTGCCCTTTTAGCCTAATGCTAGTTATACTTCGCGTTGTTGGTTTCACTCACTCGCCCTAGTCACATACTTTTGTATGCTTCTAGGGTCTCGTTTGCTTGCCGCCTACTGTAGTCGGTGCCATCACTGCCATTTATCAGTAAAAAGGTTATACTGCTATCATCTGTATCAGTAGGAGTGTGCCCTTTGCGATTGCCTGAGCTTCATTTTCGCCAATATTCGGACGAAGTCATTTCTCATCAACATGATGGGCAGTGGCAAGTCGTTTTGTCGTTATCTGGGCAAATGGAAATAAACATGTATCGGCAGCACTTTTTACTTAATGCAGGCAAGGGGATGGTGATCCCGCCAAGTGTTAATCACGCTTTTAGTGGGCAGGTCGGCAATCAAAATTATGTATTAGAAATGCCTGCAACAGCACAGTGGGCATTAAGTGAAAAAATGACGGAATTTACTCTGACACCTGCCGCAGTCGGTCTTTTGAATTGGTTGCAAAGTTTTCCACAAGCTCCCGAACATAATTTTACCGTTGCCCGTTTGTTATTGGCTCAGTTAAAACCTGAAAAAAAATGGATTGATGAAGTTTCTCAATGGGTGGAACTGCGTTTACATCATCCTATTAGTTGTGAAGATATGGCGACCGCTTTTTGTATGTCAGTGAGTACGCTTCAACGCAAAATAAAGGTAGAAGCACAATTAACAGCGATGCAATTTTTATTACAAAAACGTATGGAAGCGGCTGGGAGTTTATTATTAACCAACACATCAATAGAACAAATTGCATTAGCAGTGGGTTATGACTCACATTCCGCATTTAGTCACGCATTTCGCCAATTTTATGGTAAAACGCCGAATGAATATCGTTTGCAGAGTGTTAATTTAGAGTAGCTATCTATTCTAAACTTTATTATGCGATAAAAATTGGCAGCCTTGCCAGCAGCCAACTTTTATTTGATTGTCACTTAAAGCATTCGGATCCCTTCAAACGGATTCCAGTTATCCAACCCTTTGGTTTCTTTAATATAGTAGGCATAGTTAGCAATCATTGCCCACATTGCGGACATACCGACAGATACCCCTGTATAAACTGCATTTGGGATAGTTCCACCAATCATAAAATCAATAATATTCAAAACCAGACCAACCCCAATAGTGATACCAAGCATCACTAACCCTTTTTTCCAAAGCCCTAAAATTAGGAAGTAAATAATACCGAAGAAGAAAGCAAAAATGTTCATGTTAATGAGGATACGCTCACCGAAAGAGGCGGCTTTTAACGCCGCTTTGAATTCAGGTGTATTAGGTGCGCCATGCTTGTCAAAGAAATCAAAACGTTTTTGCCATTTACTAGAATATTGTTTCTGTTCCATCTTTATCCCTTGTCTATTAATAATAAAGTCGAGGTTGATAATACTAAGATGCTCGCATAAATATAGGGGGAAATAGTCTTAATATGATTATTGCGGAGCTTTCTTAAAAAAGTGTTAAGAAACTATAGAAAATGGCAAATTACTCGTATATTTACTCACTTACTATTTGACATAAGTTTATTTGCTATTTGGTTTATTATTTATTTGCTTAGAAATTGGATCTGCATAGTTGCCATGTAAAAAATCGGTATTGATATTGGCTTGCTTGAGCTTTAATTCAAGCAAAGCCAGCTGCTTACTCATTGATGTATAATTTGGGTCATTCACTGATAGGCTTTGTATCATGTGGCTAAGTGTCAGTACATCTTTTCTTTGCTGTAATTCTGCAGGTAAATAACCTGAGTTTTTCAATATCCGATACCCAGCCCTGAGCTCAGGCGGAACCAGACTATCATCTTCAAGCTGCAAAGCTTTTCCTTCCCCAGCTAAATTTGAAAGTTCACCTCTGCTTAGTGATTCTTGAATGTGGCGTTCAGCCCAAAGGTCGATAACTGACATAATAGAGGCTCCATGAGTTGTTTTTTTACTATTATAACCTTCCATATCAATATAAATAAATTGGCAGATTATTCTTTATTAGGTTTGTTATTCCGAATTATAAGCAAGGTTTTATCGAGTGTTAATAAATAAGGGTTTTACAATTTATATAAAATAAAACTGCTAAAAAATGATATTTAATTAGTGATAAATGACGAAAAAAAGCCATAGATAATATAAAAATTGTTATGTTGACCACACTTATCAAAATTAATTTACCAGAATTATTTTGGTTGTAATTACCCACTTTAACTAAATTAATAATATTAATAGCTAATAAAAATGAGTTGGTCCTAATTATGTTGAATTTTATATCTGATTTGCATGAATTTTGTTGATTTAGAGTTATCTATTTGTAAATAGCAAAAAGTAAAAACATTGTGTAATGTCCGTTTTTCTTGTTTATAAGGAGAAAATATGGAACAAAAAAAGCAAGAGGGAAGCCGTTTTTTAAGAACGGTTGAGTGGTTAGGTAATGCTCTACCACATCCTGTTATTTTATTTATTATTTTAATTGCGATTTTATTAGTTTCCTCAGCAATTGGTCAGTACTTCGGTGTCAGCGTGCCAGACCCTCGTCCCGAAGGTGCAAAAGGGCGCGCAGAAGATGGTATTATTCATATTGTGAGTTTATTGGATGCCGAAGGGATCCGAAAAATTATTGCGAATGTCGTCACCAATTTTACAGGCTTCGCACCGTTAGGAACGGTACTCGTCGCATTATTAGGGGTGGGGATTGCTGAACGAGCAGGTTTACTTTCCGCAGCCATGCGTTTGGTGGTCACCAAAGCCCCTCGAAAATTAACCACAATGGCGATCGTGTTTGCTGGGATCATGTCAAATACCGCGGCAGAGTTAGGTTATGTGGTACTTATTCCGCTCGCAGCTATCATTTTTCATTCATTAGGTCGTCACCCTTTAGCCGGCCTTGCTGCGGCATTTGCTGGTGTTTCTGGAGGTTATTCAGCAAACTTATTATTAGGCACGGTTGACCCGTTATTGTCAGGTATCACTCAACAAGCCGCACAAATCATTGATCCAACTTATATCGTGGGCGCAGAAGCAAACTGGTACTTTATGTTTGCCAGTACGTTTTTAATCACTATTTTAGGTTATTTGATCACTGAAAAAATTGTTGAGCCACAGCTTGGCCCATACACCGGCGGTGCAGTAGATGATGATGAAAATAGCCTCTATGCCTCGGCAAATGTCACTCCGTTAGAGAAAAAAGCCTTATTTTGGGCATCTGTGACTTTTTGGGGATTGGCAGCACTTTTGGCATTAATGGTAGTACCAGAAAATGGAATATTACGTAACCAAGACACTGGGTTAGTGAGTAACTCGCCGTTCTTAAAAGGGATAGTGGTCTTTATTTTTGTCTTCTTTGCTGTCCCCGGTATTGTGTATGGCTATATTGCTAAAACCATGCGCTCTGATAAGGATATCGTGGATGCAATGGCTGGTGCGATGAGCACGCTTGGCTTATATTTGGTTATTATTTTCTTTGCTGCGCAATTTGTTGCTTTCTTTAGTTGGACAAACATCGGGCAAGTTATTGCGGTTAAAGGTGCCAACTTCTTAAATAGTATTGACCTTCATGGTGGTGTACTGTTTATTGGCTTTATTCTTATCTGCGCATTCATTAACTTAATGATTGGCTCTGCATCCGCACAATGGGCTGTCACTGCACCTATCTTCGTACCTATGTTGATGTTGGCGGGCTACGCGCCAGAAACTATCCAAGCCGCGTATCGTATCGGCGACTCGGTCACAAATATTATTACGCCGATGATGAGTTACTTTGGCTTAATTATGGCGATTGTTGTGAAATATAAGAAGGATGCAGGAATAGGAACATTAGTTTCAATGATGTTGCCATATTCAATCATTTTCCTGATCGGCTGGTCATTGTTCTTTATTGTCTGGGTATTTGTGTTGGGCATCCCTGTCGGTCCTGGCTCACCAATTTATTTCACGCCGGGAAGTTAAGTACAGTTTATTTTCTTTATATAAAACTAAAAAAGCTGCTTATTAAGGCAGCTTTTTTATGATTAAAATAAAATATCAATATCTCATTGTATTAATTGGTTTTTTATTTTTATTTTTACATAAAAAAGAGAATGAACGAGATTCTTTTTGAGTAAATAGCTTAAATTAAATTATAAAAGAGGATGTATTGAAATATTTACTCATAGTTTAGTTTATTGATTTATAAAAGGTTTACTTATATTAGGATGGATTGATACTTTATTTTTTATTGAATTGGTAACAGAATCTTGAATGGATGTAAATAAATGTCTCTATAAGTGCATTTTTAGAGTATTTATGATGTTTTAATTTGCATTTTTCCTTTTTTCAATTTAAATCCTTTATTTTTTGTTTATCTCTAAATTTAATGCTTATTATTTATCATATGGCAGATTTTTATTCTGATTTGTTCGTGTTTTTTTATATGACCATCAGGATTTTAACTTTAAATGACAAGAGGGGTGATGTGTTATTTATTAAATTTCAATTAGTTATGATTTTTATGTTTAGTTACACTCTACAGCTTAAATACACAGTTCAGTTGTATTAT
The DNA here is from genome assembly GCF_028481645.1 of Providencia sp. PROV141. Classification (NCBI taxonomy): domain Bacteria; kingdom Pseudomonadati; phylum Pseudomonadota; class Gammaproteobacteria; order Enterobacterales; family Morganellaceae; genus Providencia; species Providencia sp. PROV141. The sequence continues at coordinate 60,615 of NZ_JAMPPR010000006.1, read as the reverse complement.
TTAACTCGAATGCTGAGTATTATTCATCTCGTTCAGAAATTAAATAAACCCCTAGAAATTAAATAAATTCCTAGAAATTAATTATTAACTAATAAGGTATGCAAGATGAATAAAACATTAATCGCAGTTTTCTTGGCACTAACAACAACTTCTATTTCTGCAATGGCTGCGGATGCTGGTTCAGGTAAAATTACATTTAAAGGTACAGTTAATAGTGGTGCATGTACTATCGCACCTTCAGATATAAATAAAGAAGTTCAATTAGGTAGTATTTCAGCTGCAAACTTAGGAGCTGCAGGTAAAACAGGTCCACTAAATGCTTTTGAATTAAAATTACAAGATTGCCAGTTAGATTCAGGTACACCAGGAACACCTTATTCTAAAGTTAAAATTGCATTTAATGGACAACCAGATGCAACTAAATCAACTTTATGGGCAAATACAGGTAGTGCAGATAATATTGCCGTAGCATTCTTTAATAATGATGGAAAAGCAATCAAACCTGGTGATGTTTTAGAGCAAAAATTAAAAGAAGCAGAAACAACAATTATTTTATCTGCCCAAGTAGAATCAACAGGTGCAGCGACAGCAGGTAGTATTAATTCTGTTGCGAACTATGTATTAAGCTACGAGTAATATCATCTTTATTTACTTGCTAATTGCTTTACGCCTTTTTGGCGTAAAGCCTTTTCTCTGCATTTTTTAATTAAAAGAGTGAAATCATGTATTTTAAGAAAAAAAATATTTGTTATATCATTTCACTTCTTGTATGTGGTGGATATTCTAATGCAGAAACATTTAATATAAATGCACTAAATTTATCTGTCGATGATAATATTGACTTAAGCTATTTTGAAAAAAATAACTTTAGTGAAGGTTTGTATGAGACAGATATTGTTTTAAATGGAAAAAGAATTTTACGTGGCGAGAAAATTAAATTTATTAGCCATGATGGAATAATTGAACCTTGTATTACAGAGAGTGTTATTAAACGCTTTCCATTAACTGAAGATGCAAAAGAAATATTACTATCTTCGGAAGAAGACCATTGTATCAATATTAGTGCGTTGGATAAAAATGTCACTGTCGATTTTAATGACAGCGATCAAATTTTGACAATCTCTATTCCACAAAAATACCTTGCAGCGGTGTATTCATCTTGGGTTAGTCCTGAGTTACGTGACTACGGTATTGCTGGTTTAATTTTAGATTATACGGTTAGTGATAATAATTTTTACCGAAAAGGTTCTGGTAATCGTAATAACCTCAGCGCATTTGGTAATGTGGGTGCTAACCTTGCTGAGTGGCGTTTACGTGCGAATTATCAATATGAAAATAAGCTCGTTAACAGCAGTAATGATAAAAAAAGCCGCTTTGAATGGGACCAAATTTATGCATTCAGAGATATGGCGAGTTTATCGGCAAAATTATTTGTCGGCGAGATTTATATTAAATCTGATTTGTTTGATAGTGTACGCTTTAAAGGGATCAGTGTCTTTACTGACGAAAGTATGATGCCTCCTAACCTTAGAGGGTATGCACCGCAAATCACTGGTGTTGCTGCATCGAATGCGACCGTGACTTTATCTCAAAATGGGCGAATTATTAGCCAAATCAAAGTACCCGCAGGGCCTTTTGTTATTAAAGATTTGAGCCAGTCTGTGATGGGTACAATTGATGTTACTGTGACCGAAGATAATGGTAAAGAAACTACGTTCCAATACACTACCACGAATATTCCATTTTTGACCCGTAAAGGCCAAGTGCGCTATACCATGAATTTAGGGCAACTTTCGCCAGAAAATAATGAAAATATCGATAAGAATTTTATAACAGTTGAAAATTCTATCGGGGTTCTTAATAACACTTCAGTGTTTGGGGGCCTGGTTGCTACATCAAATAATCAATATCGTGCAATCAACCTTGGTGTTGGCCAAAACTTAGGTTTCTTAGGTGCTCTTTCTGTTGATGTAACCCAATCATATGCCGATGTGGGTACAAGAGAAACAGGAAAGAGCTATCGTATTAATTACGCTAAAAATTTACCGAGTATTGATGGGCAATTAACTTTAACTGGTTACCGCTTTGCTGACCGTACGTTTAATTCATTATCTAATTTTGTTGAAAAGAATTTTAGTGATAAATCGCAAGGTGAATTGGATAAAGATAAACATGTATTTTCACTGTCATATGCACAGCAATTACATTTTATGAATGCAAGTGCGAATATCACTGCATCACGTAAAACTTATTGGAATGGCAAACAAAACAACTATTTTAGTATTGGATTAAATAAATTTTTTGATGAAGGATTTATGAAAGGGGGGAACGTTTCTTTATCTTTAAATCAATCGCGTAACTCACTTGATAAAACGGATAATCAAATTTATTTATCGGTAAGTCGGCCATTACAGACTGAAAGCCAAAATGCCTCAATTTCTTACTTTGCTTCTTATAGTGATCAAGATAAGCGCTATACTAATAATGTCAACTACAGTAATTATGTGAATAAAGATACAAACTATAACCTGACAGCATCAACTCAAGACGGTTTATCTCAAGGAAGTGTGAATGCGTTTATTTCACACAGTGGTGATACAGGGCAGTTGCAAATGAGCGGGGCATTATCGGACTCAATGAATTCAGCGAGTATTATGGTGAGTGGTTCAATTACAGCGACACAACATGGTATTTCAGCGCATCGATTAACGTATCGTGACCAATCTCGCTTAGTGGTTGATGTCCCTAAAGCGAAAGGTGTCATCATTGAAAATAGCCATGCTATCACCAACGGCCTTGGGTTAGCGACCATCAGTAATGTACCGACTTATTACAATATGGAATACAAAGTGGATGTCAACAACTTACCAGATACTGTTAACGTTGAGGATAACGTTTTAGAAACGGCATTAACGGATGGCGCTATTGGTTATATCAAAATGGATGCTGACATCGGCAAATCATTAATTTCACGCATTAAATTGGTGAATGGCCAATACCCACCACTGGGTGCAGTGGTGACAAATACCTCGAATAATAAAGTTTCTGGGATCATTGCAGAATCCGGTATTGTTTACTTAACAGGGTTAAATATGGGCGACCAGTTAAGTATCAGTTGGGGAGAAGGAAAGTCATGCAACTTCTCTGCCGACAGTATTCTGGTAAAAAGCAGTGATGCCATCATGTGCAATCAGTAAAATAACGAAAAAATGGGTGAAAAATGACATTCTTTAAAAAGGTAATTTCGGTTGTTTTATTATCTGGCGTAATGACGCAAGCCCAAGCAGTATTAGGGCTTGACCGGACTCGTATTATTTTGAATCAAGCGGATGGCGGTACGAGTGTAGTCGTTGATAACCAAGATAAAACATCATCATTTTTAGCACAGACATGGATAGAAACCGCCAAAGGCGATAAATTAACAAACTCTTTAGTGGCACTTCCCTTTTTACAGAAAATAGGGCCGCTACAGAAAAAACAAATTAAAATTACGCATATGGAAGGGCTGAATACCTTACCGCAAGATAGAGAAAGTTTATTATATTTCAATGTTCTTGGGATCCCACCGCAAGGCAAAGAAGCGAATGTGGTGCAGTTTACCATCCAATCACGGTTGAAACTGTTCTATCGCCCAAAGGGAATTAATTACCCATTGTCTGCGGATAAAGATTTTCAACAGGATCTTAAGGTCGCTAAGCAAGGTGGAAGTTTAAAATTAACTAACCCAACACCATTTAATATTATTGTTACGAATATTAATGTGGATAGAAGCAAGGATAACCAATTTCCAGAAACTGTCGTTGCACCTTTCAGTGATGCTGTTGTCACATTAAAAAATCCATCTTGGAACAGTTTTGAGGTTGCTTATATTGATGACTTTGGTGGGTTAAAGTTTAATAAATACCAATGTGATTCATCACAGTCTTGCCAGTTATTACCACAGGCGAAAAAATAAATGAAAAGCTTTAATCATACAAAAAAAGATCACAAGAAAAGACTGATTAAAGGCATATTAGGGTCTTTATTATTACTCTCAGGAGCGTCGTCTTATGCGGGGGTAAATTGTAAACCTGGCAGTGGGAATGCCTGGTTTCCTCTACCTTTGATATCGATTGATATGAATACAACTCCTGGTCCTATTCCTATAGGCACTGAGTTAGGCAGTGGACGCTCGATGATGGCATGGGAATGTAATTTTTCGGGGTCTGTAGCGGATAGAACGATTTGGTTTTATAACCAAACGCCAGCCCAGACTAAGGCATATCTCTTATCTAGTGGTATTCAGGTTTATCAACATTCTTATAGCCTTAGCAAGGTTGTTGAGATTACGGCACCGAACACACCGCGTTTAGAAGTAGGTTCTTGGGGGGTAGGTACACAAAATATTGGGTTATGGCATGTGTTTACGCTAAAAAGAGGATATGGTGAGCTAAAATCTTTTGATACAGGAAATTTTGTTGTTGGTTATCATACAGATGGAGTAGGGCAACGTATAGGAGACTTATATACTATCCGTCTAGTTGGGAAGTTGGTTAACTATTGTCCCACTCCGATAGTAACAATGAGCGATAAAGTCGTTGATTTTAAAGAGCTTACTCCTGAGCAATTCAATAATGGTAAAACGGTTAAAGAGAATTTTAATATCACGTTAACGCCTATTTCTACTTGTGAAGCGGCACTTGAAGTTAGCGTGGCTTTTCAAAGTAACAGTGGTGTTGTGAATAAAAAATATTTGATGTTTGACAATGGGTTACAAATTGCAATTACGGATAAAAATTTAGGACAGGAAATCAACTTTGACCAGTATTACTATAAAGGTCAAATTTCTCAGCAACGACCTGGAAGCTACCAATATACTGCTGAATTATCGAATAAAAGTAATGATCCAATTAAATCAGGGCAATTTAGTAATACTGTAAATGTATTATTTTCATACCGTTAACGTTACCTCATCTTATTTCATGAAAGCCCATCATATTGAATATGATGGGCTTTTTTGTTTTCATAGTTTCAATCAATTTAGCCATTTATAGCTTTAAGTCTTATTATTTTATAGATGTATGTTTCACTCTATCTTGGGGATATAAAATGCCATCAAAAAGAAAATGTTAACGTTTGGTTAATCGATAACATTTCACATTGAAGATTTGTTAGATAAAAAAACTGTATTTTTAGGATATGTGAGATAAGTAACCATATTTGATGATGGCATTTACCCGAAAAATGATGAGTTCGCTAGACAATGTTTCATACACCTTACTTATATTAAGGGTAAATCATATATTAATAGTCAAAAATCAGATATTTTAATAAATAAAATTAATGTTTTGTTTTATTTATTACTCGTATGTGAATTTGTTATTTTTATTTTATTTAATTAGTATTGCTCGCAGTTAGTTATTCTTATGTTATTCAGTATCTACTTTGTATTATTCAGAAAGGAAATAAAAATGGCAGCTAGATATCCTATTGCCAAAATAGTAGGGAGCAGAATAAAGAAGCTTAGAAGGGAGTATGGACTAACGGGAACTGAAGTGGCAATGGCTTTGAATGTTAGTCAACAACAGTTTTCTCGCTATGAACGAGGTATTAATAGAATAGATATCGATTCATTAGTTATGATTGCAGACTTCCTTAAAGTCAGTGTTCATTATTTCCTTGAAGATATAGATTTAGAACAATCAAAAAATTGGACCTCTGAATACAATTCATTATTAAGTCATGGTTTTTATTCAAAAAATAAAAAAAATGAAGATTAGTATTTGTTTTAAGGATCTCCTTATATTTACGGTTCATGTTAGTGGTTATATTACTTCACATGTTATCGGACATCTCAAGTCATTAAAATAATGATACGAATAAAGTTAACTGAATTCTAGTTATATCAATAATACGATTGGTATGACTGTGTACCAACTAAGGTATTGCCTTAGTATATATTAATAATATCATGAAATAAGGGTTTAAAATGAAAAAGACGCTATTAGCATCTTCAATTATCGCATTAACATTCACTGCTGCATCAACTTCATTCGCTGCGGATGTAGGAAGTGGTACTATTGAATTTAATGGTACAGTGAATACGGGTGCTTGTACTATTGCTCCTTCTTCTGTTAACAAAGAAGTTCAATTAGGTTCTGTTCCAGCGGCATCATTACAAACAGCTGGTTCACAAGGTCCAAATGTTGATTTTACATTAGAATTAACGGATTGTATTTTGGACCCTACTGCAAGTGGTACTGATTATTCTAAAGTAACAGTTAAATTCACTGGCCAAATGGATGCAGCAGGCACCTTATGGGCAAGTACTGGTACTGCTACCAATGTTGGTGTGTTATTCCAAAATGCAAGTGGAACAAATTTAAAAACAAATGATACTGTTGAGCAAAGCTTAAATGCAGGAACAAATGTTATTAATTTATCTGCTCGTATGCAGGCATTAGGTGCAGCTACAGCCGGTTCTGTTAAATCTACAGTCGCTTACGTTTTAGATTACCAATAAGTATTAATATAAAAATATTAAAAAAATAATAAATCTTATATTTGCTGATTATGCTGTGTATAGCAATTGCTTCACAGCATTTTCAGTTATATGAGTTCATTCAATAAATCCATTATAGAATATTGCGGCTAATGAAAAAGAACAATTTTAATAAAAACATAGTGACTAGTTTAGTATCTAGTTTATTGTTTTACACTTACTATGTTAATGCGGATTCTGTTCAATTTAATGAAGACGCATTATCTATTTTGGGTAATACTAATATCGATTTAAGTGCATTTGAGAAAAATAAAATTAGTGAAGGTTCTTATTTTTCTAATGTATCGGTAAATGGTCGAAGAATTAATTATTTTGATCAAATAAATTTTTTAAGAAAAGATGAAAATATACAACCTTGTATTTCTAAAGGCTTAGTGGAAGTTATTGGATTAAAAGAAGATTTTATTAAAGAAGTGCCTACATGGGAAAATGGTCAGTGTTATGACCTTGCATCACAGGATAAAAACATTCAGGCTAGATTCGATGATGAAAAGCAAGAGTTAATGCTTTCAATACCTCAAGCTTACTTTCAGTATTCTGATGACAATTGGGTTCCGCCTATGCAGCGGGAAGTTGGGGTTAATGCGCTCGTCTTGGATTACAACTTTGTTGAAAACTATATTAAATATAAGAATACTCGAGACATTAATAATTTTAGCTCATTCGGTTCTGTTGGTGCGAATGTAGGGCGTTGGCGTGTCCGTAGTAATTATCAATACCAAAAAGACTTTAATGATAATAAAAATGATAATTTTAAATGGGTACAAACTTATTTATTTACAGATTTACCTAGTTTATCTGCAAAATTTTTTGCGGGTAAATATTATACAGTAAGTAATGTATTTGATTCTGTACGTTTTAACGGTGTTAGTGTCTTTACTGATGAGAACATGTTACCAGCTTCTCTAAGAGGCTATGCACCGAGTGTTACTGGAACCGCGACAAGTAATGCGACGGTTACTATATCGCAAAATGGACGTATTTTGAATCAAATGAAAGTGGCACCAGGGCCTTTTTCAATTGATAATTTAAGTTCCTCTTTATCGGGGGCTCTTGATGTTAAAATTACAGAGGAAGACGGCTCTATACGTGAGTACCAAGTATCCTCGACTAATATTCCATTTTTAACACGCCCAGGCATGGTGCAATATAAACTAAATGCAGGTCGGTTAGACCCAATGGGATATAAAAACATTAATGATGATTTTATATCAAGTGAAGCTTCTTGGGGGATCCTCAACAATTTGTCTATTTTTGGTGGTGTTTTCGCAACCTCTAATGATGAATACCATGCCTATAATGCGGGTGTTGGGGTAAATATGGAACGCTTTGGTGCAATATCTTTTGATATTACACAGTCGAGAAACCAACTACAGGATGTCGCTTTACATACTGGTGAAAGTTACCGTATTAATTATGCAAAACGTTTTTCAAATTCGAGTAGACTGGATTTAACAGGGTATCAGTTTTCTAACGAAGGCTTTATGTCAGTGAATGACTATATTAGCTTAAAAGAAACTCCGTTAACGCCACATTATCGGCAGAAAAATGTATTTACGACTTCTTTTACACAACAACTCCCTGATTTACAGGCTGATATAAGTTTAAGTTACTCTCGGGAAAGTTATTGGAAAGAATCAAAAAATAACAATACTCTTAATTTATCATTTAATAAAACAATAAACACAAGTTTTATAAATAATGCGATTTTATCATTATCAATTGGTGAAAGTAGCTACGTAAAAGGTAAACGCTCTAAGCAAGCATACCTTTCGTTAAGCGTCCCATTTGGTGGTGAAAGAAATTCACGGATTCAATATTTTAGTTCTTATAATGATATTGATAAGAAATATAATAGTAATATTAATTACAACTCTAAAATTAATGATAATAACGTTAGTTTAGGTTTATCAAGTAAAGACTTTTTTGAAAATGCGGCAATGAACGCATCCGTTTATCGTGACACGCAATATGGTACTGCACAACTAACGGGGTCGTATGGTGAAGACTACCATACATTAAGTGGTTCTCTAGACGGCTCTTTGACCATTACCAGCCAAGGGCCAGTCTTACACCGACGAGTTTATGATAACCAAGCTCGTATGGTTATTGATACAGATAAGGCGAAAGGGGTATCAATTAATAAAAATGAATCAGTCACGAATGGGTTTGGTTTAGCCGCAATTAGTAATGTTCCAACCTATTATAGGTCGACCCAGTATGTTGATCTTAATAATGTACCAGACAATGTCAGCATTGATGACAGTGTGATTGAATCAAATTTAACTGATGGTGCGGTTGGTTATTCAAAACTCAATACATTAGTGGGTGAAAAAGCGTTAGTCACAATTAAATTCCCTGACGGCAGTACGCCTCCATTTGGTGCTTTAGTTTATGGCTCCGATAATAAAAATGTATTGGGAATGATTGCAGAGGAAGGGCAAGTTTATTTAACGGGCTTCCAGCCAGATCAACAATTAATAGTTAAATGGAGTGGTGACCAGTCATGCAGAATTATACTAGGTAAACAAAGTCATTTAACCAGTAAAAACATAACCTGTAATAAAGAATAGAAAATTATGAAAAAACTTAAATTAATAATGAGTGCTTTAATTTTAATTAGCACATACACACATGCATCAATTTCTGTTGACCGTACTCGCGTTATTTATGATGAAGCAAGTAAAGGTGTTAGCGTTGTGATTGAAAATATTGATAAAAAAGATCCTTATTTAGTTCAATCATGGATCGAGAATGAAAATGGCGAAAAAATTTCAGAACCACTGATTGCTTTGCCTTTATTACAACGTGTTGAAGCGAATCAAAAGAAGCAAGTTAGAATTAGTTTATCAAAAAATGATGTGAAAATACCGAACAACCAAGAGTCATTATTTTACTTTAATGTCTTGGGCATTCCACCGAAAACTAAGTTAGAAAATGCAGTTGAAATTGTCATTCAATCACGTTTTAAATTATTTTATCGTCCGAGTGAATTGAAAAAATACCCTAATAATGATTGGCAAAAAGAGTTGAAAGTGGAGAAAGTGGGAAAGTCATTAAAATTAACTAACCCGACTCCCTATCACATTGTTGTGATTAATGTTAATGATAATGAATCTAAAGTTCCTGATTTTAAAGAAATTGTCGTGAAGCCAAATAGCAATGCAACATATTTACTATCAGATAAACAAGTGAAATCACCAAAAATGATTGTGACTTATATTGATGATTATGGAACACCAAACTTATTGAAATATACATGTAATACAACTTGTTCCTTGTCAAATGAAAAGGATAAGAGGTAAGTTATGTTAATTTTGAAAAAAATAAATGCATTCGCTATATTATTTTTATTTTTGCTAAGTTTTCAATCAGTAGCTGCTGTTAATAATTGTGTACCGAGTTCCGGAGCTACATCTATAGAACAAGAATTAACCTTTGATATTACAAATAGTAGTACTTCAATTGCAAATGGTACCTTATTGACATCAGCAATGAGCTCATATGTATCAGTGAGATGTGAGTTTACTGGTTCATCAAGCACAGCTAATGCAGTTTACTTTAAGAATACAATGCCAAGTGCAATTAAAACATTGTTGATTAATAGTGGTGTCAGTGTGACACAACAAAATGCAATTTCATCTCCTAATCCAGTAACGATAACCAACCCAACTGTTCCGAATATTTATTTAGGGTATTGGAGTCAACCAGAGACAGGAATTACACGTAATATTGCTTTTATGTATAACTTCTATGTTTACAAGGGGGCTAATGCTCTTAAACCTTTTGATACTGGGTTATTTTTATTAGGAACTCATGTGGATTATTTAGGTAAGGATTTAGGCGGACCAACTTATGTGCGAATTAAAGGTAACTTAACCTTACTCTGCCCTGCGCCAGCGGTGAATATCACAGCTTCTAATGGGGGAAGTGTAAACTTTGATACGATTTCACCTAAACAAATGAATGCGGGAGATGTGGTTAGCCGAACTTTTAATTTAGGTATGTCAGTGCCACAAGACTGCGAAACAGGACTGAATATATCAGTTCGTTTTGAACCCAATAATAATACGGTGCTAGGCGGAAAATATCTTGATATGGGTAATGGATTACAAACGCTATTAACCCGTAATTCAACTGATATTAACTATAATGAAAGTTACAGTATTGGTGAAATCATGCCACAATCACCGATTAGTGTCCCTTTTACTGCGACATTAAGCAAGATTGCAGGCAGCACCATCGCTTCAGGTCCGTTTTCTAAAACAGTTCGAGTTGTTGTTTCATATTAAGAGTGTTAATTGACATTTTTTTATGGTGTTATATTGAATATACATATTCTGATGCTGAGTATCATTAAATGAAAAAACTCAAATTAGTATTAGTTGATGATCATCCCATTGTGCTTTCAGGTTTGAAAGATACACTTTCTCAATCAATGAATTTAGAAATTTTAGGTGCCTACACTCAGGATGCTGAACTATTTTCTTTCTTGAAAAAAAATGAGGTTGATGTGATCGTAACTGATTATATGATGCCTAATAATACCCAATCTAGCGATGGCCAGAATTATATTCAATTTTTACGTCGTCAATACCCAAATATTGCTGTGATTGTATTAACGATGGTTTCTAACCCAATGATTATACAAATGTTATATGATTCGGGGGTGAGCGCGGTGGTGTCAAAAGAGGCACCATTAAGCGACCTGATGAAGGCTATCACATTAGCGGGGCAAGGCCGCCAATATCGTGTTCCTGTTGCAGATATGACAACGACATTAAAAAGCCGTAATGCGGTAACATTAAATGATAGGGTAAAGACATTATCACCTCGTGAACTTGAGGTATTGCGCCTTTTTGTTCAAGGAAAACCTATTGTTGATATTGCAAAGCAATTAAACCGCAGTGATAAAACTATCAGCTTACAGAAAAATGCAGCAATGCGTAAATTGGGTGTTGATAATAATCAAGCGTTAATCAGTTATTGCCTTACACACCATTTATTTGACTGATTTTTTTTATCCAATTAGCTAATTGATTGCAGATATTCTGGTTAACCTGAGTATCAATGTGTGTTGATGCCTGTGAATCTAATGATGCCTCAAACTCCCGAAGCTCATTAGCTAATTCACGTTGTTCAACACTAATTAATGCGCCACGGATACGGTGGGATAACTGCTTTATTTCATCAGTATTATTATCTTCGACAGCTCGGCAAAATTGAGCAATATCGGTAATAAAATGATGAATAATTTTTTCTCTATCCTCTCCATTTAGTGGGTTAATCATTTTTAGGGAGGCCGTTTCTAAAGTTGAGGAGGAGTAAATCGGGAATAAACGGTTGAATAATTGAATTAAGGTTTCTAGCTCTATAGGTTTTACAAGCCATGAATCCATTCCAGATTCTAGGCATCGCTCTTCTTCTTCTTTTAATCCATTCGCAGTAACACCAATAATCGGACATGTTTCACCTTCACTGCGTAGCTGTTGTGCGAGTTCATAACCATTACGATAGGGCATATTAACGTCTGTAAGGATGATATCGACAATTTCGTTATCCCAAATTACCAACGCTTCTTCACCATCATTGGCAATAAATACCTTACAACCGAGTAATTCAAGCTGCTCTTGTAGAACAACTTGGTTAATGGGGTTATCTTCAGCAATTAAAACGCGAAGCGGATATTTATGCATATGAGTTTGTATACGAGATGTTGGACAAATAAGGGGTAACTGTTCTTTATTATTTTGTAGTAAGAATAACTGCTGATTTAATTCGGATAGTCGAAAATTCATCTCAGGGCTTACCCATTGTTGTCCATCCCAATGCGTCGGCAGAGGAAACGATGGAATTAAGATGCCGACAGCAATAACGGATGAGGTATCTATGGGGAGGCTATTTTCTGTGAAATAAACATTAGCTCCCCAACGTTTTAGCCATTGTGTTATATTTTCAGTCAATAATGGGTTTGGGGTTTGTAACCAAATATTGGTATTTTTCAGTGGTAACCAATGTGGTTGCTGTATATCGAGTGCTAAAGGTAGTGTCACGAGAAACGAGCTACCAACCCCAGTTTCACTTTGTAAGCTTATTTGCCCATCCATCAATTTAATAAGTTTAGAGCAAATAAATAGGCCTAAGCCAGTACCGCCATAGGCATGAATTTCTGAATGAGCTTGATAAAATGGCTCAAATAATTTTATTTGTTGTTCAGGACTAATTCCAACACCGGTATCACTGACACGTATTAATATATTATTATTACTTCTTTTAAGTTCAATAGTAACCATACCCCTGTGGGTAAATTTAATTGCATTACTGAGTAAATTACCTAAGATTTGTTGCAGTCGAGCAGAGTCACCAATTCTATTTGCTTGTACACTTGGGTCAATAATAGCAAATAGGAGTAACCCTTTTTGCTGAGCAATACCTTGATATAATTGAACAGTTTGTTGTACTAATTCTAATAAATCAAATGGCTGATTATGGATTTGAATTTGATTAGCTTCTATTTTGCTAATATCTAAAATATCGCCAATTAATTGCATAAGTAATTGGGACGTTGTTGATATTCTCTCAATAAAATGAGCTTGTTGAGGTGAAAGAGAGGTATTTGCGAGTAATTCTAACGTGCCGATTAGGCCATAAAGTGGGGTTCGTATTTCATGGCTCATTGTTGCTAAAAATGTCGATTTAGCTCGGTTAGCTTCTTCTGCAAGCCGTTTAGCATCATCAAGTTGTTTTTCAGTTTCTGCTTGGATGGTAATATCAGTAAATGCGCATAAAATAACAGGACGCTGTTGGTAATAAGTTGCTGTACTCACAACATAGAGGACATGCTCCCCTGATTTTAAAGTTGTTTTAACGTGTTCTGTGTCAGAAAGAACCTTGGTGAGTAATTCATTATATTCATTTGAGTCGCGGGGGGGCGCTGTATTGGTTATTTTTAGCCAGTAACGAGCTAACTCATTCGCGAAGCGTAACTGCTGGGTTTCTTTATCTATTACACATAATCCGATAGGTGTTGTTGCGATAAGTGCTTGGTTAAATGCTTCATTTTCTAAGATGGCTTGTTGGGAGTCTATTGCGGGTTGTAAAATTTTTCGTTGGTACCAGCGGTGGTATCCCCACCCACAAAATAAACTAAAGAAAAGTGCAATAACTAAGCTGATAGGAAACCACAGGTTGTCTTCAAAAAAAGCAGCATAACTAATTCTATAATACCCCGTCCATTCGTCAGTTTTAGATGAAAGCTTAAGAACTAGGCCATCCTTGGTATAAAAAATACCTTCTAATGCTTCTTCCTCAGGCGCTTGGGTTGTTCCAAGTAACTGACCATATTTTGTATGAATTAGCCAAAATTGATGTGTGAGTGTGGGGTTTAACATTCGTTCCAGCACACTTAACCTAGCTTGGCTTAACATACTGACCGCATAAATATTTTTAGGGGAAATATGAGCATTTTGCCATAAATGTTCATCAAAACCGGCTGGAATAATCCCGATGAGAATATTATCAAAAGGCACTGGACGTAGCCAAATAATTTGTTTTAAGTCAGCCGGTTGCGATTCTGAAAACTGAGCATGGATAGCAGGTAAATTTTTCCTGACGTTATCAATAACGGAATAATATAAATTTGGAGATATGGATTCATTTCCTAACACAGTGCCAACAGAAGGCACACTAATACTAATTTGGTCGTGCTCATTGACAAAAAATACAGCCGCGGCTGGGAAATAGGATCCCCCCCAAAACGTGGAATAATAATCAGCTAAATAAGCCCCCAGAGAAAATAATATGCTGGGCACTTTGGTGCATTCTAAACTTTTATCACAAGCTAGCGTGAATGGCATTGCGACTAAAGACTCTTTGCCTTCGAGTAGGTGTAATGATAGTTTGGTTGGTAGTGATTGCTCTTGTATTGCATAAGTTCGGCTTTCAACTAGCTCTGATAGGTCTTGGTTTTGCTTATTTAGCGATCTTAAAAATTTCTCTTGCTCATTGATATAACCTATTAGTGACCTAAAATCGACTTCTAACCGCTTAGTTTCTTGTTGGACAATGCGTTCTGCGCTCCAAAATAATGTTGCTATTAGGATAAACAACAGAGGGAAGGCGACAGTGAGTATGCTGTTCGTGCGTCCTGATGTGCGAGTTATCCTTGAAAATGCAGTCGGAGAAGGGGTAGGCATAGTGCTGTTCTCATCGATTATAGGCAAACTCCATAATTTTCATAATAATATAAAATAAACAAATTAAACAATATTTCTTTATGCCAAAGGTTAGACAATTGCTGAATTGTAATAGTCTTTCAAATCATCTAATTCCCAACCAAAACCATTTAAATTAGTGATATGGTGTGAAAGTTTAGGATGATGGCTAACGATATAGAATAGCCTATGGTAAAAATCTGGAAAGTTAATACCGAGTATAAGAATAAATTTAAATAATACATCTACGGTTAATGCATTCTCACCTCGTTCATAACGAGATAATTGCTGTTGGCTAATACCTAGCTCTTTCGCAATCCTCTCACCGCTAATACCTAACTCTTGTCGGTATTCTTGTAAGCATTTACCAACTAGCTGGCTGATATAATAAGTTGTATCTTTTTTCTTTTTCATGTGGAAACTTGACCCTAGTATCATTGATTCATAAAACTATTTTTATCTTTAAGAGTAAATTATGGCAAAAATAAAATTTTAGAATATAAGGTATTCCTTAATTAAAAATAATATTAAGTCATTTATTTCAGGTTCATATGCAGAGTCTTATTTTAAACATTATAGTTATTTTCTTTTTATTTTAGAGAACTATTTTTGTTGTTTAACAGTATGTTAAGCATTGATTGTGAATTGCTCGGTAAGGTTTAGTTGGCTTTATTGCATTAAGGCTTGGTTACATTCTCATTACAAATTATTATTATTTATTGTTTAATATTGTATTTGATTATTTTTTTAGCTCAATAGATGGGAATAAAAAATGATATTATGGTTTTTTAGTGGTTTATTTGAATAATTATTAATATAAAAACTTATTTTTAGGTTCTTAAATGAGACAACAGGCCAGTAAATACACGTAATAAGAGTGAGCGAGAGCCGTTTAATGGATAAATTGAGAAAAGGGTGAGAATAATAATCTAGTTATAAACCTTAGCGTTTGGCTTTTTCTAGTTACATTCTAATTATTTGGTATAAGTCAAGTCAATGAACTTTGGCTTATGGTTATTTTTATATCTATATTCTGTATATAGGCTTATTACTCATAGATTGCAAACAGAGAGTATAGAGAAATAGGTGTTTAGAGGAGAGTAAAGGCCATTCCGTGCTTTTAGCCTAGTTGGCTAAGTATGAGTATTTGGAAATACAAAAGCAAAAACCCGCCTTTTGGGCGGGTTCTTTAAATAGTGGTGCCCGGACTCGGAATCGAACCAAGGACACGGGGATTTTCAATCCCCTGCTCTACCGACTGAGCTATCCGGGCAACGGGGCGCATTAAACCGTATTCAGCCGTTTGCGTCAATGCATTTTTAATAAAAAAACACTTTTTTTTACTGAGTGTTTTCTTTTTCAACAAAAAGTGTGCGTTTAGTATGCGTTAATTAGTTTTTTAGCTTAACGCTCCTTTTTTACGGCACAGTGCGATTGTTAGGATGTCCTCTGAAAGGTGTTGTGCAATATCAACATCTTGAATGTCCCTTTGTACTAATAAGCGGTTTAAACAGCCTTCAAGCACTAATTCCATTTGGTTAGCGACTAGTTCAGAGTCTTCAATATCCAATTCATCTAACAGGTCTTTGGTGAAGTTAAAGGAATTGTCTTTCTGTAAACGACTGAGCTGATGGATTGGGTGCTGTGAGTCAGGGTAATAATTACAAGCAGAAATAAACAAACAGCCAGGAAAACGCCCTTCACTGACTTTTTCAGACAATTGTTGGTAACGGGCCATTAATTTTTGTTGCGGGCTTAGGGATTCATCTAGCAAGGTTTGGCGCTGCCATACTTCAATTTGTTGGCTATGATAGCGCAAACAATCATAAACAAGAGCTTCATCGTCTGGCCAGAACTGCCGAATTGTAGAGAAATCAGATTCAATTTCACTGAGTAAATTTTCTGTGGATGCGGATAAACCTTGGATTTCCAGTTGATTTAACGCATGGCTCAAAATAATTTCACGTTGGATAGGCATTGTTAACTCCATCACAATAATGTCTGATTTTTCTCCATCATAACAATGTTCAATTGTGAATTATAGCGGTTTGCAGTGCTATCATGAGTCGCCGTTTCTGAGGGGGGGGGGGATAAAACCAAATAAGAAATTGAATGGGATTCAAAAGTGAGTAGTTTAAAGCACACAGGAGGGGGAAGAACCCCCCTGGAACGAACTTCATGGGTTTATATCAGACTTTAATTGATCAATTTAGCTTCTAATGCCGCATCGATATAGTAAAACTGAAAGACTTTATTCATAAAGTCATCGATGTCATGTTTTCGCAATTCGAGAGCTTGTAAAATGTCCAAAAGACCTTGGATAGTAATGGCATTTTTACCTCTTTCATAGCGGGAAACTTGCTGCTGGCTGATTCTTAAGCGAGAAGCTAATTGTGCACCAGTTAAACCAACCACTTTTCTGCGGTGCTTTAAAAAGGTTCCAATATAAACGGTTACATTTGTATTTTCACTTCGTTGAGTATTTAGCATGCCTCCTCCAAATAGATAAATTTTGCTAAAATAAATTATCTTGTTATTAAACTTTCTTGATATTTAATTCGTATCACTTAATTAATTAAATGATCATTATCAGGTTTTTCGGGTATTATTAAACAAGGGTGAGTTAATTATTACCAATATTTATGGCGGATTGATTTTAAATTTTTGATAGATGATTTCTATCTTTGATACCCTCAATCCGTGTGGTTGAAATGTTTTTTTGGTTTAATTGTCTTTTTTTAATTAAACTATTGGTTTTTTATTTTGATTTTCTTTTGTTTTTCTTTTTTTTTGGAGTTATATTTTTATTGATGGTTTTGATAAAATAAATGAGGTGGCTTGTTATTACATGCTTATAGTCATTGTTTGTTACACTTATATGTAGAGTATTAATATACTTATATTGTTAGAAAAATTTTTATCTCTGATTTATGCATAATTAAATTCAATATATTTTAAATATATCTTTTTAAGATATGGTTTGAGTTTTTATCTAAATGATTATTGTATTTTTATAATTGCTTACGTGATTTTATATAAGATAACAAAAATAATATGTTATAGGTAGGTATAGAAAACCCGTGCTATTCGCACGGGCCTGCATAAGATTAATTGTAACTAATATAAACTATAGGATCATACCGCCAAATAAGAAGCCGAATGAAACAGCTAATGCGACAGCGATAGTGCCTGGAATAAAGAATGGATGGTTAAAGACGAATCGGCCAATACGCGTTGTCCCTGTGTCATCCATCTGTACTGCAGCAACCAGTGTTGGGTAGGTAGGCAGAATAAATAGACCAGAAACCGCAGAGAATGATGCGATAGCAGTTAATGGGCTAACATTCAGCGCTAATGCCATTGGCATTAGAGCCTTCGCTGTTGCGGCTTGTGAGTATAGTAAAGCGGAGCAGAAGAAGAAAATAACCGCTAACATCCAAGAATGTTCATGAATTAAATCCCCCGCAGTTTCTTTGATCCAGTCAATGTTGTGTTGTACGAATGTATCACCTAACCAAGCCACACCTAAAATACAAATACATGCACTCATACCTGCTTTAAAGGTACTTGAGTTCAAGATAGCATCAGTATTTACACGGCAGAAAATAGTGATTAATGTCGCCACAGTCAGCATGATAATCAAAATCGCATTTGTGGTGTTCATTAATGGTGTTTCAACAATCCCTAAACTTGGGCTGTTAATGATGGCATAGCAGACAACGCCAACAACCCCAAGCAAGAACAGCAGTACAGAAGACTTAGCGCCCGCTTTGATTTCTTTAACTTGGCTACCGCGCAGTTCAACTAAACCTTCCGCTAAACGTTTTTGGTAGATAGGGTCATCAGATAATTTAGAGTTAAACGTCCAAGAGATGATGAACGACATCAAAATGATAGCAAGGAATGTCGCAGGTAATAGAACACTCAGAAGTGAGATATAGCTGACTGTGTTACCTGCACCCACCATTGCTGGGTTTTCCATGACGGATGCCATGTAAACCACTGCCGCAGAAATTGGTGATGCTGTAATACCTATCTGTGCTGCAACGACCGCAGTCGATAATGGACGACAAGGTTTTACACCTTGTTCTTTAGCGACTTCTGCAATAACAGGCAGTGTTGCTAATGAGATATTACCTGTCCCTGCGAAAAGTGTCAGAAAGTAGGTAACAATAGGTGCAAGAATGGTGATGTACTTAGGATTACGACGCAGTAATTTTTCGGTTTGGGCGACTAAATAGTCCAGACCTCCAGCAATTTGCATTGCAGAGATAGCGGCAATAACAGCCATGATGATTGAGATAACGTCAAATGGAATGGTTCCTGGTTTTACGCCAATAGCTGCGAGTACCAGTACACCAAGGCCACCGGCAAAGCCGATACCTATCCCACCTAAACGGGCCCCCAAAAAGATGGCCAGCAGAACAATAATAAATTCTACGGCTAACATAGTGTTTACTCCTCGACAAAATGAAAATTAAAATTATGAAACTGTTATGTTAATTATTTGTGTGTGTATTAATCAAAAAAGGCACGCTTTCTGTTGAGAGGCGTGCCTTTATTTTTAAGTATTATTTATGATAAACATAAATTTTTAGTCATCAAAGCGTTTTGCTTTATAAGCTGGGTGTTTTAAGTTCTCAACAGAGAAAATATCATCCAGTTCTGCTTCAGTCAGTAAACCGCGTTCTAAAACAACTTCGCGTACGCTCTTACCCGTTTCAGCACAGATTTTACCTACGATATCACCATTATGGTGACCAATGAATGGGTTCAGATAAGTGACGATACCGATGGAGTTAAACACAAATGCTTCACAGATTTCTTTGTTCACAGTAATGCCGCTAATGCATTTTTCTTGCAGATTACGACATGCGTTGCTCATCAGTGAGATAGACTCGAACATCGCTTGGCCAATCGCTGGTTCCATTACGTTTAATTGTAATTGACCTGCTTCAGCAGCCATCGTTACACAGATATCATTACCAATAACTTTGAAACATGCTTGGTTGACGACTTCAGGAATAACAGGGTTAACTTTTGCTGGCATGATAGAAGAACCAGCTTGTAACTCAGGTAAGTTGATTTCTTTAAGGCCAGCACGCGGACCTGAAGATAGCAGACGTAAGTCGTTACAAATTTTAGACAGTTTCATCGCTAAACGTTTTAAGCCTGCATGAACAGTGATGTAAGCACCACAGTCAGAGGTTGCTTCGATTAAGTCTTCTGCTGGAACGCATGGTAAACCAGTCACTTCTGCTAATTTTTTAACTGCAAGTTCTGAGTAACCAGGTGCCGTATTCAGGCCTGTACCAATAGCAGTTGCGCCTAAGTTAACTTCGAGCAGTAATTCAATGCTGCGTTTTAAGTTTTTCTCTTCTTCTTTTAAGAGAGTAGCGAAAGCATGGAATTCTTGGCCGACAGTCATTGGAACGGCATCCTGCAGCTGGGTACGTCCCATTTTCAGAATGTCTTTGTATTCTTCCGCTTTAGCTTCAAAGCCTTTTTTCAGGTATTCAACAGACTCAATTAACTTCAATATAGAATTATACACTGCGATACGGAACCCTGTAGGGTATGCATCGTTAGTGGATTGACTTTTGTTTAGGTGGTCATTTGGGTTTAAGAATTCATACTCACCTTTTTTATGGCCCATCAGTTCAAGACCGATGTTTGCTAGAACCTCGTTGGTATTCATGTTCAGTGATGTGCCCGCACCACCTTGGAATACGTCAACCGGGAATTGGTCCATGCATTTGCCTTCATTTAGAACAACGTCACACGCTTTGATGATGGTATCCGCGATATTACGTGGAATAGTGTGCTGTTCTTTGTTGGCTAAAGCCGCCGCTTTTTTAACCATAACCATGCCACGAATAAATTCTGGGACATCGTTAATGGTGCGGTCGCTGATATAAAAGTTTTCAATCGCACGCAGAGTATGAACACCATAATAGGCATCAGCTGGAACTTCTTTTTTACCTAACAGGTCTTCTTCGATACGAGTATTGTTTGACATGAGAACCTTCTTAATTAGATTACAGTTACTGTCCGTTTATGCGCTTTAAAAATCGATACTTCGTAAAACAAAATTCACAGGTGATTAATATTGCAAAGTAAAACTTTACAAGCAATTAACACCGTCTACTACGTTGTCAGCATTATGATCTACTGATTTATGGGTAGATGATATGCTTTTAATCATCTATTGCCTTGAACCTAGATCACTATATAGTTTGATTTATGCAACAGATTTCACGTTGTGTGATATTCATCACAGATAAGTGCCATTAATGAAAAAAATCTGTGAGTTGAAAAGCGTTATATCTGCCCCAATTATTATGGCTATACTGAAGAAAAAAGCGAATATTGATGGTTGTCTCTTAGATGCAGTTCACAAAGGTTTCCCTAGGGGCGTAAAATAATCGATAGCTTATTGAAATAAAGGAGAACTTGTGCGCTGGTTACCACTCATTCTGATATGTATTCTCGTTTACATTGAATCCGTCATTTTTGTGCGGGTTGCATCTGAAGTTGGAGTTTTAATGACGTTAATTTTAGTCGTTTTGACATCCTGCTTAGGTGTGTCACTTGTGAAAAATCAAGGTATGAAAAATGTACTGCAAATCCAACAAAAGTTAGCGTCGGGTGAAAGCCCAGCAGCTGAAATGATCAAGAGCGTTGCATTGGTCTTAGCGGGTTTCTTGTTGATTGTGCCTGGGTTCTTTACGGATTTTATTGGCTTACTGTTATTACTACCGCCAATTCAAAAGCTTATTGTAATGCGCTTAATTCCTCATATTCGTTTCTACCAACCAGGTTCTGGTTTTAACCAAACGGGAAATAGCGGCTTTCAACGTGGCGATACTTTTGAGGGGGAATTCCAACGTAAGCAAGATGATCCTTCTTTTACAATCGATAATTCAGATTCATCAGATAAAGACGATCGTCCTAAACCATAAAACCATCCTATTTATGGGGAGATAAAAATGAAAAATTTTTTATCTCCCCCCTTGAAGTTCCTCTTCTTCGCCCCAATCTGCTCAAACATGGTACTAGTTTATTTAAGACATGCTGGTATCGTCCTTTTACCTAGTATGGACTTTATTTATAGGAGAACTATTAATGAAAATTCGTCCATTGCATGACCGTGTTATCGTTAAACGTAAAGAAGTTGAATCAAAATCTGCAGGCGGGATCGTTCTGACGGGTACTGCCGCAAGCAAATCAACTCGTGGTGAAGTTCTTGCAGTTGGCAACGGCCGCATCCTCGAAAATGGTGAAATCAAAGCACTGGATGTGAAAGTTGGCGATATCGTAATCTTTAACGATGGTTATGGCGTGAAAGCTGAAAAAATCGACAATGAAGAAGTCCTGATTATGTCCGAAAGTGACATTCTGGCAATTGTTGAAGCGTAATTTTCACTTAAAACTTCTCAACGAACGAAAAGAATTTGAAGGAAAGAGATAATGGCAGCTAAAGACGTTAAATTTGGTAGTGATGCACGTACGAAAATGCTTCGTGGTGTGAATGTTCTGGCAGACGCAGTAAAAGTGACTTTAGGTCCTAAAGGCCGTAACGTAGTTTTAGATAAATCTTTTGGCTCACCAGTTATCACCAAAGATGGTGTTTCAGTTGCACGTGAAATCGAATTAGAAGACAAATTCGAAAACATGGGCGCTCAGATGGTGAAAGAAGTTGCTTCTAAAGCTAACGACGCAGCGGGTGACGGTACCACAACGGCAACTGTACTAGCTCAAGCTATCATTACTGAAGGCTTAAAAGCGGTCGCTGCGGGTATGAACCCAATGGACCTGAAACGCGGTATCGACAAAGCAGTTGTTGCTGCTGTTGAAGAACTGAAAGCACTGTCTGTTCCTTGTTCAGACACTAAATCAATCGCACAGGTTGGTACTATTTCTGCAAACTCCGACGAAACCGTGGGTAAATTAATTGCAGAAGCGATGGATAAAGTCGGTAAAGAAGGCGTTATCACAGTTGAAGAAGGTACTGGTCTGGAAGACGAGCTGGATGTGGTTGAAGGTATGCAATTTGACCGCGGTTACCTGTCTCCTTACTTCATCAACAAACCAGAAACAGGTGCTGTTGAGTTAGAAAACCCATTCATCCTGTTAGTTGACAAAAAAGTTTCTAACATCCGTGAATTACTGCCAGTATTAGAAGGCGTTGCTAAGGCAAGCAAACCACTATTAATCATCGCTGAAGATGTTGAAGGTGAAGCGCTGGCAACTCTGGTTGTTAACACCATGCGTGGTATTGTTAAAGTTGCCGCGGTTAAAGCACCGGGCTTTGGTGACCGTCGTAAAGCAATGCTGCAAGATATCGCAATTCTGACTAATGGTACTGTTATCTCTGAAGAGATCGGTATGGAGTTAGAAAAAGCGACATTAGAAGATTTAGGTCAAGCAAAACGTATCGTTATCAACAAAGATACGACCACTATCATTGATGGTGTGGGTGAAGAGTCTGCTATTGCTGGCCGTGTTGCACAAATCCGTCAGCAAATCGAAGAATCTTCTTCAGATTACGACCGTGAAAAACTGCAAGAACGCGTTGCTAAATTAGCAGGTGGTGTAGCGGTAATTAAAGTGGGTGCAGCAACTGAAGTTGAAATGAAAGAAAAACGTGCTCGTGTTGACGATGCTTTGCATGCAACTCGCGCAGCCGTTGAAGAAGGCGTTGTTGCTGGTGGTGGTACTGCACTGGTTCGCGTTGCAGCGAAACTGGAAGGCATGAAAGGTGATAACGAAGAGCAAACAGTTGGTATTCGTGTTGCTCTACGTGCGATGGAATCACCTATGCGTCAAATCGTCACTAACGCAGGTGAAGAAGCTTCTGTGGTTGTTAACAACGTTAAAGCTGCTAAAGGCAACGAAGGTTACAACGCAGCAACTGACACTTATGGCGATATGATCGACATGGGTATCTTAGATCCAACTAAAGTAACGCGTTCTGCTTTGCAATTCGCAGCGTCTATCGCAGGTCTGATGATCACAACTGAAGCGATGATCACTGATCTGCCAAAATCAGATGCACCTGACTTAGGTGCTGCTGGTATGGGCGGCATGGGTGGAATGGGCGGTATGATGTAAGCCAGTTGGCGACATCAAGCTCAAGTAGTTACTAACTAGGTTAGGGCTACCCACCATAAGACCGGCATCGTTATATTTCTAGCGGTGCCGGTTTTTTTATTGATTTTTAATTAATAAATAACCATTAATTATTGATGAAGGTAATATATCAAAACAAGATACAATTAATGCGTTATACGATTTATTTTTGCGTCAATGTTGCTTCGCAGGTTATATTTAACGTAAGGTAAGTGGTTTGAATTAGCAAAGAATAGAGCAGGTTCTTGATTAATTTGTGGTAGACTCTATTCGGCTGGTGATGTGTGGCAATTATGGCGCTGTATGTTAATCACCTTCTAGATATTTCAATTAGTAGGCTATTGGAACTAAAGCGATTTTCAAACCAGCTGCAAAAACACAATGAAAAATGAGGGAAAACATGCGAATTAAAGTCTTGCTTGGTGCTGCTGCATTATTGCTTTTAGCAGGTTGTTCAACAACAACTAATTTGACTGCGGCAGGCTCACAAGTTCGTTTTGTTGAGAATCAACCTGGAAGTGATTGCCAACTTCTCGGTCAGGTTGCAGGGACTCAAAGCAACTGGTTGAGTGGTGTCAACAATGAATCTAGCTCAATGCGCAGCGCAGCAAATGATTTACGTAATAAAGCAGCGGCGATGGGCGGTAACGTGATTTTTGGTGCATCAAGTCCAAGTGAAACCGTGTTATCTAGCTTCATTCCATTAGATAGCAAAATGGTTGGCCAAGTTTATAAGTGCCCCTAAAATGAATTCATAGCGCCCAAATAATTATTTGGGCGTTTTGCTTTCTAGTTCTGCCTTAAGTTAAGGTCAAGCAGTGTTTTACTTGGCTCTCCCCCAATTTCCCGAGCGAGCTTAGGTACAAGGTACCCAGAGACCTTACTCAGTAATTGCTGTATCAATTGTCTAGCTTCGGTATCACTCACTAAAAAGTGCGCAGCGCCTTGAACTTTATCTAATACATGTAAGTAATAAGGCAAAATACCTGCATCAAATAAGGCATTACTTAAATTCATCAGAGCCGTCACGTTGTCATTAACTTGGCGCAGTAATACGCTTTGGTTTAATAATGTCACACCTGATAGTTTTAGTTTTTGCATTGCCTTGCTGAATAGCTCGTCAATTTCGTTAGCATGATTAACGTGTGTAACCATAATGACCTGTAACCTAGAGCTAGCAAGCCGTTTACAGAGCGTATCTGTGATGCGTTCTGGTATCACCACAGGCAAACGAGTATGAATTCTAAGGCGTTTTATATGAGAAATCGCCTCTAATTGGCTGATGAGCCAAT
The DNA here is from genome assembly GCF_028481645.1 of Providencia sp. PROV141. NCBI lineage: Bacteria > Pseudomonadati > Pseudomonadota > Gammaproteobacteria > Enterobacterales > Morganellaceae > Providencia > Providencia sp. PROV141. The sequence goes on along the minus strand of NZ_JAMPPR010000006.1, from coordinate 35,437 downwards.
CAAGTTCATGGTCTTTTGCCATCAACGGATCACCACCTGAGAAGATGATTTCATTGAGTTCGGTGTGGTTTTTTATATAATCCACAGCCATCAACCAGTTATTTTTATTTCCTTTGTTGTCTTCGTAAGGAAAATGCCGGCGAAAACAGTAGCGACAGTTGACTGCACAGCCACCTTTTACCAGCAGTAATGCGCGGTTGTGGTATTTATGCAGTAAACTTGGAATTTCATTATCCTGCTCTTCTAGTGGGTCAGTAGAAAAACCTGGATGTATATCAAACTCTGCTTTTGCAGTTAATACCTGCAATAACAGAGGGTCTAGTGGATCGCCTTTTTTCATGCGGGAAATAAAGGGCATTGGAACGCGTAAAGGAAATAATTTGCGTGCCTCACTGCCTTCTTTCGATAAAAGATGATTTTCTAGGTTAAGTATTTGCAGCAATTCATCTGGATTAGTGATTGCTTCAGCAAGTTGTTGTATCCAGACTTCTCTGGATGAGGTATTTTGAGTTACAATATCGACCATTTTTTGGCTATGCCATTTTTAGTTTATAAATTAGAGGATCACCATGGCTACTTATAGTACCAATGAATTCCGCTCAGGTCTTAAAATCATGTTAGATGGCGAGCCTTGTGTCGTTTTAGAAAGTGAATTCGTCAAACCGGGTAAAGGTCAAGCATTCGCACGCGTGCGTATCCGTAAACTAATTTCTAACAAACTGTTGGAAAAAACATTTAAGTCTACTGACTCTGTTGAAGGTGCAGATGTCATGGATATGAACTTAACTTACCTGTACAACGACGGTGAGTTCTGGCATTTCATGAACAACGAAACTTTTGAACAGTTAGCAGCGGACGAAAAAACCGTTGGCGATAACGCGAAATGGTTAGTTGACCAAGCAGAATGTATTTTAACACTGTGGGACGGCCGTCCTATCGCGGTAACTCCACCTAACTTTGTTGAGTTAGAAATTACCGATACTGACCCAGGCCTGAAAGGGGATACCGCAGGTACAGGTGGTAAACCTGCAACACTGAGCACTGGCGCAGTGGTTAAGGTTCCTCTGTTCGTTCAGATCGGTGAAGTTATCCGTGTTGATACTCGTTCAGGTGAGTATGTTTCACGCGTAAAATAACGGTTGATCCTATACTCAATCGTTAGAAATAAAAAGCCGTGGCTTAAGTCCACGGCTTTTTTTGTCTATTTTAAGTGGTTAACAGCACTTAAACCCACCTTTGCCACCGTAACGTGCGTCTTGACGCTCTTTGAAAAACTCTTCATAGGTCATAGGCGTTTGGTCAGGGTGTGTTCTTTGCATATGAGCGACGTAGTTGTCGTAATCGGGAACGCCAACCATCATTTTTGCCGCTTGGCCTAGGTAGCGGGCTGCTTTTCCCAGTTCTCCAAACATTTTTTTCTCCTTCATACTTCGCGCTACAGCGTTGTTGACTTCGCTTGGCTACCCTAGTCACATACTGTTATGTATGCTTCTGGTTTCTCCTTCATACTTCACGCTGTTGCTGCGTTGGCTTCATCCGCTAACCCTAGTCACATACTGTTATGTATGCTCCTAGTTTCTCCTTCATACTTCACGCTGTTGCTGCGTTGGCTTCATTCGCTAACCCTAGTCACATACTGGAGTATGCTCCTAGGGATTATCTTCTTTGCCGCCTTGCTCCAACGTGAATTATTTTGGAGAAAGAGTATATGTCCTAAACAGTGACAAGCTTTTCTGCGAAAATCAATGATGGCGCGTATTTGCCACGATTTCTTCATAATTGGCTGGCATGGGTTCGTATGGTACTTCATTCGCTGTTGGTTGGTCGGATTTTAATGCCTTCAACGCAGTGCGGATGGAGAATAGAGCTAGTAATACCACGACAATCATAAAGAAAATAGTTAATCCTGCATCTAAGCGGTTATTGAAAATTAACTGAGTTAATTGAGACTCTGTATATTGAACAGGAATATTGCCGCTATCAATCATTGCTTGGAATTTATTTGCTACAGCTAAGAAACCTACACGGGCATCTTCACTGAAGGTTTTTTCCCAGCCTGCAGTCATCGTACAGATTAACAGCCAAGCCGTTGGTACTAAAGCGACCCATGCGTATCTTTGGCGCTTCATTTTGAACAGTACCACAGCACACAGCATTAATGCCATACCTGCTAACATTTGGTTCGCGATACCAAACAATGGCCACAAGGTGTTAATACCACCAAGTGGGTCGACAACGCCTTGGTGGAGGAAATAACCCCAAGCTAGCACACACAGTGCAGTTGCTATCAAGTTGGCGGGTAGCGAATCCGTACGTTTCAAAGATGGAGACACCACTCCCAGTAAATCTTGTAGCATAAAACGTGCTGCTCGGGTTCCTGCATCCACCGCGGTTAAAATAAATAATGCTTCAAATAATATGGCAAAGTGGTACCAGAACGCCACATTCATCAAGCCGCCAAGCGCACCGTGAAGAATATACGCCATCCCAACTGCCAGTGTTGGCGCACCGCCTGCCCGTGAAATAATACTGGTTTCCCCCACGTCATTAGCAATGCTGTTGAGCTGCTCAGGAGTGATCTGGAAGCCCCAACTACTTACCACTTGTGCTGCAGATGCGACCACATCTTGCGTACCTGCGGGAGCTAACATCGCCATGGGACTATTCATGGCAAAATAAACACCCGGGTCAATCACACAAGCGGCAACCAACGCCATAATTGCCACAAAAGATTCCATTAACATGCCACCATAACCAATGAAGCAAGCTTGGTTTTCATTAGCCAACATTTTTGGTGTGGTGCCTGATGAAATTAGTGCATGGAAGCCAGAAACGGCGCCACAAGCAATGGTAATAAATAAGAATGGAAACAAATCACCTGCCCAAACTGGGCCTGTACCATCAATATATTTCGTCAGCGAGGGCATTTGTAGATTTGGATTGAGGATTAAAATACCAATTGCCAAACCAATGATAGTCCCGATTTTTAAGAAGGTTGATAGGTAGTCGCGGGGAGCGAGTAACAGCCAAACTGGCAAAACGGCAGCAACAAAGCCATAACCGACTAACATCCAAGTGAGTTGAACACCAGTATAGTCAAAGTAAGGCGCCCAAGTTTCGCTTTCAGCAACCCAACCCCCTGAGATAATTGCAAATACAAGGAAAACGAGCCCAATAATAGAAACTTCACCAATGCGTCCTGGGCGGATATAACGGGTATAAATCCCCATAAAAATCGCTAAAGGAATAGTAAAGGCAACTGTATAAGTTCCCCATGGGCTATGAGTAAGGGCTTTTACGACAATCATGGCAAGTACGGCTAAGATGATTACCATAATCATAAAACAAGCGATTAAAGCCAGCACCCCTGCGGTATTGCCCATTTCTTCTTTGACTAATTCACCCAGTGAGCGGCCATCTCGACGTGTTGAGACAAACAACACCATAAAGTCTTGTACGGCACCTGCTAGCACAACCCCAGCGAGTAGCCACAACATACCGGGTAAATAGCCCATTTGCGCTGCAAGAACAGGGCCAACCAGTGGGCCGGCGCCTGCGATAGCGGCAAAGTGGTGACCAAATAATACTTTTTTATCTGTTGGTACGTAATCTAAGCCATCATTATGACGAATTGCTGGTGTCATACGAGTTGCGTCAACTTGGAGTACTTTTTTAGCAATAAAAAGCCCGTAATAGCGGTATGCAATCAGATAAATACATACGGCTGCGACGACGATCCACAAGGCATTGATTTGTTCGCCACGATATAAAGCGATGTAGCCAAGTGAAAAAGCACCGAGCAGAGCGAGCACAATCCAAATAAATTGTTTACCCATAGCCATCCCCATCTGTTCAATGAATGATATTTGTTATTTATTTAAGTGAAACTGAGGAAGATATAGCCATAGTTAAGTTAAAGAAAAAGTAGCTAAAACGAGACACCTAATTGAAATTTGAGATAAATTTAATAATTGTTGCCAGTATCACTAATTTAGGATTATTTATTGGATTTTATCTGGTTTTGAGCTAGCGATTATCTAATGAGTTGGTTTTTTATCTGGGTTTTTGGTGTTTTTTAGTGATAATAACTATTGCGGTGTTTTTGTTGATACGAGAATGGTTAAAGAAAAGAAAATAATCGGAAGCTAAAAAACTCCCGACTATTAATTGGTTAACTAGGCTCGTCTTAATTGTTGGATTATTTTTTTACCAAAAAGCGTGGTAATTAGACCAAACATGATTAAAACGAGGCCAGCAACTTGTACGCCATTTATATGCTCCCCAAGGAATAAAGCACTGCTGCTTAAACCAAAGACAGGAACCAACAATGAAAAAGGAGCAACACGCCAAGCTTCATAACGACCGAGCAGGACTCCCCAAAGCCCATAGCCGACAAATGTTGATAAATAAGCTAAATAGATAATGACACCAAAGACTGACCAATTAAAACCTGATAGCCCTTCAACAATGGCTTCTTCACCTTCTAAAACCCATGAACTAATCAAAAAGGGGATGATTGGGATCAGCGCGCTCCAACTGACCAATGATAGGGCGCTGCATTTCTCTGCGCCTTCCTGTTTCATTATGATTCGATTGGTGATGTTTCCACAAGCCCATGATAAACCAGCAATTAAAGTGAATGCTAGGCCTAGTAATGGAATATCATCTAATCCACCGGAGGTGGCGCCATTGGCTAAAACCGTTAGCCCTGCAATCGCGATAAACATGCCAATAAAATGGGTTGGTTGTAATGATTCTTTTAAAATCATTGCGCCGAGCAATAGCGTAAAGAACGCTTGGGATTGCAATATGACAGAGGTAATCCCCGCTGGCATACCCACTCTAATCGCGCAAAATAAGAAGGCAAATTGACCAAAGCTGATGGTGAGCCCATAGAGAAGCAATAATTTGAACGGAATTTTGGGGCGCTTAAAAATAAAAATAGCAGGAAAGGCCACAAACATGAAACGTAATGCGCCTAATAATAACGGCGGAAGTGCGGTAACGCCGAGCTTAATGATAACGAAGTTAACACCCCAAATAACCACCACACAAAGGGCGAGTAAGATGTCTCTGAGACTCATGCTGTTTTCTCGATGAACTTGCCAGATTAGACATCTACTTTACATGTGTATAATTTTGAGTGCGATGGCTATGATGCTTAATAATAAAAAACGGTATAAAAAGGTTAAATTTTATGGTTGATTTGCGCTTATTTGTTATTTTTCGTTGCTTGAGCCTAGGTCTGTGAATATTTATAATGTATTTATACATCATACGTATTCAGGACGACCTGAATCAACGTCATTTAAATATGGGGACGGCCCCAAGTTATTTACGCGAGAAACGAGCATGGCTTGGATCGTCCTTTTATTTGCGGGTTTACTAGAAGTTGTATGGGCTGTAGGGCTAAAATACAGCCATGGCTTCACCCGATTAACTCCGAGTATCATCACTATTCTCGCCATTATTGCGAGTATGGGGTTATTGGCTTATGCCATGCGTGATTTGCCGGTCGGCACGGCTTATGCCATTTGGACTGGGATAGGTGCGATTGGTACTGCGATTGTGGGAATTATTTTTCTCGGTGAATCCGCGAATATGTTCCGCTTGTTAAGCCTTGCATTGATTATTACCGGGTTAATTGGTTTAAAAGTATCAAGTTAGCTTTCAAATTAAGCATATTTTAATTAATAAATAATAAGCGGGTGACAGAGAAAGTTACCCGCTTTTTTTTGATATTTTGGAGACATAGAGATAACTATTCTTATGTTATTTTTCATTATAACGCGATGGCCAAATTTCAGATGCAGGTATATCCAAAAACTCAGCAATAATTCTTTCTCCTTTAGGCCAACGTCTTGAAAGCGCATTATTTAATGTTGATGAGTTTAGTCCGGCTTGTCGTGATATGGCAGAAAGAGAAGAGCCTTTTTTCTTTATTGCTGCAATAATGTCTGCTGAATGCCAATCTTTTTTCATTTTTTATCTCCAATTATTGTTTATTTAATGATTAAGTTTAAATTTTTATTTCATATTAATATAAAGTTATCAGTCCTATATTTAATAGTCTAATTAAATAATACTTTGAATATTTTTCATCCTATGATAAAGATACGTCTCTCGATGTTAATTATTTTTAAACTTAAAGGGATTTATTATGGATGTTAAAAATATTATTTTGGAAAAAGCTTGTGCTGGTTTGAATGATACATTTTCTAATTATTTTGACTGGAATGATATTGATCTTTCTTTTTCTAGAGTTGATGTTAGTAATAAGAAGGTTAACATTATTTCGAATAACTACGAATGGTTATTGGTCTATTGGGATGCAGATCTAGATAAACTAATGAGTGAGAGGCTATCATCAGGGATACAATATTGGAATAATTACTCTAAAGCTTATATGGAAACTTTATTGAGAACGAAAAAGAATGAGTTGAAGGTGGATTTTTGTACCAAATATGGAAGTGTATATGAAATAACTTCAATTAATTCAAAAAGAAAGCTTTCAATTAAAGAGATGTTCGCAATATATAAATGTCGTCCAACAATTGCTGATTATGCACATGGAATATGGAAATCAAATGATGATTATTTACCTTTAAGAGAGAATATAGAGTTATTGGTAGAAAATAATTTGGATAATAATGAAAAAGAAGCTGAAATTTTAGACGTGCATCAATACATGCGGTTTGGAAATATTCGTTTTACCCGAAAAGAGATTGTAACTATTAGGTTATTATTATCACATTGTAAAGTAAAAGAAATTAGCTATATACAAGGTTGTTCAGAAGTTTGTGAACATAAGAGAATTCAAAGAATTAAAGAAAAACTTGATTGTCCACATGCTTCTTCTAGTGGTCTATTTATGGCATTAAAGGAAAATGGAATTACACTAGCCTGCTTAGAAACCTTAGTAAGCTATCCTTAAATTTAAATGTACATTGAAATAATTAAAATACTTTATCATTTTTAAATGGATGTAAATATCAAAATGAAATGGAAATTTAGATTTGGTGTAGTTGCTGGTAATGCTTTGGAATACTATGATATTGCAGTTTTTGCAGCTATATCTACTTATTTAAGTATTGAATTAACTAAATTAGGTTATTCTCAAGCGACAGAAATGGTATGGGGTATCTTTGCATTACGTTTTTTAATCCGCCCTTTAGGCGGATATGTTATCGGTCGCTATGCTGATACGGTAGGAAAAAAGTCAGCCCTAGTATTAACAAGCTTGATAACAGGTACGGCAACATTAATGATGGCACTGTTACCCATTGAATTATTAGGGAACTATACGCCATTAGTGATATTAATTTTGCAGTTAGCTCTTTCTTTTAGTTTCGCAGGAGAGTTCCCTTCTCTAATTACGTACTTATTTAAGGATTTAGATGGAAATATTCGGTCTAGAGTTTCGTCAATTATTGTTGGTAGTTCTTTGTGTGGAGTTATTGCATCATTAGCTATCGTTTTCATGCTAAAGAATACGTTATCTGAAGATACTATGCAGTCAATTGGATGGAGGATCCCATTATTAATTGGTTTAATTAATATTTTAATTAGTTTTTGGTTTAGAGCTAAATTACCCGATTATAAAAATGAATCAAACAGAGAAATAATGTTCAGCTGGTACCGTATTTTTTTGGTGTTTTTATTTACCATTCCTGGAACTGTCACTTTTTACTCTCAAAGTTTGTCAACCTCACTAATTATTCAACAATTAAAGATAGATGAGATAAAAAATTATTATGAAATATTTTCATCCGGTTTATTGCTAGTTTTTATGATGATATGTGGTTGGTTAACAGATAAGTATGGTTCGGCTAAATTTGTTTTTGATATAGGCGTTATTGGGATGGTATTGTTTTCAGCGCCACTTTATTTTTTATTACAAATAGATAATTTGCTTCTAGTCTTTTTTGCTCAAGTCGTTATGTCTGCATACTCAGCGATGATATTGTGTAATTTATCAGCTGTACTGATGGATAAATCTGACGGACAGGCAACAATATTAGGTATTGGTTATAATAGTGCAGCTGCATCTATCGGTGGGATCACCCCTCTAATTGTCAGTTATTTAAGTCACTTTAACTTAGGTTATGTTGGGCTATTTATTGCGGTTTGTGGGCTTTCCTATTTTATTTCAGCTTGGCTTCCAAAGCCTAAGCTGACTTAGGCTTTAATATTTTTGCTAGTCCCCCTATGGGGCTAGCAATATTAATTTGCAGGCTAGAGTATCCAAGCAGTCCTAGCTCCTACCGTGGTACTTTTATGGCGTTCAGTGTGGCTAAGGCACAGGGCATCGATACCAGCGCTGGCTTGTGAATACCATGCTCCCCCACGCATTAGAGCGCGCTCACCATAATTGCGTAGATAAATTTGGTCACTGGCTTGTTTCGCTTTATAAGGCGCAAAGCCCAATACTTTCAGTAAAGTCAGTATTTGCTCTTGGCTTGTACTATCAAGCAAACGAAAAGGGCTATCGAGTAGACCTGCGGGGTAGCTGGAGTCACTCGGCTCGCCGTTAAAATTCAAGATATTTTGTGAAATGATTGGGGTTCCTGCATTGCCATCAGTTTTAGAAATTGGCGAGTCATATTTGGCACTTGTTGAACTGTTTATCGGGATATACTCGTTAGTCGTCATGTCAATAGCGCACCAATTTGCGGATGAGTACTCTAAGTTGATGGCTGCATCATTATTTGGGATCACTTGGATTTCACCTGAGTGTAACCGAGCACCCGTTTGCCATTCCCACAGATTTCCTACTAAGTCACTAATACCTGAAAGTTGATGGTTATGATGCCAGTTTTCCCATTGTGCATTGGTTCGGGTTGTTGGCGTTCCATGTAAATCACCTGTGGCAAGGCTATCTATTCTTGGAGTGAATTCATCATGGGAATAATAGTTACGGCCATAATCGGTATTGCCTTGAACAATGCCATTATATTGATTGGTCAATGCTGAAATGGCGCACCATTCGGCATTGCTACTGATATGACATCCTTTACCACTTTGCTTAGCCAGTAATTGAAATTGTAATAAATCAAGGTTGCATGCAGGTATTTGATCTGGCTGACTGACTAATTCGCCATCAAGCAAACTTGCGCAGTAGCAAGAGTAATAAAAAGCATCGATGGGCTGGTTATTGATAATAAAAGCAGGGTGAATTCCACTTCCCAATCGCTTATCAATATCCTCTAGGTTGAAGCGTGGAATAATGAAAACATAATTAGGTTGGCCCTTGGGGCTATAAATAATGGTGCGTTGTCCATTACTTTGTTTTTCAACTTGTTGACGTAATGGATCAGGGGAATAAATCATGGTCATATTAGCCTTTTTATTAAAGTGAAACCCAATAGCCTTCTTCCCACTTTACAGGTAAGAATTGTTCGGTGAAGGTTTTAAAAACGTTATCGGCATCAAGGTCAGCAAATAGCGTCGGGTGGAGCCAACTAGCGAGCTTTAAGACTGCGATAAAGCCAAAAGGGCTATCATAGAATGTGTGCCAAATGGCATGAACCTGCTGTTGTTTCACGGCACTTAAGGTCTTAAACGCATTACGTGCCATTAGCTGTTTCAGCTTCTGTTTTGCAATAGCTAAATCAGCCCCAGGCCCTAAACCCACCCAATTGCCTTTTGGGTTATAGCCGCTCCAATCCGTTCCTGTCACAATCACCATTTGTGCTTCAGTGTGGATGATGGCTTCCTGATTGAGAACACCATAAGTCCCATGAATATATTGTTTAGCTACATTTTCTCCACCCGCAAAACTAAGAAATTGGGCAAAGTTGCCATTTCCATAAGCTAGACAGCATTCATCAGTGAAGCCAGCGGCTCTTTCAAGGAGAACTTTGGGTTTAATAGGTTTTGCACTTTGCAAACGGCCTTTTACTCTACCCAGTTGAGTTTTAATAAATTGGTTGATTTGCTTTGCTCTATCTTGTTGTTGAAAAACATCAGCCATGATGGAAATGCTTTTGGGTGTATTACCAATGGGATCAACACTCATATCAAGCGCAATGACGGGAATTTTTACACGTTGTAATAGCGCTAGTAACCCGTTGGCTTGTAAACCTGAAAACGTCCCGGTTGTGGTAAATATCACTTCAGGTTGTAGCATTAATATCGTTTCTAAGTTCGCTTGGGCTCCACCAATCGAGGGAAGGTGAGGGAGTGTTTGAATCGCCGGAAAAGCTGTACAATATTGCTGATAACTGCGTAAATCAGCCGTGCGAAAGTTGTTTGGAATAGCGACGAGTTTCTCCACGAAATTGTTTTCATTGAGTGCAGCGTAGAGAAACATTAGAGCTGGATCAGCCAAATAAATACGCTCAGGATTTTTTGGAAAGTCGACTGAGCGGCCGAGAATATCGGTAACACTGAGCTTATTCTCTGCAAAAGAAGGATATGGCACTAAATTAAGTGCCATAGTCGCCAATCCTGCTTTGATAAATGCTCTTTTGGAAATGGTCATGGGTGCTAACCTAGCCGATTAAAAATAGTAATTGAGGTTGGCAAATAACGTTCTATTCGTGCCTATGCTGCAGTAGGTAGAACTGGTGCAGCTAGCGACGTAGGATTTATTGGTGATATTACTCACGGTGAGCCCAATTTCCATTCCTGTTAATTCAGGAATGAGTGCGTCTATTTGGTACCTAGCGCTCACATCCCCAAGCCATACCGCAGGGACTTTAAAGGTGTTGGTATTGTCACCCCATGTTTCCCCTAAATAACGTACTCCCACCCCAACTAAAGCACCTTCTAAATAAGGGGTGTGAAAGCGGTAATCTAACCATGCGGAACCGCTATGTTTTGGGACTTGTACTGGGTGTTTATTTAGGACTGAGAGATCTTGGCTTTCAGTGATTTTGTTATCTGTATAGGCATAATTAAGCATTATATTTAGCGAGGGAGTGATAGCGATTCGGCTTTCAAAATCCATTCCTCGTGAACGAATTTTCCCTGTTTGGTTGTAATAATCAGGGTTTAGAGGGTTATGGGTAGTGACATTTTTTTGTTCTAATTCATATAGCGCGACACTTGCCATCATATCGCCTGCCTGGTTTTGGTATTTCAACCCAACTTCGGTCTGTTTTGATTCTGTAGGAATAAAGGATTTGCCGTCTGCATCAGTGCCTAAAACAGGATCAAAGCTATCAGACACACTGATCCACGGTGAAAAACCGCTTGTGAAAGCGTAGGTCAGCCCAACGCGTTGGCTCCATGCGGAAGTGTCATTCTTTTGCGTTGTTTTTGTCAGGTTATTGTCGGTATCGAGGTATGACCAATCATAGCGCCCACTGAGAATGAGATCCCATTGTTGCCAACTTAGTTGGTCTTGTAAGTAAACGCCATAACGATCAAATCGTTGCGTGGTTGATGTGCGGGATACCGGATAGGGTTTGAACTCAGGATAATAAGGTTTCACCCAAGGATCAAAACTGACGGTTTGCGATCCCCACCAGTCTTTATCGAGCTTTCCAGTCTGGTAATCAAAACCGGAAAGCAACTGATGGCTAATTGGTCCGGTATTAAGCTGGTAAATCAGTTGATTATCCGCAACTAACGTTTTTGATTGGCTTGGCGAATCTTGGTAAACCGCGGTAAGTAGCCGATCACCGGCTAAAAAGCCACGAGTAAAGTCACGTTTAATATGCGTATCGACATCGGAATATCGCATATTCTGTTTAAAAGTGAGAGAAGGGGTGATTTGATAGTCGACCAGTGAAGTAATAGACCATTGAGTGCGTTCAGATTTCTCATGTCTAGGGTCGCTGTAGTTTTGGGTAAAATCTAACTTACCATTTGGATTCGGTAATAAGCCAATTGCTTGAGCGGGTAGCGTATTATAGTGGCCAATATGAGGATCACGTTGATATTGGCTTAATACCGTCCAACTCAGTTTTTCATTAGGTTGCCAAGTGAGAGATGGAGCCAATAAATAGCGGGATTGTTTGGACGAATTGACCTGTGAATGCGTTGATAATGCTAACCCATTCATTCTATAAAATAACGTTTCGCTATCATTCAATGCACCTGTGGTATCAAATTTCACGGCATTGTTATCAAAGTTCCCTCTTTGGAATTGAATTTGATGAGACTCATTAGCGCTTGGTCGACGAGATTGCATATTGATAACCCCGCCAGCACCACCTTGGCCATATAATGCAGAAGATGGGCCATGAATAGCTTCGAGGCTATTTAGTGTCCATGAATCGATTTGCGGCCCCCAAATACCACTATTACCAATCACTTTCAGGCCATCTAAGTAATAGTCTGCATCGAATCCACGGATTTTTGAGAAATCAATGCCATTGCCAAAAGCACCAAATTTTTCACTGGTAACCCCAGCGCTATAGCGCAAGGCTTGGCTGATAGACTCAGAGGGCAGTGTGTCCATTTGCTCACGTTTAATAATGGAAACAAACTGTGGAGTTTCCAATAATGATGCGGAAGTTTTGGTTGCCGTTGATTGGGATTTATTAGCGTAGCCTGTGGGTTCGATATCATCATTTTCTGTGGCGGTGACGACAAGTACATCACTTTTAGGGGGAGACCCCATCGCAGTAGAACAAAATAAGGCTGAAATTAACAGGCTGATAGTCGATAGTTTGTCGGTTTGTTGTGTGATGTTATTCATGCAATCCAAGCCAATGAAGTAAAGGTAACAGTTGAATTTTGCGCTAGCATAGATCGACGACTGACCATCAGTCAATACAATTAATAATCATTTGCATTTAATAACGAATTATTAACAAGAAAAGAAATAGGTATTTTTTTTATTTAATTGATCTAAAAAGAAAATAAATTATTAGTGTGGTTCTGTATTATGTTGAGTGAAAGGAATGGAAGGTAACAAAAATGACTAAATTGAAATACAGTGGTTTGATCGATAAAAATGAAAAACCACTGTAACGAAATTATTTAGTTGATCAATTGACTGAATCGTTGGTATAGGATCTCACCCAAAGTATGTTGATCATACTCAGTACTATTGGCTAAATTATCAACAGCAGCATGCATGGAGTGATAAATCATTGTCGCCATCAATTCATGTGGCAATTCTGGCCATGCTTTGTTTTGTTCACCAAAAGCTAAAATAGCTTTAATCTGTTCAACTGCACGGGTTTCATGATCATTACTGCGTCCGTGGTATTCGTCATGAAATAGCATGTCGTGAATGTTTTGTTTTTCAACATAGTATTTGACGCTATTTTCACACCATGATTGGAGTTTGGCTGATGCACTTTTTTGTGAGTCTAAAGCGGATTGGATGTGGCCTAGATACCAATCCATATAGCGAGTGCGTAAGGCTTCCATAATGTCATTTTTTGACTGGAAGTAGTGATAAAAGGTTCCTTTTGCAACATCCGCAGATAAGACAATTTCGCTAACCGTAGTATTGACAAAACCTTTGGAAAGAAAAAGTTTTTCTGCTGCGTTCATTAGGTCATCAAGCCTTTCTTCCGCAGGTTTTGTTCTTGGTTTTTTAGGTTGTATTGTCATTGAAATATCTCTTAACGTCATGTACCAAAAGCAAATCTGATAGGGATATCATAGCATTTAATATTCATATGCTAAAATTTAGCTTGCCGGTCGTGTCACTATTTTAACTATCTGTCTGCTGCTTCTATAAAAAGATAAAATAAATACGATCAAGAAAACATACATTATCGCACCAATTAGCCACACCCAACCGTCCCAACTTGCCAGTGTAAGGCCAAGAATAAAGCTAAATAGTAATGGGCCAATTACCCCTGTGGCATTGGTTAAACTCACCAATACGCCTTGTAATTTACCTTGATTAGCTTGATTGACGTGAGCTGACATTAACCCTTGTAGTGCTGGTAATGCAATACTACCGCCGGCGAGTAAGATTAATGTAGGGTAGATCATCCAACCTTCTGTGAGTAATGACAAAATAATAAATGCGCTTCCGTCTGCGACAAAGCCGACAATGATTGTTACCTTTTCATTGAATTTTTTGGCAATGGCACCAGCAACAAAAGCTTGGAATAGGGCATGCATAACGCCTAAGCCTGCCAAAGATAATCCAACTTGAACACTATTCCATTGGAAGCGATTTTCGGTAAATAGTACCCAGGTTGTTGCAGGGATCTGGCCAATTAACTGTGCCATAAAAAAGACGAAAAGTAGCAAAATGACGGGTTTTATCAGCTGTATGAAGGAAACTGACAGCTCTACAGTTTCATTTTGATCATTCTGTATGGCATTTTTATTTTGATCTTTAAAAATAAGCCAGATCACGACAAAAGAGCATGCGTTCAAGATAGCTGCAATAACAAAAGGTAAATGCGGGGAAAATTGCCCCGCGAAGCCACCAATTGCAGGGCCGGCGATTAACCCAACCCCAAATGCTGCGCCTAATCGGCCAAACCACTTAGTACGCTCTTGTGGGGCAGTGTTGTCGGCAATAACAGAAGCAGCTACGGCGCCTGTTGCGCCAGTGATCCCTGAAATTAAACGACCTAAATACAGCATCCAAAGTGAGCTCGATAAAGCCAATAAACTGTAGTCCAGTGCGGCTCCTGCAAGGGAGATCAACAAAATAGGCCTGCGGCCGAATTTATCAGACCACTTGCCCAATATTGGGGCAAAAAACACCTGCATGATGGCGTACAAAGCCAGCAAGATGCCGTAATGATTTGCCAAGTTTTCTAGGGTTACATACTCACGAAGTAAGGCAGGTAAAACAGGCATGATCAAACCGATCCCCATAGCATCAAGGGCGGTGATCGTTAATGCAGTGATCGCAAATTTATTCATTATTTATTTCTCTATCATTGATAGATTTGGAATATATCCCTATCAGTGATAGAGTGTCAATAGAAAATTAAGGGGAAAGCGATGGCAAGATTGGATAAAGAAACCATTATTACGGCTGCATTAGATTTGCTGAATGAAGTGGGAATGGAGGGGCTGACAACGCGAAAATTGGCCCAAAAGCTCGGGGTTGAGCAACCCACGCTGTATTGGCATGTGAAGAACAAGCGCACATTGTTGGATGCATTATCGGTTGAAATGTTAAAACGACATCATGACCATCCATTACCTGTTGAAGGTGAAACGTGGCAGGAGTTCTTGCGCCATAATGCACTAAGTTTTCGTCGAGCCTTACTTAGCTACCGTGATGGGGCAAAGGTACATTTAGGCACGCGGCCTAGTGCAGAGCAATACGCCACGGTGGAAAAACAATTGCAGTTTATGGTTGGTAGCGGTTTTTCATTAAAAAGTGGCCTTTACGCAGTGAGTGCAGTGGGGCACTTTACATTAGGTTCAGTACTTGAACAGCAAGAACATTTGGCGGCAATGGCTGAGAGAGATGTTGAACAAGATGGGGCTATGCCATTGTTATTAAAGGAAGCTGTTCAAATCATGGATAATGATGACGGAACAGAAGCATTTTTGTTTGGTTTAGAATCACTTATTCGAGGTTTTAAGCCCTAAAAAAGAAAAGGTATGACAATGCGCAGTCATACCTTTCATTAAAATAATGTGTGATTGAATTATTTACAGAGTAAATACACCAATAATTGCAATTACACTAATGATTGCTGAGCCACCGTAGAAAACCCATTTGGTCGCAGGGACATGGATTTTAAAGTCGTGCAGCGTATGGTGAATACGGTGCATACCACACCACACTGGCAAAATAATCATCAATAATAAGAATACGCGGCCGATAAAGCTTTGGCTAAATGCCATAATGCGCTCATAGCTCAGCATTTCTGGTGCCACACCGAGAGGAATTAAAATTCCTAACAGAATGATGATTGCAGGGCCAATCACGGCACTCCACATACCACCTGCACCAAATAACCCCCAGAAAATCGGCTCATCGGAACGTTTAGGCGTTAGATTCATCAGATTCTCCTTAGATTAAAATAACAATGCGATTGCTAAGATTGCCGCCGTAACAACAATCGTGAGAGCCCAGAAGCCTTTAACGATAGGCTCATCAGACATTTTCTTATCTTTCACAATAATACTGACGGCTTTTGGCGCAAGGTTGAACCACGTCGTGGTATGCAGCAATGTCGCAGCCAATGTAATGATGTTAATGATAAGAATGATTGGGTTGCTTAAGAACCCAACAAAGCCAGCCCATGATTCTGGACCGCTTTTCAGCGCAAATACCCCATACAGGACTAAAATACTGAACCAGACCTGAAGGACGGAGGTACTTTCACGCATGATGTAAAAGCGGTAAAAACCCAGCTTTTGCCACCAGTCGCCCTTCATTTCTCTGACATAGGGTTTACGTTTCGTAGTCATGACTTCAATTCTCCTTATCGTGGCTTCAGCATGGCGATAACAAAGTCTTGCGCGCTGGCAACTTTCCCTTGCTGAATAGCACCAGCAGGGTCGACATGCTTAGGACAGACTTCAGAACAGTAGCCTACAAACGTACAGCTCCAGACACCATTGTCACCGTTTAATAAGGTCATGCGTTCTTTCGCACCATGGTCTCGGTTATCTAAATTGTAGCGCTCTGCCAATGTGATCGCGGCTGGGCCGATGAACTCTGGGTTCAGTCCAAATTGTGGGCAAGCTGCATAGCACAGACCACAGTTGATACAGCCTGAGAACTGATGGTATTTGGCCATCTGTGCAGGCGTTTGCTTATTTGGGCCCTCAGAAGGTTTACGGTCATTACCGATAATATACGGTTTGATCGCCTCTAAACGCTCAATAAAGTGAGTCATATCAACAACAAGGTCGCGCTCAATTGGGAAGTTACCTAATGGCTCAACTTTCATACCTTGCGGGTATTCACGCAGGAATGTTTTACACGCCAGTTTAGGCACTTTATCAACCATCATGCCGCAAGAACCACAAATCGCCATACGACAAGACCAGCGGTAAGATAGGTCTGGAGCGAGGTTATCTTTGATATAGCCTAACGCATCTAACAAAGAAGTTTGCTCGTCGTAAGGGACATCATACGTCACCAAATGGGGCTCACTATCCGTTTCCGGATTGTAACGCATGATCTCCATTTTTAGGTGTTTCATATCATCCATTAGCTTGCTCCTTCTTCGCCTTATCTTGAGCTTCAGCTTCGGCACCGTAAACACGTTTAGCTGGCTGAGATTTCGTGATTTTCACATCACTGTATTCTAAACGAGGGGAGCCCTCTGGGTTATAGAATGCCAAAGTATGTTTAAGGAAATTCACATCATCACGCTCAGTACAACCTTCGTCGAGACGTTGGTGTGCACCACGTGATTCTTTGCGGTTGATTGCAGAGTGAGCCATACATTCCGCCACATCAAGGCCAAAGCCTAATTCAATGGTGTACAGTAGGTCAGTGTTAAATACGCTGCTATGGTCAGTAATTTCGACGTGTTTGAAGCGTTCTTTCAGTTCAGCAATCTTATCAACGGTTTTTTGCATTAATTCAGGAGTACGGTAGATACCGCAGCCTTCTTCCATTGAAATACCCATTTCGTCACGAATTTTCGACCAGCTCTCTTTCCCTTTTTGGTTCATGAGTTTACTGAGGTCAGCTTCGATATCACGGGTACGGGCTTCGATAGCATTTGCATTGGCAGGTGTTGCTTCAGCAGCATGGCGAGCGGCTTCTTCACCGGCCAAGCGACCAAATACCACTAATTCAGCTAATGAGTTAGAACCTAAGCGGTTTGCACCGTGTAAGCCAACAGAAGAACACTCACCAACGGCAAATAGGCCTTTAATGCGCGTTTCTGTACGTTGATCCGTTTCGATACCACCCATAGTGTAGTGAGCGGTTGGGCGAACAGGAATTGGGTCTGTTACTGGGTCGACGCCCACGTAGGCTTTCGCCAATTCACAAATAAATGGTAAACGCTCATGTAGTTTTTCTGCGCCAAGGTGACGTAGATCCAGATAGACGACATCACCACGGTGAGTGCTAATGGTGCGACCTGCACGCCATTCGTGCCAGAATGCTTGGGAAACTTTGTCACGAGGACCGAGTTCCATATATTTATTTTCAGGTTTACCCAGTGGTGTTTCAGGTCCCATTCCGTAGTCTTGCAGATAGCGATAGCCATCTTTATTGACTAAGATACCACCTTCTCCACGACAACCTTCTGTCATCAAGATACCTGAGCCTGGGAGGCCTGTTGGGTGATATTGAACGAATTCCATATCACGTAAAGGGACACCATGGCGGAATGCCATCCCCATGCCATCACCAGTAACAATACCGCCATTGGTGTTGTAACGGTAAACGCGTCCTGCTCCGCCTGTTGCCATGACAATGGAGTTTGCACGAATTTGGACTTTTGTGCCTTCCATCATATTTAATGCAACAAGACCGCGAACTTGGCCTTCATCAACAATGATATCGAGAACGAAGTGTTCATCAAAACGTTGAATTTGTGGATATTTTAATGAAGTTTGGAACAGGGTATGGAGCATGTGGAAGCCAGTTTTATCAGCAGCAAACCACGTACGCTCAATTTTCATCCCACCAAAACGGCGAACGTTAACTGAACCATCTGGTTTACGGCTCCACGGGCAGCCCCATAGCTCTAGTTGGGTCATTTCTGTTGGGCAGTGTTCGACGAAATAATCGACGACATCTTGCTCACACAGCCAGTCCCCACCAGCGACAGTATCATTAAAATGATAGTCATAGGAGTCATGAGCCTGAGTAACTGCTGCTGATCCCCCCTCTGCTGCCACGGTATGGCTACGCATTGGGTATACTTTTGAGACCAGAGCAATCTTGATATTGGGATTTGCTTCAGCGGCAGCAATTGCTGCACGTAAGCCTGCGCCCCCGGCCCCGATAATCGCTAAATCGGCATTGAAGGTTTGCACTGCGCTTCTCCATTGTTCAAGTGTAAAATTGATAAATTCTTTTAAATACTTTTGATAATTAGCTACATTATTTTCAGTTCAACTTAAAGCTAAACTACGAAATATCTGTTTTTTAATAGTAAATAATATAATAGCTAATAATGACTTATCATGCTGTGAATTATAGCGAATAGTCCTCAAGATAAATTTGATATAGAGGGGGGTTTTGGCCAAATTTAGTGATAAAGTGTGAGGTAGATCTTCTTTTTATAAATTGTTTTTACATCACTCGATTTTCTAGGCTGTTAACATCGAATAAAAAGGAATTTCAAATAATTATCATTAAATTTACATAAACTTTTAGTGTATAAAACCAAGTGAATTAGTCAGGTTTTATCAATAGTCAGTGATTAATACTATTATTATAGCTGAAGAGTTTAATTCATATTGAATGCTAATTTGCGAGGAGTCTCACTATTTATTTTTAGAATAAATTTAATTTTGAACAGAAAATTTTAAAATAGATTGAGAAAGCGAATCGTTTCGCTTTTTTAGTAACAGATATGTCACATAATATAAGAATTAATCATGTTTCAGGCTATCTCTACTTACTCATCATGTCGGCAGTTGCAAGTATTTACGTTCAGATAAATGTGCATTATCAGTGTAAATGCATTGTGTGTTGCCTGTGAGGTGGGTACACTGCACGACTAAGTTTATTTTGGAGTCATCTTAATGAGTGATATAGCGAATTGGCAGCCAACCGCCCCCATCGCTAACTTGTTACAGCGCGCAAAAATAATTGCGGAAATCAGACGTTTTTTTACTGATCGTTGTGTACTTGAAGTCGAAACCCCCGCAATGAGTCAGGCAACAGTCACTGACATTCATCTTGTCCCATTTGAAACGCATTTTGTGGGTCCTGGTGCGGCGCAAGGTATTAATTTGTATTTAATGACCAGCCCTGAATACCACATGAAACGCTTATTAGCGGCCGGTAGTGGTCCTATCTATCAGTTAGGTCGTAGCTTTAGAAATGAAGAAGCAGGGCGGCATCATAATCCTGAATTTACCATGTTAGAGTGGTACCGCCCGCATTTTGATATGTACCGCTTGATCAATGAAGTGGATGACCTACTGCAACAAGTTTTAGAATGTGAGAGTGCAGAGCTACTTTCATACCAACAAGCGTTTTTACGCTATTTGGATATTGACCCGTTATCTGCTGAAAAAAGTGAATTACGTGAGGTTGCAGCTCGTTTAGATTTAAGCAATATCGCTGATACTGAAGAAGATAAAGATACCTTGCTACAGCTGCTATTTACCATGGGTGTTGAGCCTCATATTGGCAAAGAAAAACCGGCTGTTGTGTATCATTTCCCTGCAACCCAAGCGTCTCTTGCCGTGATTAGCACTGAAGATCACCGCGTTGCTGAACGTTTTGAGGTGTATTATAAGGGAATGGAACTGGCGAATGGTTTCCATGAACTCACTGATGCAAGCGAACAACGTCAGCGATTTGAACAAGACAACCGTAAGCGAGCGGCTATGGGGCTACCTACCGCACCTATTGATGAGCACTTGCTCGCGGCTTTAGAGCATGGTTTACCTGATTGCTCTGGTGTCGCTGTTGGGGTTGATAGGCTGATTATGATTGCTTTAAATGCAGATAAAATCAGTGATGTGATCGCATTCCCTGTCACTATCGCTTAAATTTAAATTAAGATGGTCAACTTGAAGAGAATGCAGCCAAATGGCTGCATTCTTGTTTTGTCCCAGAAAACTATTTTTGTTTCTGTTGCTCTAAGAACTTAACCCCTAAATCAGGGAAGTCGGTGAAGGCACCATCGACATCGGCTTGGTTATAAATGATGTCATAAAGTTGTTGCCCATCTTTGGCGTATTTTGGCAGCTTATCAACCCGGATAGTGAACGGATGAACCGCCATTTTGTTGTCATGGGCTTCTTTGACCATGCCATTCACTTTGATATTGCTTGGTGTGGATTCTTCACTAATTAGCATATGATAATCAGGGCCAATGCCATCTGCATAAGTGGCAATTTCTTTCATAGCACCCGGTTTCATCATCCAATCATAATTGTAATTGACCCACGTCCCGTCAGGTTTTTGTTCTTGAGTCTCGTTCCAATCGGTGTAAGCAATCAATTGAATTAATTTAAGATCCATCCCCATTTCTGGCATCAAGGTATTTTTGATACGTTTTAGGTCATTTGGGTCAAATGATTGTAGATAAACGTTGGAATCCTTGGTGATGTAGCCATATTCTTTAAGAACTTCTAGTGTTTTCTTGGTGATATCTTTGCCTTCTTGTAGGTGGAACCAAGGCGCCTTAATTTCTGGGTAGATACCAATATTTTTACCCGTTGATTTGTTTAATCCTTGAACAAATTCAATCTCTTCTTGGAAGGTATGAACGCGGAAGTCTGATTTGCCCATCGGGAAGCGGTTCGGATAGCTTTGGACTTTTTTGCCATCAACAATATCAAATCCTTCTGTAAAATTGAGTGATTTGATTTCATCAAGGGTAAAGTCAATCGCATAGTAACGGCCATCTTTACGGGCACGATCAGGGAAACGTTCAGCAACATCTGTTACGCGATCGAGATAATGGTCATGTAAGACCACAAGCTCGTTATCTTTCGTCATAACTAAATCTTGCTCAAGAAAATCAGCACCTTGTGCGTAAGCCATTGCTTTTGCAGGTAGGGTATGTTCCGGTAAGTAACCACTTGCACCACGATGTGCAATGACAACTTTACTTGAAGCTTGAGCTACAGCAGACACTGACATCACTAAAACCATACTAGCCACCAATGTTTTTAATGGAAAGCTCATGATTATATCTCCTTGGCACTTTATTTGGGTAAAAAAATGGGCTACATCATTTTTTGATATAGCCCACGAGTCTAGCGATTAACAATGAACATTTGATGAATGTCTATTGTGAGTTTGCTAATTCACGTTTATGTTTGCTTTCGCTCAACATGACGATAAACAGTAGAACAACCGCTAATGCTGAACCACCGATCATGACTGCGAAGCCACCGTCCCAACCGAAGTAGTCTACGGTATAACCGACGATAGCACTTGCTGCTACAGAACCACCGAGGTAGCCGAACAAGCCAGTAAATCCTGCGGCTGTACCAGCTGCTTTTTTCGGTGCAAGTTCAAGGGCGTGTAAACCAATCAACATAACAGGACCATAGATTAAGAAACCGATGATCAGCATACATGCCATATCAATATTTGGGTTACCCGCTGGGTTCATCCAGAACACGATAGTTGCGATGGTTACCAGAACCATGAAGAACACACCAGTGGCTCCACGGTTACCGCGGAAGACTTTATCCGACATCCAACCACACAGTAATGTTCCTGGGATACCTGCGTATTCATATAAGAAGTAAGCCCATGAAGATTTGTCCATTGCAAAGTGTTTTACTTCACGTAGGTAAGTTGGAGACCAGTCCAAAACACCGTAGCGCAGTAAGTAAACGAACACGTTAGCAATTGCAATCATCCATAACAGTTTGTTCGGGAAAACATACTTCATGAAGATTTCTTTTGCTGTTAACTCTTCTTCATCGGATGCTTTATAGTCTGTTGGGTAGTCGTTTTTGTATTCTTCAATGGGTGGAAGACCACAAGACTGCGGGGTATCACGCATTAATGCAAATGCAATAATCGCAACGAGGATAGCGGCCAATGCAGGCATATACAGTGCGGCTTTCCAGTCGTTAAACCATGCCATACCTAACATGAACAGTAATGGTGGGATACCGCCACCAACGTTATGCGCACAGTTCCAAACCGAAACAATACCACCACGTTCTTTTTGTGACCACCAGTGAACCATGGTACGTCCACAAGGAGGCCAACCCATACCTTGGAACCAACCACAAAGGAACAGTAATACGAACATGATCATGATGCTCGATGTTGCCCATGGCACGAAGCCCATGATTAACATCACCGCGGAGGCGAGAATCAAACCTGCTGGTAAGAAATAACGCGGGTTTGCGCGGTCGGAAAACGACCCCATGATAAATTTAGAAAATCCGTAAGCAATTGAGATCCCTGATAATGCAAAACCAAGGTCACCTTTAGAGAAACCTTGTTCAACAAGATATGGCATCGCTAACGCAAAGTTCTTTCGGACTAGATAATACGCTGCGTAACCAAAGAAAATACCCATGAAGATCTGCCAGCGAAGCTTACGATAGACAGGATCTACCTTATCAGCTGGCAGCCTCTGTATATGAGGTGCTGGTTTAAAAATGCTTAACATATACGCCTCCGATGGCATGCTAATTTTTATTTACACTTCCATTTCTCTGTTTCAGAGAAAGATTGAGTGTTTATTATTGGTGAAGTAACAAAAACGAAAATAATCGAGTAATTTAAGAGTCTTTATTTTCTTAATTGCTCTAAATTGTAGTCGTTAAAAAACAATTTATCTGTAATCCAACGCACAATTATTGATTTTGTTTATGAAGTTGCATAGTAAATGACATTTGTGAATAGAATGGAACTAGAAATGTTAATTATTTTGTGATTTTCATCACGATTTTGCTCTTTAAAACACTAAAAATGGATCTATCACTTTCGTTTTTGTTCCTTATCAAACATTGATCGCGTTTCTGGGCTATATTTAATAATAGATTATAAAAATAGAACCTATACTTATCTATTATAGAAACGTTTATTAATGTGAGGAATGCGACATGAATGGCTCATCTGTGACTGAAACGGATGTCATCATTATTGGTGGTGGCGCAACAGGTGCAGGGGTCGCTCGTGACTGCGCTCGCCGAGGTCTAAGAACCGTTTTGCTCGAAAGGCATGATATTGCGACTGGAGCGACTGGGCGTAACCATGGATTACTTCACAGTGGCGCGCGTTATGCAGTCACAGATGGAGAATCTGCCAGAGAATGTATAGAAGAGAACAAGATTTTAAAGCGTATCGCGCATCACTGTATTGAGCGAACAGATGGTTTGTTTATTACCCTCCCCGAAGACAGCTTAGAGTATCAGCAACAATTCATTACGGCTTGCCAAGCTGCAGGTATTGATGCAACGGCGATTGACCCTAAAGAGGCGATTCGCCTTGAACCTTCCGTTAACCCTCATCTCATAGGTGCGGTTCGTGTTCCTGATGGCACGGTTGACCCATTTCGTTTGACAGCGGCAAATATGTTAGATGCCAGAGAGCATGGCGCGAAAGTGTTAACTTATCACGAAGTCATTGGTTTGATTCGGGATGGAGATACGGTACGTGGCGTGACGGTTTATGATCACCATGCCAAGAAACAGTATGATATTTATGCAGAAATTGTTGTTAATGCTGGTGGGATTTGGGGACAAAAAATCGCAGAGTATGGCGAATTAAAAATTAAAATGTTCCCTGCAAAAGGCGCACTATTAATTTTAGGCCACCGCTTGAATAACATGGTGATAAACCGCTGCCGTAAACCTGCAGATGCCGATATTTTGGTTCCCGGCGATACTATTTCCCTGATTGGCACCACGTCGACTCATATTGAATATGATCAAATTGATAATATGTATGTCACCCCTGAAGAGGTGGATATTCTTATTCGCGAAGGTTCAATGCTATCTCCTGCACTTGCGACAACGCGCATTTTACGTGCATATGCAGGCGTTCGACCATTAGTTGCCAGTGATGATGACCCATCAGGGCGTAATGTGAGCCGCGGTATTGTGTTGTTAGACCACGCTAAACGTGATGGCTTAGAAGGTTTCATCACCATTACGGGTGGCAAGTTGATGACTTATCGCCTGATGGCGGAATGGGCTACAGATAAAGTTTGCGAAAAACTGGGCCACAGCGCCAAATGTACAACCGCAGAAGCGCCGTTACCAGGCTCGCAGCACAGTGCAGAAGAAGCCTTACGTAATGTTGTTTCTATTCCAGCCCCTATTCGTGGTTCAGCGGTTTACCGTCATGGTGACAGAGCTTCTGCCATTCTCAGTACGGATAGGCTCGATAAAAGTTTAGTCTGTGAGTGTGAAGCCGTTACTGCTGGTGAAGTACGTTATGCTGTTAATTCATTGACGGTCAATAACTTGCTTGATTTAAGGCGCCGTACCCGAGTGGGTATGGGAACTTGCCAAGGTGAATTATGTGCTTGCAGGGCTGCGGGCTTACTCAATCGTTTTAATGTCACAACGCCTCATGAAACAGAGCAACAACTTGGCCACTTCCTGAATGAGCGATGGAAAGGTGTACGTCCAATTGCTTGGGGGGATGCACTGCGTGAAAGTGAATTTACCAGTTGGGTATATCATGGATTATGTGGCATGAACGAAGCGACACTAGGTAAGGATGCACAGAAGGAGGCTGATAATGAAATATGATGCTGTGGTAATGGGCGGCGGCCTAGCAGGGTTACTTTGTGGTATTCGTTTAACACAATCAAGCCTGTCTTGTGCAATTGTTAGCGCTGGGCAAAATGCGCTGCATTTTTCTTCAGGTTCATTAGATTTGCTCACACATTTACCGGATGGGCAAGTTGCCGAAAAACCATTAGAAATGCTTGATGCGTTAAAGGAACAGTCGCCAGCTCACCCTTATAGTTTAATTGGAAAATCGCAAGTTACTGAGCTAGCGCATATGGCACAGTCAATATTGCAGCAAGCAGGAGTCCATTTAAAAGGCGCTTGTGAAGAAAATCATTATCGCATTACACCTTTAGGCCATAAGCGCATGACGTGGCTCAGTCCTGAGTCTGTCCCAACGGTGGGCTTACATCAAAAAATGGCAATGGGAAAAATTGCGGTTGTTGGTATCGAAGGGTTTTTAGATTTCCAACCACAAATGGTGGCGGATGAACTACAACGTGATGGGATAGAAGCCAGTTCTCATTATGTTCATTTACCTTTACTTGACCGTTTGAGAGAAAACCCGAGTGAATTTAGGGCAATTAATGTCGCTCGTTGGTTGGATAGGCCGGAGAATATGGCGCAAATGGTTGAAGAAATTCTTCCGTTAGTTGCTGATGCTGACACTATATTCATGCCTGCTTGTGTAGGACTTGATAGTGATGAGCCATTAATTGAGTTACAAAAACGGTTAGGCAAGCCCTTATTCTTGCTGCCGACGTTACCGCCATCATTATTAGGTATTCGCTTACATGAGTTGCTACTGCGTCAATTTCGTCGCCAAGGCGGTATTGTGATGCCGGGTGATAAAGTTACTTCAGTGAATTGTTTCGATGGGGTAATTGACTCGGTACAAACTCGCAATCATGGTGATATCTCTTTAAAAGCTAAGCATTTCGTTCTGGCGACAGGGAGTTTTTTCAATAATGGGTTGGTAGCCGAATTTGACCGTATCTATGAGCCTTTGATGCAATTGGATCTGTGTGAAATTTCAGAACGTGCAAAATGGACCAATAAAGAGTTTTTCGCTTCCCAGCCTTATATGGCTTTTGGTGTGAAAACCGATGAAAAACTACGAGCACAAAAGGGAGGGAAAGCGATTTCTAATCTCTATGTGGCAGGTGCCGTATTAGGCGGTTTTGACCCCCTTACTCAAGGCTGTGGCGCTGGTGTATCAATGATTAGCGCATTATATGCAGCGAATCAAATAATCAATGAAATGAGTAAAAATAAAGCGATGCAGGCGGAGGTGGCACAATGAGTATTCAAGATGCAAGCTTTGAAAGCTGTATAAAATGCACGGTGTGTACCACTTATTGCCCTGTCGCAAAAGTTAATCCATTGTACCCAGGGCCAAAACAAGCAGGGCCAGATGGTGAGCGTTTACGTTTAAAAGACCCCATGTTATATGACGAAGCACTTAAATATTGTACAAATTGTAAGCGTTGTGAAGTGGCTTGTCCGTCGGATGTGAAAATTGGCGATATCATTGCTCGCGCTCGCAATACTTATAGCCAACAGAAGCCTAAAATTCGTGATGCAATTCTTAGCCATACAGATTTAATGGGCTCGCTATCAACGCCTTTTGCACCCGTGGTGAATACCATTACAGGGCTAAAACCTGTACGTCAAATCCTTGATAAAGCATTGAAAATAGACCATCGCCGTGAATTACCTAAATATTCGTTTGGGACTTTCCGCCGCTGGTACGCAAAACAAGCTGCGGAACAAGCTAAATTTGAAGAGCAAGTTGCGTTCTTCCATGGTTGTTATGTAAATTACAACCACCCTCAATTAGGTAAGGACTTAATTAAAGTCTTTAATGGCATGAATATTGGCGTTCAGCTACTTAAGCGTGAAAAATGTTGTGGCGTGGCGTTAATTGCCAATGGCTTTATGAAACAGGCGAAGCGTCAAGCGAATGTTAATTTAGAGTCCTTGCAAGAAACTATCCTTGAAAAACATATACCCGTTGTTGCAACGTCATCAACGTGTACGTTTACCATCCGTGATGAATATACACATGTACTCGATGTCGATACTTCTGCGATGAGGGATAACATCGAACTCGCAACGCGTTATATTTATCGTTTACTTGAAGAAGGGCGCGAGCTCAAGCTGAAACATACGCCTTTAAAAGTGGCCTACCATACACCATGCCATATGGAAAAAATGGGTTGGACTTCCTATACGTTAGAGTTAATTAAGCGTGTACCGGGTGTGGAGTTGATTGTGCTGGATTCACAATGTTGTGGTATCGCTGGTACATATGGTTTCAAAAAAGAAAATTATGAAGTTTCTCAAGGGATTGGGGCTGGATTATTCCGCCAAATCGAAGAAAGTGGCGCTGATATGGTGATTACAGACTGTGAAACCTGTAAGTGGCAGATTGAGATGTCGACAAGTAAGAAGTGTGAGCACCCGATTTCACTCCTAGCAAAAGCTTTGTGATCTGTTACTTATCGAATTGTAGGGTTGTTATTCTTTGTTTTAGCTCAGTTAAATTTATTTGGAGATAGCATTTAGCTATCTCCTTTTTTTGTTTAGTGCTGATTGGCTAACTGTTTTTTATCTGAGTTTGCAAAGAAATGCTTCAAGATAAAATTCAAAAGCACACCATAAGCAGGCAAGAAAAACAGCATGCAAATAAGTAGCTTGAAAACATAGTCAACTAATGCAATTTCGACCCAGTTTGCGGCCATGAATGGGTCGCTACTACGGAAAAATGCGATAAAGAAGAATGCGATAGTATCAATTAAGTTACCAAAGAACATGGCACAGGCAGGTGCCACATACCAACGCGCATTTTGGCGTAACTTATTGAATACACTGACATCTAATATTTGACCAAGTACATAAGCCATAAAGCTTGCCGCGGCGATACGCGCAACGAATAGGTTGAACTCAGATAAAGCGGTAAAACCTTGCCATTCACCTTGGAAAAATAACGCTGAAATAACATAGGATATTAATAGTGCGGGCAGCATAACGGCGGTGATGATCCGGCGTGCAAGCGGTGCGCCATAAATACGGACAGTTAGATCTGTTGCAAGGAAAATAAATGGAAAAGTAAAAGCACCCCAAGTGGTATGGAAGCCAAAAATATTAATTGGCAACTGCACGAGGTAGTTACTAGAGGTAATGATTAAAATATGAAATAACGAAAGCCAAATTAACGCAGTGGCTTTTTGCTGCGCAGTAAAATTAAACATATTGTACCTTTTTAGTCACAATGGGGTGAGGGAACCCATGAAATACATCCCAGCATTTGGGAACAGCGCATCATACGCTCGTTGCGCAACAAAAGCAAAACTGTTCATTTATCAATGAGCATTTTATTATATAATCAGTCTATTGATTCCTTTTAAAAGTGTTTTTTAATGTCTGATTTATTTGCTAATCCAACGAAAACCCTTGATACGCTAGGGTTACGATGCCCAGAGCCTGTGATGTTAGTGCGCAAAACAGTTCGTAATATGGCTGATGGGGAAACGTTGTTAATTATTGCTGATGACCCAGCAACCACACGGGATATCCCAGGTTTCTGTCGCTTTATGGAGCATGATTTATTAGCGGTAGAGGCTGACAATGCCCCGTATCGTTATTTGTTACGTAAAAAATCGAGCTAGCTGCCATTAGCTAATTTCATTTTGTGTGTTAATCCCTGCCAAGAGGTGGGGGCTATTATTGCAGGTTTAATATTTCCTTATAACTTAATCCAGTAAGCTGGCTGATAAGTTCAATACTTGTACCGAGTTGTAAACCTTTCAGTGCAACTTCATGTTGTTTTTTGTTTGCTCCGATATCTATGCCTTTATTTACTCCTATATCAATGCCTCTATTTACTCCTATATCAATTCCCTCTTGTAATCCCTGATCTTTTAATCGTTGTGCGATGTTCATAATTGCCTCTTGGTTGTTTTCTAATTGAAATATAAGTTGATTGACCACTGTTTCAAAATGAGGTGAATCCATAGTAATAAATAGGTAGTTAAAAATAGTAATAACATCATCACTACGGTGGTAGTTTTTATTCATCGCTTCGGCTAACAGTTGCGTTACCTTCTCAATGTTATCCCTTAGGTCCCGATGTTTCATCGCCAGCTCCATCACTGCAACTTTGCGATGGTTTACGAGTTCATTATCATCAATGACAGTAATATCGACGAGCGGAAATGGCTGACTATACAAGTTTGATGCAATTTCTGGCCACGGAAAACAGTGTGTCCACGGCTTAGCATATGGATAAGGCGTTACCTTTCCATGATAAAATAAAACTGGCACAACCAGTGGTAAATCATGATGGCCTTGTTGTAAATGTTGATTCATGGCAAGGAACGAATAATGCATCATCCGCCAACCCATTAGCTTATCGGGTGTTGATTGGTGCTCAACTAACATATAAATATAACCTTCACCTTGCTGTGTCTCGACAGTGTAGAGCATATCCGAAAGACGAGTTCGTAGCTGGTTATCAATGAAAGAAGAATTTGTTATCGCTAATGTTTTGAAATCACATAATTGCTTAATATGGTCGGGCAAATGAATATCAAAAAAATCACGTGCATTATCAATTTTAGACATGAACCCTTTAAATGCAGCGTCATGTGGCGTTGAACTGTGATTTTTTACCATACCTAATACCCGCTAGTACCTTGCCAAAAGAGTGATTTTCAAAATGCATTTTAGCGGAATCTGGGGTTGATGGAGAAAAAGTTAGTCCTAATTCTTAAGTTGAAATTTCATTTAACATATTGTAATTAAAGTATTTATTGGAAAGGTTGTAAAAGAAAAAACGCCACTTATTGTGGCGTTTAAATCAGTTGATTAAAGTTATTTTTTAACTTGCGGTAATTTAACTCGCAGTAAACGTACCGCATTTGCTGTAACGAGTGCTGTTGCACCGGAGTCAGCAAGTACAGCGACCCAAAGCCCAGTAATTCCTAATAAACTGGTCACTAGAAATATCGCTTTTAACCCTAAGGAAATCGCAATATTTTCACGAATGATTTTTCGTGTTGCGCGAGATAGCGCAATAATTTCTGCGAGCCCAGTTAAACGGTTATGAGTTAACGCGGCATCGGCAGTCTCTAATGCCACATCCGTACCACTGCCCATGGCAACACCGATACTAGACGCTTTCATTGCTGGAGCATCATTAATGCCATCACCGACCATCATCGTGCTGTGGTTTCGGTTAAGCTCCATAACCGCAGTGACTTTATCTTCCGGTAATAACCCTGCGCGGTATTCCATGCCTAATTGGCCTGCAATAGCACTTGCTGCTCGAGGGTTATCACCTGTCAGCATCACGGCATTCACGTTGAGCGTTTTTAGCATGCTCATCGTATCCGCAGCATCTTTGCGCAATGTATCTTGCAGTGCGGTTAAACCAATCATGCGGTTATTTTCGAGTGTGACAACAACCGTTTTCCCTTCTGCTTCTAAGGTTTCTACTTTACTTTGCCACTCACTATTTAATGGCGTATCAAGGCGGTTTGGTGCGCTAACAAGGATATGTTTGTTATTAAGGTATCCTTCAATTCCTTTTCCTGCCAGTGCCTTACGCTCTTGCGCTTCAGTGACAGTCAAAGAAAGTTCTTCCGCTTTATTAACTACTGCTTTAGCAAGTGGGTGGTGAGAGCCAACCTCAACAGATGCGGTGATTTGCACTAATTCACTTTCTGACAAGCCTTCAACAGGCACTAAGTTAGTGACATGGGGTTTACCTTCTGTCAGTGTGCCTGTTTTATCTAAAGCAATTGTGGTGACAGTGCCCAGCTGTTCAAGTGCTGCGCCACCTTTAATTAAGGCCCCGCGCCGTGTAGCAGTTGCTAACGCGGAGGTGATTGCTGCAGGGGTTGAAATCACTAATGCGCAAGGGCAACCAATCAATAACAGTGTTAACCCGCGATAAATCCATGTTTCCCATGGTGCGCTGAAGAAAATAGGTGGAATAACAATCACTAATGCGGAAATCAGCATGATGATTGGTGTGTATACACGGCTAAAGCGATCAATAAAACGTTCTATTGGTGCGCGACGTTCTTCTGCTTCTTCAATCAGCTGTAAAATGCGGTCAATCGCATTTTGCCCCTGTTCTGATACCACCTGCATTTGAACGGCTCTATCTACAGATAAGCAGCCTGCTGCCACTTTCTCTCCAACATTACGTTCGACAGGCACAGACTCCCCCGTTAAAGCACTCTCATCAAAGCTAGCAAAACCTGAAACTAACACAGCATCGGTAGGTAAACGCCCACCTGGTGCAATCTCAATAATGTCTCCTGGCCGTAATTGTGCAACGGGAATCGTCGTTTTTTGCCCATTTTTGATTAAAACGGCATCTTCTGGAACCAGTGCCATTAAGGCGCTAACACCTCGTCTGGCCCTCCCGGCTGAATAAGACTCCAACATTTCGCCTAACATAAACAGTAAGATAACCATTGCAGCTTCTTCTGTCGCTTGAATAAAGATTGCGCCTATTGCGGCAACCGTCATCAACGTTTCGATGGCAAAAGGTGAACCCGTTCGCATTAAGCGCAGTGATTTACGAGCAATCGGATATAACCCAAATAGGGTTGTCAAAATAAAGGCTATCTTACCGACTTGTGGGCTGAATGATTCAATTCCCCAGCTGATAGCCATCAAAATCGCTAATATAATAACGGGCTTAGCTTCGCTGAGTAAGCTTGGAGGGGGTGCAGCTGTCGCACTATTGCCACCGACTTCAAGTAATTCATAACCCGCAGTTTCAACGGTAGAGCGAACTGCCACACTAATATCGGTGTTGGCATCAACCACAAGTTTTTCTGTGGCAAATAATACTTTGGCTTGCTTTACTTCACTGATTTGCTTAACTGCAGTTTCGATTTTATTTGCGCAGCTTGGGCAATCCATACCACGGATTATCCAGCTAAAACGTTGACTCGCTGTTTGGGTTGGTTCAACTTCATTCGCGACATCAGGGGGTAAACCACAGCTATTACTATGCTGGTGGTTATGTTTTTCATGATGATTGTCATCCGCCACATGCTCATGGGAGGAATAGCCCCCTATAGCTTCTTCTTCATCATCAAGGTTTTTCTTCACAGCATTGTGCTCAGAAGTATGTGAGTCGTTACTCACTTTTTTGTCATTTTCAGCGATAGCCGATGAGCAAGTATTGTTACTAGAGCAACAAGAACTGCTATGTACATGATTTTCTTTATGAGAGTGTGAGTGCATAAGCGCCCCCTTATCAAGCAATGATCCGTTTTATCATTCATTGTTGATAAGTCTACACTCTGGAGTCTACTCCAGAGTCAAACCCAAAAGAGGGAGCCAATTGATAAAATTCTCAAATAGCACTTTTAGTCAATTGGCATAGTCTTATGTAGACGCTAATTACAAGTAGATTGCCCGCACAATAAAGAACTGCCCAAGGAAATAGAGAGCCGCAACAACGGCTTTTGAGGCTTTAAAAGGAATACGGAATCGAGCTATTAGCCAAACACAGTTAGAAAGAAATAGCAGAGACGCACCAACCATGATTGAAAAATTATATTCACGACCGAGACCAAAATATTGGTCACCAGCAACCCACGCCATAATCATACACATTATTAGTGATGCAAAAACAATGGATTGAAGATTATCAAGTTTGCCCCAAATAAATACTAAAGTAATGGCAGCGATAATCAGAGGGGCAGCTAGCCAAGGTAGATAGAGCCCGAAATTTAGCTGCATTCCAAAGCTGATGGTGTAAATCAAATAACTTAAGAACATCAATGCGACAGAAGCTAGTAAGTGCTCACTTGAAAGCATACGAGAAAGATCCGCAACAAGAGAAACTAGCAACCCAGCAAGAATGAGGTAGTTTTGCAGGTTAAGATCATCGGAACTCCACCCCCAAAGTAATAAAAGCAGCAGCGTGATCGGGCGAAATAACCAACGTTGCCACCCAGGTCCTCGATAGGCGGCATCGACATATAACCAACCAGAAAAGAGTACTGCGAGGAATGGCCAACTAATCATATACACATCCTTATATGTTCAATGAATGACACGGCAGTGATCTGGCAACTTAGAAACGTGTCCTGTTTAGTTAAATAAGATAAACTATCATGACGGACTTTTTAAGCAAAAAGCATACATTATGAACAAGCCCATATTATTGATCATTGTTTTAGCGGTCATTGCAGTTCTTGCCACTAAGCGTTTTTTTGACCAACGTAAGCAAAATGAAATTAATGATAATTCTTTGCCGGTGACTTATTTGGTCAAGGTGGATAATAAAAAGGATTACCCTTATCCTAACATGCGTTCTCGTGAACGAGATGTCGTTTCCCCTGAAACCTTCCGCTATGAAATTTATTTCAAAACACGCTCAAGCGGCGAAATTATCAAAACGATTGTGACAGAAGAACAATACCAAAGCGTTATGTTAGGCAGTGAAGGAAAACTCACGATGCAAGGAACTCGGTTTATTCGTTTTGAGCCTGCATCATAAAGTTTTTACTGGTCTGATTGCCTTTTCTTTGCTTCTTCTAAAGCCGCTTTAGTTTTTTTCTGCATGGCTAGCATTTCGAATACGCCAAAAAAGAAAATGCGTAGTTGAACTAAACCAGAGATTTTTTCCCCTTTAGGAAGCGTTGCTTTCAGGAAAATAGTTTGCAGTGCATGCATAAATACCATGAACACCATTGCAATATCCATAAAATATTTCAATGGCTTAGGGAATGGATGGACGAGGTTAAAGACCATAAAACCCCAAACGCAAATCATGAGCAGGCGTCCAATATTGATAAACATGTTTTTGTCCCTAAAGTGAAGTTCGAATAAAAAGGCGATATGCGACTTGCCCAGCTATTTTTTCGCGATGAAGTTGCCAGTTAGCTGGAATGTCAGTAAGTGGTGACTCCGCTTCTGACTCAACGTATATCCAGCTTTCTTCAGCTAACCATTGATTTTTTTCTAACAATTGAATGGTTTCATTGAGTAGCCCTTTGCGAAATGGTGGGTCAATGAAAACGACATCAAAAGGTGTACCTGCTTGGCTTAAAAAATTTAGGCTATTGTGATTCACTACGGTTGCGTTGTCGGCTTGTAAGCGAGTTTTATTTTCAGTCAATAATTGTGCGTTTTGTTTATCGAGCTCAATAAAGGTGACTGTTTCTGCAAAACGAGAAAGGGCTTCAAAGCCCAGTGAGCCACTGCCTGCGAAGCAATCCAAGCAACGCGCATCTCGGATGATTGGCATCAACCAGTTAAATAATGTTTCTTTAATTCTGTCTGTAGTTGGGCGTAAGCCCTCACTATCACGAACTGGCAGCTTTCTTCCGCGCCATTTTCCACCGATAATACGAATTTGCCCTAAAGAGGGGGACTGTGGTTTTTTTGCCATAATGTTTATTGCTGCTTAACGGGTTTATGTACTTAAATTTGATTGTTACTATTGTATACCTGTCAGGCGATAAGTTGCAGTGTTGTTATCTCTGATTGGCCGTATTTCAATTATAGAGCTTCATTTTCACAGTTTTAACACGAAAATTCAGATTAAATTGGCAGGATTTTTCTTTCAGATATGTGTTGCTGAGCGATGAAATGGTAGACTGCATATAATTTTATTGCGATTTGATTATCGAGTGCCATATTTTTACCGCGAGGAGTGTAGTGGCAAATGGCTAAAGACAAGAAAAAAGGTTTTTTTTCATGGTTAGGGTTTGGGCGTAAAAATGAAGAAGAAACCCAGCAACAAGAAGTTCAACAGAATGATGTAGTTAACGACGTCGAAAACCAATCAACCCATGAAGCTGCAGTTGATGCGGCAACAGCCGAAGCGGAACGCCAACATCAAGCTGAGCAAGCTGCTATTAAAGCGGCAGAAGATGAAGCTCAGCGTCAGTATGAAGCACAACAAGCTGCGATTGATGCGGCAACAGAGCAAGCTGAACGCGAGAGGGAAACTAAGCTAGCAGAACTTCAAGCTGCCCAAGAGCGAGCGGAACAAGCACGCCAGGAAGCCGAAGAGAAAAAACTTGCGGAAGAAAAAGCCGAGCGCGAACGCCAAGAAGCTGAAGCAATGCGTCTCGCTGAAGAAGAAATGGCACGTCAGCGTCAAGTTGAGTTAGCCGCGATTCAAGCGGCAGAGGAAGCGGAAGAGCAGCGTCGCCAAGCCGAGTTAGCTGCAATTCAAGCTGCCGAAGAA